>SKZO01000175.1 GCA_007127335.1 Spirochaetales bacterium | reverse complement strand
CGACGAAGCGGACGACGATGACCTTTTTGGCGACGGGTTCTTCGACGACCCTTTCTCGCTCGAGGAAGACCCTCTGGAACAACCGGATGGGCCCCACGAAACGGACGATCCGGACGATCCGTCGGACCATCCGTTCGGTTCCGACGATTTCGACTCGCTGTTCCTCGACGACGACATGATCGACGTTGCCGACGAGTCGCTCATGAGCGAGAGTCCGCAGGACGACCTCCTGCGCACCGATGGCGTCCGCTGGGGCGGACGGATACGAGGATCTATAAGCTCCGACTGGACGTGGAACGACGTCTGGACGCCCGACTTCGAGATGCTTGACCCTGACTCCAACACGCTCACTCCGTCGATCGGCGCAGACCTCTTCTTCGACGCGAGACCGCGTACCGATTTCCGCGCGTACGGAAAGTTCAGGATAGAGACCACGAGCGACCAGGGGCCGGGCTTCGCGATCACCGCCGACGCGCTGACCGGGGTGGCGCTTCCGGATGGGCTGACCGCGGAGGAGGATGAGGAGGGGAACATCGTCGTCACGGACGAAGACGGAACGGTCCTCTTTACGATCGATGCGGAGAACCTGGAGCAGCCTGACGCCCCTGCCACCGGTAGCCCGCCGGGCATAGATATCACCGTCTTCGAGCTGTTTTCGGATTACACGTGGCGCGACACGCTGTTCTTCCGCTTTGGCAGACACACGATCAAGTGGGGAACGGGGTACTTCTTCAGTCCGGCCGACGTGCTGAACCTCACGGCGCTGGACGCGGAGGACCCGACCGCGGACCGACTCGGCCCCGTCTCGCTGCGAGCCGTCTACCCGTTCGGCCTCACCGGGAACGCCTACCTGTACCTGATCACCAACACGGGAGCCGGAGTGCGCGACGTGGCCGTCGCGCCCAGAGTCGATTTCGCGGTGGGACGCGGAGAGATCGGGCTTGGCGCCTACTACCAGAGGGCGCTCGCCCCCCGTCTGGTCGTCCTGTCCACCGCTTCGATCGGCGAAGTCGACGTCTTCTCCGAGGCGGTCCTGCTCTGGGGCTCCGACCGGGTTTTCGTGTCCCCGGCGAACGGCGGCAACGAGGAGCTCGTACTGGAGACCTACGAGGTCGACGATCGGCCGTTCTACCAGGCGACGGCCGGCGCACGGTATCTTCGGGAATGGGAGCGAGGAGTCTCAACTGCGGTCATCGCTCAGTACTTCTACAACGGCGAGGGCTATGACGGCTCCGTTCCCGGACTGCTGCCGGCAGCGGCCGAGCTGCTGCTGAACCCGACGCTCAACGCTGACTACCGTGCTCCAAACGACCGTCCCGAAGACTACGAGCCACCACCAACCCTCGGGTTCTCCGACCTCGCCAACTGGGGGCGCCACTACGGGGCAATCACCGCTTCGGTCTCGGATCTGTTCGCGCAGGGACTCACGCTGTCGACCCTGGGCCTTGTGAACCTCAGCGACCGGTCAGGCGTCCTCATCCCGTCGATCAGGCATCAGTTTCTCGAACGGTTCTCGCTCTCACTCTCGGCGCGGTTCACCTTCGGACCCGAGGACGGCGAGTTCACCAATCCGGCGGCACTCTTCGCCGGAGGAGAGGCCACCCCGACGTTTGGATTGACGCTCACGCTTTCGACACCGGGAGGAGCATTCTGACAGGTCCTCGGTCCGCGATGCGCCTACTTCGCAGAGAGCTCGAGAATGAGCTCAACCTCTCCGCGTGACAGGCTCGTTGCCCGGGCGATCTCGTCCACGTTCCAGCTCTGTCTCGCGAGCTTTATCACCGTATCGCGCGTGGTCACCGGCGGCGCACCGTCGCCCTTCTTCCCGCCCTTCTGCTCCTGCTTCATCAGCGCGCCGAGCAATTTCACCTGCTCCTCGGCCTCCCGCTGGACCTCCTCGAGGCGGGTTTCGGTTCTTGCCAGCCACTCGCGCGCCTGGTTGAGATGCTCCATCCGCTCTTCGATCTCTTCGAGCGTCCGGTCGAGCAGCGCGAGCTGCTTGACAGCCCCGTCGGCATCGCGCTTGTTCGCCGCCAGCTGCGCCATCCTTCCGGACAGCTCCTCGATCTTCTCGGGAACGACATCGATCTGCGTCGTGATATCGCGCAGCTTCGTCTCGATCTCCTGCAGGCTCTGGAAGTTCTTGTCTACGCCCTCGGTTGTGAGATCAAGAATGGAGCGCTTCTTCTCAAGCCGCTGGAACCGGCCCTCGACATCCTTCTCAAGCTGCTCGAGCGATCGCAGCGACGCCTGCATCGACTGGAGCGCGTCGTTGCTCGCGGTCACGTGGTCGAGCTTCAGCTCCACCGCCTGACTCATTGAGAGCAGCTTCTTGTAGTCGCCCTCGAGCGCGTCAATCCGTCGCTTCTCCGCTACGAACCGCGCCATCTTGTCGCTGACCTCGTCTGCGGATTTGCGCAGCCGCGAGAACTGGCTCTCGATCTCCCGGACTTCCTTCCGCTGTGTTTCCACTCGTTCGAGATCGGCGCGCAGACCGGCGATCTCCTGACCGAGCTCGTCCTTCAGAAGATCGGCTCGTTCGAAGATCCCGGTCTGCTCAATGAAGCTCTTCTGCTGCCGCTCGATCTCGTGCAGGTTCGTCGCAAGCGAGCTCGCCTCCTGGTTCAGTCTGCCGAGCAGACGCTCCTGGTTCGCGGCGAACTGGTCACGGCTGTCCTGGACCATGGACCGGAAATCCTTGATGCGCGCGTCAACCTCCGCGCTCATCGCCTTGACCTGCTTCTCCGAGTCCAGACGCAGATCCGAGTACCGCGCTCCGAACTCCGCAAGCGCCTCGGTACTCTTCACGCGGATCTCTTCGGTGATCTGCATGAGCTGCGCCCCAAGGTCGTCGAGCTCGGTCTGCAGACGGTCGCGCTCGGCCTGGTTGGCGCTCAGCGCTTCGTCCCGCTCGGCATTGAACGTCTCACGCAGTTCCGTGAGCGTCTCGCCCATGGCAACTCTGAAGTCGGCGATCTGCTGGTTGATCTGGGCCGACGTGCTGTTCAGCTGATGGTCGACTTCGCGCTTCCACTTCGACGCGTCGGATCGGCTCTCCTCGAGCAGAGACTCCAGCGCATTGCGTCCCTGATCCACGGAACGGCCAACCTCCTCGATCTGCTGCCGTACGCTGCGCTCGAGCTCCTTGAGCTCGTCGGCCATCTGTTCTCGATGGCTTGCGAACTGCGTTCGCAGACCGCTTCTCGATTCCGCAGCGAGCTGTTGTATCTCTTCCTCGATCTCCCGTTCGAGCGAAGCGATCAACTCGCGGGAGTCCGACACCCGGAGCTCGATACCGCGCTGGAACTCGACGACTTCCTCCTGCATCTGCTCGTACTTGCCGTATGCCGTCGACTGGAGACCCTCGAGCTGCTTTCTCACCTCGCCGCTGTACTCGGACTCGAGCCGACGACGTTCGTCGCGCGCCCCCTCGGAGACCTGGTCGAGCTCCTGCTGGAACGCCGCCTGCCAGTCCACCAGGCGTTGCTCCATCGCCACCTGCCGTTCCTTGAGATCGGCGAAGAAATCATCCTCGAAGACCTGGAGCTTCGCGTTGACGTTCTCATAGGCCCGGTTCTTGAGATCGTTGAGTCCGTCCTCGAGGTGTGACATCTCGTCACGGACCTCGCCCATCTCCGCCTGTACCGCGGCTCGCTCCCTGCCCCTGCTCTCCCGGAACTCGTCGGCGAACTGCGTGAACTCGGCCTGAACGCGCGAGACGATGTGCCCCATCGCATCGTTCAGCCGCGTCTCCAGTTGATCGATCTCCTGTCCAACGTCGCCGAGCTTCTCGAAGCGATAGGTGATCTGCGACTCGTACTCGGTCAGTCGATCCTCGATCTCGCCGAGAATCCGCTGCTGTGCCTCATCTGCCGCGCGCTGCACACGATCGCCCAACTCCGATGCAAAGCCGTGAATTCTCCGGTCGATCTCGCTGCGTGACTCTTCGAGGCGGCGGTCACGATCGGCGAGTTTCGCCTCGGCCGCGTCGACCTCCACGATCGCCGCGTCGATCCTCTCCTGGAGTGCGCGCTTCTGGTGCTCAAGCCTGGAGGCCAGCTCACGAGCGACCTCCTGCGATTCGCTCTCAATGCGCTCCCGCAGGTTCGCAAGCGCGCTGGTCTCCATCTTCTCGCCGCGTTCGGCGAGCTGCAGCAACCGTTTCTGGTAGTCGGTCTCGAGCGTCTCGAGCTGTTCGCGCATCTCGCCAAGCTGCTCGGAGCTCTGGATCGAAGCCTCCTGGGCTCGGTGCACGACGGCATCGGCCACGTCTTCGAGCTCGTCCCGGGTTCGCTCGCTGATCGTCTGAGCCCGCTCCTCAACGCCGCGCATGTACTCGGCAAACTGGTTGACCCGCTCCTGGAACCCCGCGATCTCCTCACGAACCGCCGAGACCTTGCCTTCGGCCTGACCGAACACCGCCTCCTGAGCCTCCGCGAGCTGCGCCTCGTTGTCGCGACCAAAGCGCTCGACGATCTCCTCCAGCCCCTTCTCCACAGCAACCAGCCGGTCCTGGCTCTGCCTGATCCGGCGGCCGACCGAGTCGACGTACGATGACTCCTCGCGGACGCGGTTGATGTTCTCCTGCGCACGCTCGGTCATCTGCACGAGCTCATCGAGCGCGGCGTCGTACTCCTGGATCCGTGTTCCGATCCGCTCGATCTCCTCTGCGCGGTTGTTGAGACCACTCTCGATCCCCTGTACGCGTTTGAGCACCTCACGAGCGGCCTTCTGATGGACCTCGAGCTCGATGCCCATATCCTTGATCGCAACGACCTTCTCCTGGACGTGCACGTCGAGCTCATCGTGTACGCGTGTCACGTACTTCCTTACCTTGTCGAGTGAACGGTTGTTCCGGTCGAGTTGACGGTAGACGAAAAGGACTATCCCGACAATCGCAAGGACGACGATGTCTGAACCTGAGAATTGCATCGTTCCCCCCCCGAAGAACTTTTGGGCCATTATATACCCGATTCGGGGAGTTGCCTATGAATTCACATGATTTTCGGGAATTAGTGGCGGAGGGACTTGAACCCCCGACCGAGCGGATATGAGCCGCTTGCTCTACCGACTGAGCTACGCCACCGCAGATTCGAGTTCACAACATAGCCAATGGCGCATCTTGAGTCAAGGTCAGACCAGGTTATGCGCCTGGGCGTGGTGCATCAGTCGTGTGTTCCAGTAGTTGCGTCTGAGAAAATCCGTCTTGTGATTATACGCGTCCATTCTGCTCGTACGCTGCTGGATGTAGCGAACAGCCTTGCCGAGCACCGTCGTTCCATCTTCGACGTTGAACTCACCGCTGTCCGGCAGGATCATGCTGTACAGGTAGAAGTAGATCCGGTTGTACGGATCGATCTCGCTGATACCCAACTCACGCGTGAGCCGATGCATCTCGTTGACCCCCTCAGCCACCCTTCCGTTTTCGGCGAGCAGGAATCCGCGAAGCGCCATCATCTGATGATCGAGGACCGGTATACCGGTCGTGCGGCCAATGGCCCGGTCCTCGAGCGATGCGAATCCGTTCGCCCAGGAGAGCCCTTCGGCCGTCGCGGGTACCGGCCGCGAAAAGGCGAGCCCCCGTTCGAGCTCGTTGATACCGTCCACGTGCTCTCCAAGCAGGAGGAAACCTTCGGCGAGGAAGAGCGCGGCCTCGGCATTCTGCGCCCGGTCCTGCAGCAGCTCCATCCCGCGATTGACCCTCCCGTCATACAGGAGCGCGCGAGCGAGCCACCGCTCGAGGACGATGCCCGGTTGCGGCATACCGTAGAGCCGTGTGCGCGCGCGCCCACGCGAGAAGCAATCGATCGCTTCGTCATAGCGACCCAGCTCGAACGCGACTCTTCCCTGTGCGAACTGCGCAAACAGCTGCATCTCGCGCATGCCCAGATCGCGCGCTCGGTCAGCAAGCGATACTGCCGTCGAGAGCACCCGGGTGAAATTGCCGAAGACGAAATCGGTCACCAGCATCAGGTAGACTGCCCGAATCTGTTCGAACGAGTCGCCACTGTCAGCCGCTTCCTGTGCGCCGATCAGTACATACTCCTTCGCGCCGAGCAAGTCCTCCTGCGCAAGCAGTACGGAGCCGAAATCGAGATTCGCCCTCGCGAGCCCTGCACCGTCGTCCAGGTCCTGGTGCAACATCGTCGCCTGCTTCAGGAAGGCAACAGTCTCCTTCAGTCGTCCCGCGATGAACGAGTGTCTTGCCTTCTGCACGAGCAGGTCCGCGGAGATCTCTGCACAGACCGCCTCATCGTTGATCCGGTCGCTCGCGATCGCGGCACGCTCGGCCGCCTGCGTGTTCCCCTGCAGCAGCGAATGACGAAGCCGGTTCGCGATCAGCACTCCCTGGAGACATGCGCGTACCGAGCTGCTCGGACAGCGAGGAGTCGCAGCATCGTAGAGAAGCCGGTGAGCCTCATCCAGCCTGCGCTCGCTCATCACACGGGTCAACAACGAATGGAACAGCCTTGGGACATGGCGCCCCTCATCGAGCTGAGTCAGGAACCGGACAAGCGGTTCGGTCACCACGATCTCATCCGCGGCTACGAGATCCACCAGCGCCCCGGCGATCTTTGTGTAGACGGTGTGGGCGGTGCGACCAAGGGTCGCCTCCAGACGGCTCCTGTGTTCAGGATAGCAGAGGACGAGAACCTCCCGGTCCTCGACCAGCCCCAGCGATCGCATGCGCGACAGAAGAGCCGGAACCCGGGTTCGATCGGGACCGAGCTTCACCGCAACTTCGACGAACTGGTCGTGGCCGATCATCGACCCGGTATAGTGAGCCGCCAGCATGAGCTCCTGAAACTCTGAATCCTCGGCTGCCACGACTTTCCAGGCCAGATCCGAGTCGGTAACCCCGTCAAGCCTGTCGTCGGTCAGACCGTCCCAGTAGTCGGCCTGGGCCAGATAGTGCACCACGGCGGCACTTCGCAGATGCGTAACTCTCGCGAGTCGATCCCAGTTCACCGGTGCACCGGAATGCTCGCGAATCTCGGTGATCCCGCGCCGCGGCAGACGCAGCGTGTGGCGAACCATGGACGAGATCGCGGCAGTTGATACGGCCCGCGACGACGTGCCCACGAGAGTCAGCCCCGGTTCGCCGCCTCGCACCGGCAGCCTGCCCGCGATCCTCGCAAGTGCGTCGACCGACGGCGATGACCAGCGGTCGATCTCGTGGCAGACCAGAAACGGAGGGATGAGGGCATCCGCGGCGCGTCGGACATAGGCTGCCAGGTAGACCTCGAAGGCAATGAGCAGATCAGTGTCACGGCAGTCTGCGAGGGCGGAACGGGTTCCGCCGCAGATAACCTCATCCACCAGAGAGACCCGTTCATCCCAGACGGCGCGTTCGGCCTCACGCAACCAGAACGTCGTCTCGTGCACATCGAGCGCCGTGAACGCGGAGATGACCGGCCCGAGCGGATCCCCTTCACACCGCTCGGCCTCCAGCCACCGTACCACCGGCGACGAACCAATCAGCTCCGCGAGCGCTGAGCGCACGTTCACCCGGTTTGCCGTCGGATCGTCGGACACGACGAGAAGCATGCCGCCCACGAGCTCGTCCATCGCCAGCGCATCCAGAATGGCATCCGTTGAGCGATCCGATCGGGCCGTCTCGTACGCGGATCCGACGTCGGCTGATGAAGGGCCAAGAATCCCGAGAACGCGGTAGAGCGACCTGCCGCAGATCTCGAGGTGATCGGTCGCCAGGTGCGAAGAGAGCAACGGGTACGCCCCGGGGCCCAGCCAGACCGCATTGTCCTCGTAGAGACCGAGCACCGTCTCCCGGACGTTCGAGACCGTCCGGGCAACCGGGCCCTCGAGGTAGTCCACCAGAACGCCCCACCCGGCGAGCTCGTTCTCACGCGCGGCAAGCACCGACGCGGTCTGGTTCAGGGCATCCAGAACACCCTGTCTGTCTCCCGGCTGCGCACGCTCGAATCTGAACACCCAGAGACCGCCGTGCTCAGCGGAGAAGGTCCCGCCGTGAACCTCGACGACGGCTATGACGCGTCGCCTGATGTCCTGGACGAGATCGGGCTGCAGGCGTTTGAGTTGCCTGAGTCCGTGCATTTCCACCGCGAGTGTGTACATCGGCTTCCTCCCCTAGATTCTCGCCCGAATGGAAGCCGCGGTTGAGAGGATCGCACGAATCAGCGGATGCCGATGATCACCACTCGTCGGCAGGCATGTTCCTCGGGTCGGCCACGCCCACGGAGTCGACATCCCCACGATAATCGTCACCGTAGATCTGCCGGAACAGCTTCTCCATATCGTCCGGATCGAGCTCGATGAACTGGATAGCAATATAGGTGCGGCCCGAGTCGTGATACTTGCGCATCACCCGCCCTCGCGCATCAATCGATTCGGCCCCGAGCGATATTTTCAGGTCGAGATCGGTATAGAGCAACACGTCCGGCCCGTCCGGCGGACACCCGAAGAGCACGCCGGAACCCGAGATGTCTATGAGCTCGGCAGCGCCGAACTCGTCGATCTGCGGCTCCGCCTTGAAGTACCCGTTGACCTTCAGCGAGTACGCGAGAACCCGCCCGAACTGAAGGACGAAGTCGAACACTCCCGGCTCAAACCGCTCCTGATCGGCATCCGAACGCATCAGGTAGAGGTAGCCGACGACATACTGCCGATACAGCACCGGGCAGTACAACTCGTGCCAGAGTCGTCGCGCACGATTGGATTCGACGATCTTCCCGATCTGCTCGAGCACGCTGAACATGTCCTCGCCCTCATCCGCCTTGATGGAGATGATCTCGTCCTGACTGAGCAGTCGCTCGCGCACCTGCGGTGAACGTATCTGTGCCTCGACCGCGTAGAAGGGAAGCACGAGTATCTTGCCCGATCGGGCAATGAGTCGTTCCTGAAAACTCTCCGGCCTGCGCTCCCGAAACATGACGATCTTGTTCTCGGTCGCGAACCCGGCGGCACGCTCGCGAAACGCGCGCAGCAGCTCGGAAACCTTCGAGGCATCAAAACCCGGATCGACTCCCGGGTCATCGGCCGGCTCGTACTGGTCGGAATCCGGGTAGTCGAGACGGACCTGCTTGCCCTTGAACAGAAAGGACACGCTCACGTCCCTCGGTGCCTTGATGCGTTCGAAGCTCCGCGAGAGATCGCGGAACAGTTCGTTCGGCTGCGCTACCTCGGCCACCTCGTCGGTGTGCTCGATCACACGGCTCGTAAACGTCATGGGATTGTTGCGGAAACGGAAGAAGACCGTGATGCTCGATATCTCCGGCGGGAAGACATCGTCGACCAGACGGATCCAGATACGCTCTTCGTCCATCCTGTCGATCATCGCCTGAAGCCGTTCCGGACCGACGTGCAGCTCAAGCGGCGTGCGCTGCTCGCGCACGTTCTTCAGGATGAACTCCTTCTCTATCCGCTTGATCTCATGTGCCACCCGGCCCTCCAGTCACCATTGGGTTCCCGCCGTACCGCCCCCGGGGTCGGAAAAAACGACCCCTTCCCTACTCAACCAACTCGCCTGAATATCCAAAGTATACCACTCGCCATCGGCCCTTTCCAGAACGATCTCGCCCTCCCAGCGGCCCTCCTCTCCCTTCAGCGCGAACGGCAACGAGAACTCGCCGGCTCCGATTCCCCTGGGTCTGCCGACGCGAACGGTCGACCACGGACGATCGGTCTGCGCGAGTCGCTCGGCGACGCGCCGCGCGCCGGTGGAGGCGAAGTCCAACGATGGGGGAACCGATCCGGAGCCTGTTTCGAGCAGCGTTTCCCGTGCGGTCAGTCGTGCGTCGTGCTCCGCCGCGGAGAGCCCGTCGGTTCGCAGGCTCCCGATGCGGAAATCGGACGGGTAGAGCGGTGGTGCAGCAAGCCGATGGCCGGCGAAGGCGGTATCACGCGGGTCGATCGGGGATGTCGGGGCGGGCGCTCTGCGCTCAACGCCTGCCTCGGTCAACCGCATGGGCACGCCGGCCGCCGCCTCGTCATCCGGCACCTTTTCGCGGGTCTCTGCCGCCGGCGACGGTGCCCGCACCGGATCGCCCCCGGCTTCGGTTCGCGTACAGCCGAACGCCGCAGTCAGAACGAGGAACACACCGAGGATGAGCATAGAGCTTGCTGGACGCACGGTTGGGGTTACTATAGAGTGGCCGCTGATGGATGTAAAGGATCATGTGATCTGGCACCTCGATCGCGATTTCACCACCCCGGTGCGCGACCCGCTGTGGGGTCATATCCATCTGTCCGACGGTCTCGCCGCCCTTACCGACTCCCCCGAGTTCCAGCAGCTCTCCCGGATCAGGCAACTCGGGCCGACGCACCTCATCTACCCCGGAGCAACGCATACCCGGCTCGCGCACAGCCTGGGCGTGTACCACATCGCGAAGCGTATGATCCGCGCACTGCTCACGTACGACGAAACCCCGCCGATCTCCCGGGAGCACGTGACCGCCTACCTCTGCGCGGCGCTGTTCCACGACCTCGGACACTTCCCGTTCACCCACAGCCTCAAGGAGCTCCCACTGGAGGAGCACGAGAGTATCGCCGCACGGATGGTGCTCGAAGGACCGCTCGCCGCTCGATTACGCGAGCAGGCTCGCGTTGATCCTGAGATCGTTGCGAGGATCATCGACGAGTCGCTCGATGACGGAGGACTCAGCGAGGTGAGGCTCTTCCGCCGGCTTCTCTCAGGATCACTCGACCCGGACAAGCTCGACTACCTGAACCGTGACGCCTACTACTGCGGCGTCCCCTACGGCACACAGGACATTGACTATGCAATCAGCCGACTGCGACCGAACGGGCCACAGAGCGTCGCACTCGAACGGTCGGGCATCTCCGCGGTGGAGAACATCCTGTTCAGCAAGTACCTGATGTACCGCGCGGTCTACTGGCATCGGGACGTGCGGGTGGCGACGGCCATGATCAAGGAAGGACTGTACCGCGGGCTTACCGAGGGCCTCATCACCGAGTCGGAACTCTACGGGCATACCGACGAGAGCTTCTACGCCGACTTTGGAGCACGCCACGAGGAGCCGTTCACGCTGATACGCCGCGTGCGCAACCGACAACTCTACGTCTCCGCAGCCGATGTCGGGTTCGACGACACGTCCGCGATCCACCGCTCCTTCGAAGACCTCGAGACCCGGACCGTCGCAGCGCGACTGCTGGCCGCAATGATCCGCGACGAGATCGGGCGGGAGGTCGCCTCGTGCGACGTCATCCTCGACGTCCCGGAAGCCGTGAGCTTCGAGGTCGCGTTTCCGGTGCTGGATGGACAGCGGGTGATCGACTACCCGAGCGCCGGCACGGTGTTCACGCCTGCGGTCGTCGAGGACTTCACCCGCGCGCTGCGTCGGATACGACTCGTACTGGAGCCGTCGGTTGCTGCATCACTTTCGCGTCCGCACGAGCTGCTGGCCCGGGTGACGGCGGAAACGCATTGATTATCGACATGCCTTGGGGTAAGATTTGGCGAGAGCCTGCGGATGAAACAATCAAAACTGATGAAGGAACGGGTCCGGAGGGTAAGCGTACTGCTTCGCGAGCTCGGATTTGAGACCCTCGACGGCGAGTACCTCGAAGAGACGTATTCCGCCGGATTTGAGAGCGGTGACGGGTTTCAGGGTGCAATCTACATAGACCGGGACAGCAAGTTTCTCGAGCTTGCCTACACCTTCAGTTTTTCGAGCAACCTCGCAGACTTCGTGCAGGGCAAGATCGAAGAGATGATGCAGATCTGCTACGAGTACGGCTGCTACCACACGCTGCAGACGGCGGCGAAGGAGATCACGTTCACGGTCTTCGGCAAAATCTACTACGCTGGACTGAATTACTACGCCCTCAAGGAGACGGTACGCGATTTCCGCGAAGCAATCGAGTCGCTGACGGATCTCCTCGAGCTCAAGAGCGAGCTCGGGAAAGGGGCAACGGGTGGCAACGCATAAGTCGCTGGTTATTCACAATCTCATGGAAGAGGCGGTCCTCAGAATCGTGGATGATGTCTGCGAGGACGACGAGGCGTCCGGGAACCCCAGGTACTCCACGTCGGTCGAGTGCAGGATGGACGCCGCCTGTTTCGTGCTGAACCGGATACCACAACGCTATGTCAGCTCGCAGCGGGGACAGGCTCACACTGAGCTCGAACTCGCCCAGGACCCCCAACTCTTCGTCGACATGGTCACACTCGTACACGAAGGGTTACGGCGGGTCAGCGCCGTGCGCAGATCCTTCTACGGCGGAGAGAACACCTACGTGCGGTCGGTCCGGGGGCCCCACTTCTATCTTCCCACGATAAAGGGCCGCCTGTTCAACGGCACAACGTTCGAGCTCATCACAGACGTCGAGGTGCAGCTGCTTCAGGACGGTCAACCGGTCGCCATGATCGATTCCCGTTGGCAGAACCCCTATCCCATCGTTGTCAATACGGCCGGGACCTATCTCTTCTGGCCGGAACCGGTAGCGGCCGATGGCGAAGGGATCGACAGGAGCTTCGAGTACGAAGTCCGCGTTGAGAGCGTCCGCTACGAGCCGTTTCGACACTTCTTCGCGGTTCCCAGAACCAGTGTTGATCAGATTCCCGATGCCCTCGAAATGGGCGGCGAGCGACGCCTGCCGGATCTCTACCTCGTCCCGGCGTCCGGGGAGCGGTTGTCTCAGAATCGCTCACTGACGATCTGAACGTCCTGGATTCGCCCGAGGCACTCCTCCTCCACGAAATGCAGTACCTTCTGCATGATCCTCTCTCCGTGCTCACGGGAATTCGATACGACCGCACCACCAATATGGGTGAAGGAGAGGCTCTCGTGGAGATCGATCTCCGCGACCGATATCCGGTAGCGACGGATCATCTTGTCCTTCAGTGACTTCACCATCCGCCGTTTGTCCTTGATCGAGCCGACTTCAGGCAGCTCGATTATGAGCTGTATCATCGAAACGATCATTCACTCGTCCAGGGTATCCCGCGTCTCATCGTGATGCAGACCGACCGAGTCCGGGTATCCATGGGAGCCGGACCGATCCTTCTGCGGAAGATAGACGTCGTTGTACAATCGCCCGAGCCGGTAGACCTCGTCCGTTCGGTAGAGCGAAGGCACCTTCACCTCGAGGTTGAACCCCTTCTCACTCATCCCGCGAGACATGACATGAATCGGATCGCTGACGGTTTTCACGAAGTGCGGAGCGTAGTAGAGCAGATACCAGAGAACCAGCACCACGATGATCAGCAGATAGATGAGGGTGGTCCGACTATGGTGCCGGTTCAGCGGTCTCGCATCAAAGAACACCCGCACGCCGTCGCGCTCGCTGAACCCGTAGTCCGCCGGTCCGAAGTAGGTCTCGTAGTGCGCCGTACCGTACCGAGAGTAGACCGTCCTTCCTTCGCGCTGAACCAGGAGCAGGGCCCCATCCACGGCTGCAAGCTCTTCAACCGCCTGCACGCCGGCGACTTGCGTGAGATCGTAGCTCCGGACGCGGTCGAGCAGGCGCAGCATCTGTTGGTGATAGCGGTGCTCGAGTCCCGGAACGTTCAGAAGACCGAGTCCGACGTTGAGCGCCAGAGCGCCTGCGACGATCACCGTTACCGCGATCGTCGCGATCTTGGCCACGTGCCGTTGCGTCATGGTCGACCCTGTGTCTTCGACGCGTGCGAAGACCTTGAGAAGACGCAGGAGCCGCAGAACGCGCGCGATACGGATCGCCTTCACGACCTTCAGCACGTTGACCATGCGGGCTGTGCCCACGACCATCGCAGTACCGCTCCAATATGCAAGGGCCGCGGGGCCTGAGGTCAGCAGGAGAACCGGGATGGACGCTATGAGATCGACCCAGCCGCGCTCATAGAAGAAGTAGACGGCGGCCCTCCGATTGACATAGGCGACGTACAGACGGCTCAGAAACTCGATCGTGAAGAATATGTCGAGTCCCACGCCGACGAACAGGATCACCAGACGAACCGCCCAGGGCCATCCGGCGAGCACCGCGACATCGTCAACGAGCGACTGGATGAGCACCAGCATGATCGCGACGATGACGACGTTTTCGAGGAATGCGCGTGTCTTACTCATCTCACCACCCGTTCTCCGTAGTCATGGATAT
>SKZO01000297.1 GCA_007127335.1 Spirochaetales bacterium | reverse complement strand
TCGTCCGCAAGTCCGTAGAGCACATCGCTGTGCAGCGCCAGATCAGGCGCATCGCCGAGGAGCGCAGGAGCATTCGCTATGAGTTTCTGACTTCGCTCGTCGATCAGCTGAAAGAACCCATCTTCGCGGTCGAGGAAAGCCTGCGGGCGATTCAGGACCCGGAGAAGGGCGCGGATCCCGCTGAACGACAGATGGCAACGGAGCAGTCGCTCGCGCGCCTTGACGGTATGAGGAAGCTGATCTACGACCTGCTCGATCTCACCCGCATTGAAGCCGGAAAGCGGAAACGACACCTCGTGCAGGTGGATGTCGCCGCGATCGCCCGGAAGGCGGCCGAAGCGATCTCCGGCCTCGCGGTGTCGACCGGCATAACCGTCGAGGTCCACGCCCCCTCGTCGCTGGAGATGCTCGCGGATGCCGATGAGGTAGAGATCATCATCAACAAGCTCCTGTCGAATGCGATCACCTTCAACCGTCCCGATGGCACGGTGGCGATCTCCTGTGACCGACGCGATGAGGCGGTCGTGATCACGGTTCGGGATACGGGAATCGGCATGACGGCAGAGGAGACCGATCTCCTCTTTCGCGAGTTCTCGCGAATTCGCAACGCGAAGACCATTGACATACCCGGCAGCGGCCTTGGGCTCTCGGCGGTCAAGCGACTCGCCGAGCTCTATGACGGCTCGGTCGAGGTGCAAAGCGAACCGGAGGTTGGCAGTACCTTCACGGTGACCCTGCCGGACCGAAAGACGTTCGTAGACAACGAGTTCTACGACCGCGAGGCCCCGGGCTGGTGGTCTGATACCGAGAACCCGCTCCTGATGATGCGCTACATGATGAACCCGGTCCGCTTCGCGTACGTCATCAGACGTCTGGTCGAGCGCTCGTACGAGTTCCGGGGGAGACGGGCGCTCGATATAGGATGCGGTGGCGGGTTTCTGACGGAGGAGATTGCGCGATTCGGCATTGAGGCGACGGGGATCGACCCGTCGGCCCCCAGCCTGGTGACCGCCCGCAGCCACGCGCGCGCGCTCAACCTGCACATAGACTACCAGGAGGGCGTGGGCGAGGCACTTCTCTTCCCGGACAATCACTTCGACCTGGTATTCTGCGTGGATGTCCTTGAGCACGTGAGCGATTACCGGAAGGTGATCGCAGAGATCTCACGGGTGCTCGCCCCCGGCGGGTTCTTCTTCTTTGAGACGGTCAACAGGACGATCCTGAGCTACCTCGTCGTGGATTTCTTCATGCAGCGATTCCTGCTCACCCGTATGGTGCCACGCGGCATTCACAACTGGAGATACTTCATCAGGCCGGGAGAGTTTCGCCGGACACTGGAAGCCAACGGGATGTCCGTCGAGGATATGACCGGTGTCCGTCCGGGCGTGGGCTTTCTCTCCCGCCTCCCGCGACTGCGGGCGCTGGGCAGAGACGGGTTGAGTGTTCGTGAGCTCTGCAGTATCGTTCGCTGTCGCGAGAGCGCGATGAAGTCCCTCTGCTACGTGGGATACGCCCGGAAGAGGTCATGAGATCGGTTGAACGGATACGCGCAGCCATCAACCTCGAGACGGCCGACCGCGTCCCCGTCGCGCCCTGGCTTGACCACTTCGCCGCAACCTACACGGGCCTTCCAAAGGACGAGTTCATCCGCGACGATGGGAAGCGGTTCAACGCGGTCCTGCGAACCGCGCGGGAGCTTGGCCCGTGGGATATGACCTACCTCGCGGAGAACGTCAGCAGGACCCTGATCATGGCGGCCCCCGCGCGTGCGCGCTGGCCCGGTCGCGATGTGCCGGCGGACCAGGTGCACCAGTTCGAGGAGTTCGAGCTGCTCTGCCCTGATGACTACGAGCTCTTCGAGCGCCTGGGTCTGCTCCGTTTTCTGCGCGAAGTGGCCCGCAGGCTCTACCCGGGAACGGACCTGGTCCGCGGGCTCCTCATGCTCCTGTCGTATACCGGCAGGTTCCGTCGCGACGCCGCGGCACTTCGCTCGGCGGGTATCGAGCCGGCGGTCGGGTTCATGCATCCGGGGCCCCTGTTCGAGTACTGGTCGATAGGCCGAAGCCTCGGGCTGATGTGTACGGATCTCTACGACCGGCCGCAGGCGGTCAGATCGGCCGCCCGCGCCTGGGCTCGCTCGATGACGCGCCTCTCGATCCACGCGGCCCGCCTGGTCAATGTCAACCGCGTGTTCGTCGCGCTCTCGCGAAGCTCGCCCGCCTTTCTCTCGCCGGCCCACTTCGAGGAGTTCGTCTATCCGGGCCTGAGCACGATCGTCGGCATGCTCGTGGATGCCGGCATCACCCCGGTGCTCCACTGCGACACGGCCTGGACCTCCAGGCTCGATGTCTTTCGAAGGTTTCCCGCGAGGCGGTGCGTCATTGAGCTCGACGGGGATACTGACATGGCACGAGCGCACGAAGTCCTGGGAGACCACGCGTGCATCAAGGGGAACGTGCCCGCCTGGCTCACGGCCTTCGGCTCGCGAGACGAGGTCCTCACCTGGTGTCGCCGTCTGATCGAGACCGCGGGCGCGCGGGGCGGCTTCATCCTCTCGACCGGCTGCTCGCTCCCGGCCAATGCAAAGGTGGAGAACGTGAGGGCGATCTACGAGGCGGCCGAGAGGTGGGGGCGGTACCGGTAGCAAGAGCCGGCCTGGCAGGTTCAGGCCGTCGCGGAGCGTTTCGCAGCCTGGAAAGTCTGACTATGTTGATATACAATTCGATTGCAGTCTCGGTGGGCTGCGCGGGGTAACTACGAGAGGAGGAAACCATGGCCAGGCCCCGGATCTACACGACGAGTTTTGCAGATATCTATCCCCATTATGTGGCCAAGGCGGAGCGAAAGGGACGCGCGAAGGCGGAGGTTGATGAGATCATCCGATGGCTGACCGGGTATAGCGAGCAGGAGCTGGAGGCGCACCTGGAATCGCAGACGGACTTTGAGACTTTCTTCGCCGACGCCCCACAACTGAATCCTTCGCGCCGCCTCATCAAGGGCGTCATTTGCGGCATCCGGGTCGAGGAGATTGAGGAGCCGACGATGCAGGAGATCCGCTATCTGGACAAACTGGTCGATGAGCTCGCACGAGGAAAGGCGATGGAGAAGATCCTTCGCGCGTGAGGGCGGCGAAGGATGTGCGATGCCAAGCCGAAAAGGGGCGCTACGAGGTCTCGTCGCGCTGGCCCGCCTGCGGTGATCCGGTTACCATACGCTACGATGGCCCCATCCCAGCGAGCCCTTCGTCCGCGGCGACCCGACGGCGGTTGCTACGCAATCCTCCTGCGGCTTCCGGCGGTCCGCACGCTCGTGACCGGCGCGCTCGGTGCAGTAGACTACCCCGCCGGATGGTACGTCTATGTGGGTTCGGCGCGAGGAGGGATCCGGGCGAGGGTCGCACGGCACAGGCGCCCCGCAAAGGCGCTGCGCTGGCACATTGACTACCTGCGGCGGGTCTGCTCGTTCGTCGACGCATTTGCATTCCCTCATCCGCCACATCTGAGCCGCGAGAGCGAGATCGCGCGCGCCGTCGCTGCGATTGCCGACGAGGCGATCCCCCGCTTCGGGGCGAGCGACAGCCCTGACGCCTCGCACCTGTTCAGATTCGACCATGATCCGCGGACCGACCCGCGCTTCGTGCTGCTCTGCGGCAGAGCGAACAACGGATACTTGCTGTCGTGGGTGCTCACGATAGTCCCCTCCGCGCGGCCGCTCGGGACGAAGATGACGTGAAGTGGCGGGATGGCAGCATGCGGGATACCAGCATCACGTCCAATGATTGAACAAGATGCATGTAATTTCGTTCAATCATTTGACAAGATGAGATATTTGGCGCATAATCACGAGTATGGATGACGCACGGCTCCTTGAGCTGGACCGACTCGCCGTCGAGTCGGTGGCGACGATCGCGCGCCGGCGCTTTGCGTGGGAAGGGCTCGCGGCGAGCGAAGGGCGGCCGTTCGTCGCGC
>SKZO01000101.1 GCA_007127335.1 Spirochaetales bacterium | reverse complement strand
AGACGATGCTCGCGAAGGCGGTCGCGCACCAGGCGGAGGCGAACTTCATCAGCGCCAAGAGCTCGAGTCTCCTCTCAAAATGGTACGGCGAGAGCGAGCGCCAGATCACCAAGCTCTTCAAGCGGGCCCGGCAGGTTGCCCCGTCGATCATCCTGATCGACGAGATCGACTCGCTCGCATCGCAACGCGGCATGGGCCTTGGCGACGCGTCGGTTACCGAGCGGGTCGTCAACACGCTGCTCGCCGAGATCGACGGGCTCGAAGAGCTGCAGGGAGTCGTCGTAATCGGCGTCACCAACCGGCCCAACCTGCTCGACCACGCCCTGCTGCGCCCGGGCCGCTTCGACGAGCTCGTCTACGTCCCGGTCCCGGACCGCGAGGCGCGACGCGCGATCCTGTCCATCCACACGAGGAACATGCCGCTCGCCGCGGACGTCGACCTCGATGCGATCGCGGATAAGTGCGAGCGCTACACGGGGGCCGACCTCGAGAACGTCGTGCGCAAGGCGGGGCTCGAGGCGCTGCGCGAGAGCGCTGAGGCCAACGAGGTTCGGATGGAGTTCTTCGAGGCCGCGCTCGCCGACAGCCACCCGTCGGTCACGCCGGAAATGGAAGAGGACTACCGAAAGATCGCCGCCGTCCTCAAGCAGGAACGACCAACGACCGCCCCAATAGGGTTCGCCGTGTCCGAGTAGGGGCGCCGGTCCGCGCCCTTCATGGATCGATCACGCCCGTGCGGACAGCCAGGCGTACCAGGTCGGCTATAGAGGAGAGTTCGAGTTTCTGCATGACCCTGCTCCGGTGGTTGTCCACGGTCTTGGAGCTGATGTCCAGAAGCCTCGCGATCTCCTTCGAATTGCGGCCGGAGGCCAGGAGTCTGAATATCTCGTGCTCGCGCGCAGAAAGGGCGTGGAGCGGGCCACGCTCCGACGCAACGTCCCGGGAAGGGGCATTCGCATCACGAGAAGGATCGCCGCGACCGAGTCGCTCGTCGACAAAGGTCCCGCCATCGCGGACGGCATCCATGGCCCTCAGCAGGTGCTCACCGGTGGACTCCTTGAGCAGGTAGGCGTCGGCACCGGCTTCCAGAGCCGCGTCGGCCATAGCCGCCGTCGCATTCATGGTGAGTACGAGAACGCCGCGCACGAGCCCTTCCCGCCTCATCACGCGAAGCAGATCGAGTCCGCTGCCGTCCGGCAGCAGCAGATCGAGCACCGTGATGGGAGGCCGATGGGACCTCGCCGCCACGAGAGCCTCCTCGACCGAGCCGGCCTCCGCGACGACACGATACCGACCGGATCTCTCGAGTATGGCGGCCACGCCGGTGCGTAGCGGCGGGTGATCGTCAACCAGCATGACCGGCGTCACTCGGCCTCCCCGCATCCTATCACCGACTGGGGCACACGGAGCACCACGGTCGTTCCGTGTTCCGGATCGCTGACTATCTCCAGCGATGCCCTCAGCATCGCGGCTCGTTCCCGCATCCCGGTGATACCAATGCCGGGCGAACGTAGGCCCGCGACCTGGAATCCGTAGCCGTCGTCACGAACCGAAAGAACGAGCCCGTCGGCGTCGAGGCGGGTCTGCACGAACACGTTGCGAGGTCGGCCGTGCCGGAGCGCGTTGGTGATTGCCTCCTGCGCGATACGGTAGACTCCGATCGCAACCTCCCGTGGGATGCTGCAGACCGACTTCTGCACCTTCCACTCCATGCCGACGTCGGTCGTGCGGGAGACTTCGTCGCAGTACGCGTCCAACGCCTCCGCCAACCCTACCTCCTCGATCTCAGCCGGATGCAGCTCGTGGGCAAGATGACGGATCCAGTCAACCGCCGACTGGAGCCTCTTCCGCGCTCGCTCCCGACTCGAGTCGGCGGACGATCTCCCGGCCTCCATCTCGCCCAGCTCGAGCAGGGCCACCGACAGCTCCTGGCCGAGCGAGTCGTGCAATGCGCGCGATATCCGCTCGCGCTCGAGCTCCTGCGCACCGATCGTTCCTCGTGCGAGCATCTGGACCTCGAGCGCCTCACGACGCTCACGGTCAATCTCCCTCTCTACGAGCAGGAAGATGCCAAGCGTCGCGAGTATGGTGCCGCCCAGGAAGAACAAAAGCATCTGCAGCGATCTCTGCTGCAGCTCGACGAACTCGTCGAGGATGTCCGTCAACCCGAGCAGCGCGCCCTCGAACTCCGTGACGGACGATGTTCCAGGCCCCGCGGCGCCCGTCTGAACGAGATCCCACGCGTCCGCCAGCCGTGTGCCTGAGACCGCAAGCTGCTCGGACAGGCGAGCGGCAGCTTGCAGCATGTCCGAGTCGAGCAACTCCTCCAGATCGTCGGCAAAGGCGAGGTACTCGGGAGTCCGTTCCATGGGACCCGGGTAGCTGCCCGCCATCAGCCGCAGCGCGAACCAGTCCCGCACGAGCCGCTCGTATCTCGTTCGGGAACCGTCGATCTGTCTGATGTTCAGCGAGAAGGCGATGAAGAAGCTCAGCAGGAGCATCAGGTTGAGCGAGACGAACAGATAGGCGTGACGCGACGAGGTGCGTGCCGGCGTGCTCATTGGCGATGAGAGCATTGTGTGTCATAGTCGCGGCATATGCAACCTTGTGACGAACTCCGCGGCGCAGGAGGACAGCGGCTGGTGTTTGTGCCGGCGGTGGTCACCGCCTGTTTGGCGCTCAATTTGGGTCTCAGCCTCCTGAACACCGCCTGGAATCTCCCGTTCTTCCTCGATTCTATTGGAACAGCGATCGCGGCTGTCTCGCTCGGGCTTCTTCCGGGACTGTTCGTCGCGGTCGCCACCAACGGCCTGTTCGAGCTCGTCTACCGTGCTTCTCTGACGCATCTGCCCTTTGCCGTCTGCGGCGTTGCTACGGTGCTCATCGTTCGAGCTTTTGTCGCGCGCGGGGCCTTTGCGAGCGTGGGACAGGTCCTGGTGGCCAGCCTTGCGGTCGCGATGGCAAACGCAATCCTCGGCGGGATTATCGCCGCATTCCTGTTCGGCGGTGTGACCGGCGTTGGCGTCGACTATCTCGTCACCGGCCTCGTGGCCTCAGGCCAGTCGCTGCTTTCTGCGTCATTCTGGGCCCGTGTGCCGGCGAACATCATCGACAAGACATTCGCGGTCTTCGCGGCCTTTTTCGCCCGGGAACCGCTGCAACGTCTCGCCTCCCATCTCGCGAGGCCGGCGCATTAGGGAAATTCCCTATTGTGGAATCTCCAATACCGTCTATCATTGGGACAGGCAAGGGTGAGAGGGGACGGGGGACCGTCGCGCGTGGCGACGGTCCCTTCACTTTCCGCGCCCGCCGCCTGCGAACAGGACAAGGATTGCCATGGTGGAGATCTGCAGGGGCGAAGGCGACGAGAGGACGATTGCGCGGCAGCTCGCGGAGAAGGACACCCTGCTCAGAGAGGTCCACCACCGGGTCAAGAACCACCTCTACTCCATAGAAGGTCTTCTCTGTTTCGAGGCCGATGCCACCGGGAGTGCCGAGGCGACGGCCGCAATCCGCAAGGCGATCTCCCGCGTGCAGAGCGTCCGGGTGCTCTATGAGCAGCTCTCCTCACGTGAAGAGTGTCAGAATGTCTCAACCAGGATGTACGTCGAACGCCTGGTCGATACGCTCATGGAGGTGTACGGCGAACGTCACGCCATTGCCCTGAAAACGGATATCGCGGACTTTCCGCTCAGCGCACGAAAGGCGATGCCGGTCGGGATCATCATGACCGAGCTCCTGACCAATGCCCTCAAGCACGCATTCCGTGGGAGAGCCGCGGGCCAGATACGCGTCATCGTCGTCCGGTCCACGGAGCACGCAACCCTCACGGTCCAGGACGACGGTGTCGGGATCGAGGCAACCGCTGTCTCAGGCGAATCGCCGGGGATCGGCCTTGGCATCGTGCGGATACTGGCGGACCAGCTCAACGGCACCTGCGCGGTCGAGAACAAGAACGGGACGACATGTGCTGT
>SKZO01000346.1 GCA_007127335.1 Spirochaetales bacterium | reverse complement strand
GGGCGCATCGCCTCCTCGCCGGCCGCTACGCGACGCCCGCGGGCGGAGATTCTCGAGGCGAGGCTGTCGGGCCTCACTCCGCTCCAGCGAGCCGTGGTGTACAGCGAGCTCCTCGGCTCACCTGCCGGCTTGCGTCGCCCGGGTCGACGCGACGAGGTGTAGAGGCCGACGGGTCACCGGTTCATCACGTCGGCCATGATCCGCCTGATCGCCTCGTTGGAGATCGTGTCGACGCTATGGTCGATCCCGCCTACACGCTTCATGATCTGCCGGTCGCAGAACCGCAACGAATCGAAGTCGATCCGCCCGCCGACGTAGCGCCGGGTAAAACTGTGCGCGAGAAGGCGCGCGGGAACACTGTCGGCGAGTTGCTGCTCGGCTCTCGTGCCGCTGTACAGGCAACACAGGAACAGGCCAAGGCGGACCTGCGTGAGTGACTCGGTATTCTGCTCGAGAAACCGTCTCACCCTCCCGGGAATCGACCCGGCATAGACGGGGGCGCCCACGAGAACGACGTCGGCATCGGGCACCGGCGTCGACTTTCCGATCTCGACGACCGACGTCTCAATGCCTTCGTCCCGACACCCGTCGGCGATCGTCTCGGCAACGCTGCGCGTTGCCCCGTACTTGCTTGCGTACAGAATCGCGAGTCTCATTGGACCTCCTGCGCGCTCTGACGGATGTGGTAGGCGCGGTTTCGCAGGTAGAGCGCGATGTCGATCGATACCATCGTGCCGTTCAGCGCATAGAGGATGATCACCAGATCAAAATAGAAGAAGATCTTGTGCAGCACACCGGCGACGTACCCGATCAGGAGGGCGATCAAAAAGAGAAGGCTCTTCGAGCCGATCTGCCGCGTGGTCGCACTCTTGTAGATCGAGAACGGCCATGCAAGACCGAAGCATACGAGCATGATGATCTCAAACGGGCTCATCCGACAACTGTACGCACCGTGCGTGCGGATGGCAACTGCAGCCGGGCCCCGTGCGGCCGGGACCCATTGGCGTGCGCCTCGATCGTTTCTATACTACTCTACCTATGATCGCACCGCAGAACGCACACGGAACGGTCCGCACGCTTCTCGCCGCGGCTCTCACCCTCTTCCTGCTCTTCTCGTGCAGCGCTGATGACCGCGACGAGGCCGCCCCGCCCGCCCCCACCGAGGCGCCTGTCACGACGGCTCAGGCCGGCGAGGTCGTCTCTGATGCAATGCTCGTCGCGTCACAGGCGCTCTATCTCGCGATCGCGACCGGCGCCTCTGATCGGCAGGTTGCTACCGACAATGGACGACTCTCGCTTGCCTGGAGCGAGGACGCCGACTTTCTGTCCGGGGCCGGTGTGTATGAGATCGAGCTCGACCGGTACGCGATCGCCGACGACGATCCCTTTGCGCTCGCATACCACGGCTATCTCCTGACCGGCACGATCACCCTGCGATCGGAGACCGGGGCGCGGACACGTCTCGCAGTGGATCTCGAGACCGATCACGCCGACCCTGAGCTCTATCCTGCGCGTATCGTTGAACTCGACCTGTCGGGATTCGCCGACGCGGAGGAGTCGGCAACCGTCGGGTACGTGCGCATCAACGGGCAGGAGTTCACCTTCGCCGAGCTCGCCGAGGCGTTCTGAGCTCTCGGGCGCATCAACCGATCACGGTGATCACGATCGTCCGGCTCGGTGCCCGGGTGCGGTGTTCGCACAGGTAGATGCCCTGCCACGTGCCGAGCGCGAGTCTGCCGCCGGTCAGAGGCACCGCGAGGCCGACGCCCAACAGCGAGCACTTGCCGTGCGCCGGCATGTCGTCGCTCCCCTCCATGGAGTGCCGGTACGACGAGGCCTCGGGAACGATCGTGTTCAGAATCGTCTCCATATCCTGACGGACGTCGGGACTCGCATTCTCGTTGATGGTCAGAGATGCAGACGTGTGTTGGAGGAAGAGGTGCGCGAGTCCATCGCCCGTACATGGGAGACTCGATACCGCCTTCTGGATCTCGCGCGTGATCAGATGGCACCCGCGGCCTTTCGGGGAGATCGTGACCGATGTCTGGTGTACGCTCATTGCCCATCGTAGCATGACTGATGAACGCCCTGCATCGGGAAAGCGGGGTGGTTGCCCCTCTTTTCGCTCGTGACATATATTCAAGCCGTGTCATCTATGGCATTATCGATAAATCCTGTTAACATTCACGCCCGGGAAAGGAGTCGGCTTTGATCAGACATGAGTACGACGCAGTAATCGTTGGCGCAGGGGGCTCAGGCCTCTATGCCGCGCTCGAAGCGAGCAAGACGGCGCGCACGGCTGTGGTGAGCAAGCTCTACCCGAGCAGGAGCCACACGGGCGCCGCGCAGGGAGGCATTGGGGCGGCGCTCGGGAACGTTGAGGAGGACAAGCCGGAGTGGCACGCGTTCGACACGGTCAAGGGCGGTGACTACCTCGTCGACCAGCAGGCGGCGAAGATCCTCGCCGAAGAGGCGGTCCGGGCGGTTTACGATCTCGAGAACCGGGGCCTTCCGTTCAGCCGTACCGAAGATGGCAGGATCGCGCAGCGCCGCTTCGGAGGGCATACGCGCAACTTTGGCGAGTCGGCGGTGCACCGCAGTTGCTACGCGGCGGACCGGACCGGGCACATGATCCTGCAGACCCTCTACCAGCAGTGCATCAAGAACGACGTGAGTTTCTACGACGAGTTTCAGGCGATCGACATCATCATGGA
Source organism: Spirochaetales bacterium (assembly GCA_007127335.1). Classification (GTDB taxonomy): domain Bacteria; phylum Spirochaetota; class Spirochaetia; order DSM-27196; family SLST01; genus SLST01. The sequence goes on along the minus strand of SKZO01000346.1, from coordinate 1,276 downwards.
TGGGAATCGAGTCGCCGGGCTGCTCGCGCTCGAGCTCGCGACGGGAGAGCTTCACCTCTACACGGCAAAGGCGGTACTCTTCGCCACCGGTGGGTTCGGCCGGATGTTTCGGATCACGTCAAATGCCTACGCGAACACCGGAGACGGACCGGCATTGCTTGCCCGGGCGGGACTGCCGCTCGAAGACATGGAGTTCTTCCAGTTCCATCCCACCGGCATCCTTGGGATGGGAATCCTGATCACCGAGGGCGTGCGCGGCGAGGGCGGGATTCTCCGCAACCGGCACGGCACGCGCTTCATGGAGGAGTACGCCCCCACCCTGCTCGATCTCGCGCCGCGGGATATGGTCAGCCGCGCGATCATGACCGAGATCTCGCGAGGCAACGGCATTCGGGGCGACCGGAAAATCGACGACTATGTCATGCTCGACGCGACCCACCTCGGTCGAGACGTGGTGTACGAGAAGATCCCGGACATCGCCGACTTCTGTAAGACCTACCTCGCAATCGACCCGGCGGAAAAATCGATGCCGGTGCAGCCGACCGCACACTACGCGATGGGCGGTATCCCGACCAACGTTGATGGGCAGGTGACCACCGGCGACGTCACGTACGAGGGCCTCTACGCCGCCGGCGAATGTGCCTGCGTGAGCGTCCACGGCGCGAACAGACTCGGGACGAACAGCCTCGTGGACCTGGTGGTCTTCGGCCGGCGTGCAGGCAGGCACGTGGCCGAGTATGTGCAAAACGCATCGATGCCCTCTATCCCGTCGGGAGCCGAAGAGCGCGGGGTGAAGAAGGTCGAACGCCTGCGCGACGGAAAGAAGGGACCACACGTCGGCCCGTTCTACGAAAGGATGCAGGAGACGATGATGGCCAAGGTCGGGGTCTACCGCAACTCGGGACCCATGTCCGAGGCCGTCGACGAAATACGGCGCCTGCGCGAAGAGTACCAGAACGTACGCACGGAGGATTCGAGCAAGGGATTCAACTCGGACATACTGGGCATTCTCGAGCTCGAGAATCTTCTCGATCTCTCGCTCGTCACCGCCGCGAGCGCGCTGAACCGGACCGAGAGCCGGGGCGCGCACAGCCGCGAGGACTATCCCGAGCGCAATGACCCGAACTGGCTGAAGCACACGATGGCGACACTCGACGGAGCAGACGTGAAGATCGGCTACAAGGATGTCGATGTTTCCATCTGGAAACCAAAACCGCGCACGTACTGACGCGCATAGACGAAGGAGCAAGCATGACGGTCCATCTTGACATACAGC
>SKZO01000295.1 GCA_007127335.1 Spirochaetales bacterium | reverse complement strand
CGGCGGCCGTTGACCACGGTTCAGGCCGCCGGTAGTATCTCCAGGCATGGGAAAGGCGTGCCTCGTCACCGGCAAGTCTACTGAACTGCTCGCCAAGGTCGCCGGCCGTACGACCGCGCGCGAGCGGCGAACGCTCGTCGCTCGCAGTGGCGCCCTGGAGATGGCGAGTGTCGGCGACGAGGTGACCGTCATATCGTGGAATCGGCGGTCCGCGCTCTCTGCGAGATCTGCCGTGCTCCACGCCCAGAACCTCTACGGCAGGCTCGACGAGGCGGTGATCGTATTCTCGCCGGTTCGGGAGAGCGTGCCGTTTCACGAGAGCTCGATCGTCAGCATCGAAAACCGTACCGACGCCGAGGTGAAGGGGTACCTGTTCATGATGCGCGAGATTCTCGCGCTCTTCCAGAAGCAGGGATTCGGGACCCTGCTCCTTGCGGTGCTCGAGCAGGAGAGCGAGCTGCAGTCGCCGCTCGAGGCGATGTCCTACGGCGGGTTCGTCTCCGGAGCCGAGGCGATGCAGCGGTACTACATGAACGAGCCGCTGGAAGTCCGCCTCTGTTCCACGCAATCGGATGATACCGACGGGTATGCGCAGCACATCGTCGACATACTCGAGGCGCCCCCGTCTCGCAGGCGCAGGGTCGAATGGCAGCGGTATCAGACTCGCGGCCGGATCTTCTCCCGCGCGCGGTGAAATCCCGGTTCCGACGGTTCACACTGCCCCGGCCGCGCAGCCTCCCGCGCGCAGCCTTCCGCGAAGCCTCCTCGATTGACCAGTCCGGAAGCATCAAGTAGGCTGCCTCCCATGAAGCTCTGGATCCGGATACTCGTAGGCGCGGCGATCGGGCTTGCGCTCGGTCTGCTCCTGCCCGTGAGCGGTGGCGATACGGTCGTCATCATGAGAGTGATCGGCGATCTCGTGATCAATGTAGGCCGCTACGTCGTCTTCCCGCTCATCTTCTTTGGCGTGATCATCGGTATGCACGAGCTTCGCGAAGACCATATGACCGGCCGGGTGTGCGGGAAGGCCGCGATAGGCATCCTGTCCGTGAGCGCCCTGGTCGTTGCCCTGGCAACCCTCGTGACGCTTTTTCTCTCTCCACGACGCATCCCTCCGATCTTCCAGGAGTCGGAAGTCCCCACGCTGCCGTCGCTCCCCGATCTGTTCGGGGCAGTCTTTCCACGCAGCTTCTTCTCGGTCTTCGCCGCAGACGGCGGGTTCCTCCTTCCTACCGTCGTGGCGGCCGTGCTCCTTGGTCTCGTGCTCTTTCGTGAGGGCGCGCTCGCCGCACCGGCCGTCGATCTCGTGGACTCGCTCGCCCGTGTCTTCTACCGGCTCAACTCCTGGATCACCGAGGCGCTGAGCGTCGGTCTGATCGCAGTCTCAGCCGCGTGGATTCTCGAGTTGCGGACCGTCAGCGATCTGGGTCTCTTCGCGCCGCTGATCTGGGTCGTCGCCGGAGTCGCGGGGTTCTTCTGTCTTGTCGCCTTTCCGCTGCTCGTCTTTCTGCGAGGCGACCGGTACAGCCCCTTTGCCTGGCTCTATGGGATGATCGGCCCATCGGTCATCGCCTTCTTCTCCGGCGACTCCTACCTCACGCTCGGGCCGCTCACCCGAATTGCGAAGGAGAACTACGGCATCTCGCGCGAGGCCGCCTCTCCCGTGCTTGCCTTCTCCACGCTCTTCGCCAAGCCGGGAAGCGCGATGGTCGTGTCGGCGGCGTTCATCACCGTGCTTCGTTCGTATACCGCGCTCGAGATCGGGGTGGCGCAGGTGCTCTGGATCGCCGGCAGCGCCTTCCTCGTATCGTTCCTGCTCGGCCGTGTTCCCGGTGCGACCGTTATCGTCGGGCTTTCGGTCCTGGCGAGCAGCTATGGCGAGGGAATGGAAGATATCTACCTGATCCTGCTCCCCGCGCTCCCGATTCTCACCGGTATCGCGGTCGTGGTCGACACCATGACGGCGGCCGTCATCTCGTTCATCGTCGCCCAGTGGGAGCGCAAGCGCCGCATCGTGGATCCGCTCGACTTCGTGTGACGGTCCGGTTATCCGGGTCACTCGTCCGCGGGGAACGGTTCGACGCCCTCCGGGAGCCTGCTCTCGCGCCGACGTGCGAGTCCGGCGAGCGGAAGGCGCAGCCCGAGCTCGACGCCCGCGGCGATGCGCATCTGATCGTACCAGGGCAGTCGCGTGTCGGTGAGGTCGAGCGGGGATACTCCGTAGGTAGCGAAGAGTGCGGCTTCAAGATACTCGCTCATCGCGAACCGGTAGCTGAGCACGAGCTCCGGCATGAGGAACCGCATCCTGTCGTAGAAGAACCCCCACATACCCGACAGATCGGGGGCCTCGTCGCGTGGCGCGACATCGCCGGCCGGGATTCTGAACACGAAGGTTGGCGAAACGGCGATCGAGAGCGCGTGCGCGTCGGCTATCCGCAGCTCGTACCCGATCGGGAGCGGCAGCCGGACACTCACGACTCGCGCAGACCCGACGCCCGGCACCTCGCCTTCCGCGCCGGCAGCAGCTTCAATCTGCGATGGAACGACGCGACCGGACGCGTAGAGCAGGTAGTAACGCCAGCCAACCTGCAGCTGCGGCGAGAGCGTCAGAGCACCGGTGATCGCCGTGGTCTCCAGCAGGACGAGCCGGGTGCCGAACCCGAGAAAGGGATCGATCGGCATCGCTTCGCTGCCGGTGACGGGGAAGTCGTACGGACCACCGGGATCATCAGGCGTGGGGACGTAGCCGTTGCCCGTCCACGCCTGCGAGAGTCCGATGAGCAGCGCGTCGACGCTCAAAGCCGGTACGGCTCGAGGACCGAGCATGGAGACAAGCAGTACTGTCAGTGCCAATCTGCGCAGGGTCATCGAGGGCAAGTATACCACGTCCGGAGCGATTCGCCCGAGGACGGGTGCGGGCCGAGTCAGAAGGCCGCGGTTTCGACCATGTAGCGGACGCCGCCGTCCGGCGAGCGGCGTTCGACGACGAAGACGATCGACGCCTCGTCCGGGCCGATCAGGATCTGGGTGATACGGTACTCCGCCACGCCGTCGCGGAAGAGTGAGGGGCGCCCGATCCTCATCGTGCGGACCGTGTCGTCGGCCTGAGTCATCGTCAGGTCTATGTGGAAGGCCGCAGAGACGCTTTCGGCCGTACCGCGCTTCTGCTGGCTGAGGCGAACCTCATAGCGGGTGTCCGCGTGGAAGTCGCGGAACGCGAGGCGGTCGCGGGGTTCGTCTCCGTCAACGAGGATGTAGACAGGGCGTCCGGTAGCCAGGTGATCGACACTGCGGCTCGCGATCAGCGTGCGTGCCCGGCCGAGCACGGTGTAGAGCGCGCCGCGGCCGTCCTGCCCGAGCGTGAGCGGAGCATCGCTGGTGAGCCGAAAAACGCCGTTCGGGACGAAGACGTTCCCCGCAACATCGACAACGTAGATCTCCGCGAAGGGGTTCCCCGCCTCGCCGCTGACGCCGTACTGACCGAAGACGAAGGTGTCTGCCGTGCGGCTGAATCCAAGATTCTCGAATGTCGCGATATCACCCCCGATTGCGACGCCGGTCACGACCAGGAGAAGCGCAAGGGTGAACCATCGTCTCATGGGGCCTCCCTCTTCAATGATCGAGAGGAACGGGTGCTTACTGTAGCCTTTTCGTGCTGGTATACTCGCAGGCGATGACCCTCGCAACGCGGAATGTCGTCCTTATCGTCGGTGTCGTCCTCATCGCGGCGGCTCTGGCAGTCTATCTCGTCGGTGCCTACGCACTCCTGTACGGTCCGCTGTCCGACCAGTCCTTCGCTGTTGGCGAGCACCAGAGCTGGTTCGGCGCGCAATGGCCCGTGACCCCGAACGGCGCGTACCACTCACTCGGTGCCGCCTTCGTGCTGGCCCTGATCGCCGCAGTCGTGCTGGCCGTCTCGGCACGCCTCTTTCGCAGAGTCAGCGCCGCGGAGATCTACTTCGTCATGCTCTTTCTGCTGTCCCTCGCCGTCGAGCTCTTCCGCATCGGCACGCCGCTCGCGGATGCCGCCGGTCTGTCCGCCCTGGTGGGGGTTCAGCTGACGCGCGTCGTACTGTTCGGTCGGCTCATGGGGGCGCTCTCTCTCTTCGTCGCGGGGATCTACCTGGCGGGCGCAGACTATCCGCGCATCGGCAGCGCAACCTTCCTGCTCGCAGCAATCTCCTTCCTCGTCGTCTATCTCGTTCCGGTGGACAGCCGCGAAATCAGAGCGACCTTCCTGCACGTGATTGGCGGTCGGGAGGCCATAGACTTTCTGATCGGCTTTCTCACGGTGGGGACGATCGCGAACTGTCTGATCGGATGGTCGCGCGGGCATCGTGAGCGCGGCGGCGCGATCGCGCTCGCAATCTCCGCGCTGGTGACAGGAAAGGAACTTGCGCTGAACCTTGCCTCGCCCGTTGCGCTCGCACTGGGAGTGGGTCTCGTCGCGAGCGGGGCTGTCGCCTTCGTGCTCGTGAATCGATCGAGTTACCTGTGGTATTGATCTCTACGCTGCGAGAAGCACGGTCGCGAGGAGTCCGACTCCCACCGGAAGGATGATGTTGTCCATATCATCGCTGGGAAGCGCTTCGAGGATCGTCGCTGCGACCGCGATGGTCAGCGATACCGTCACGTCACCGGTGAGCGCCACTGCCGCCACGAACACGGCGAACAGGCAGGCGAGACTTCCTTCGAGCGTCGTTCCCCTCGTGATCCGGATCGTTCCGAAGGCGCGACCCACCAGGCTTGCGATACCGTCGCCGAATGCGAGGGCATAGATTGCGAGGAATGCGGCAGGCGCCGGGTAGAGCAGGAGGGCGAGCATCGCTCCTGTTCCCAGCGTCACCGGACCGACGACGAACCGGCCTCTGTCACGCGGGCGTGACGCGATAACCGTCAGGACCGACACGACAGCCACGGACCCGCCCTGGAGTCGATAGTACTCTGCGCTGGTATACGCGAGCACACCAAGCCCGAGCATCCCGAGCGCGGGAAGAACCCCGGCGAGGGTCGCGATCCCGGGAACGAGGGCGATCAGCATGTGCAGGGACTTGCGGACGAACTCGCCGCGAAGCTCCGCGGGGCCGACGAGTGCCGATATCGTCGTTCGTTGCAGCATGGTCTCCAACGTTGGTGTGATTGCTTTGCTCGGCGTCACGATGTATACTCCCGGTGTCCGTCGGCTGAAGCGACCCGTCGCGCCGCCCAGCTCATTACGAGTATAGCAATATCCATGCCAATATCTGAGTCATCTGGCCGTACCCTTAAGCTGCTGTCTGGCATTGATTTGATGAGCCGCCATCATCTGCGACCGCCGTCGGCCCGCGGTATCGTCTGGTTTTTCATACGTCATGTTTCAAAAATCGCTATGGTTCCCGTGGCGCTGTGCACCGCAGTGCTGGTGACCGCCTGCGGTGAGGCGACCTCGCAGGCGCCGGATCCGCAGGCCCCCCGGCCCGACCGGATCATCGACTGGTCGCTGCGCGCTCTCGTGTCGGCGCTCCCCGACCGTACCCTGGCAGGTCAGCTCATCATCGCAGGCGTAGAGAGTGATGGAGACGGACGTCCGCTCGCGAAGCTCGACGAGCCGATGCGCCGTGTGATCGCCGATGTTCAGCCGGGCGGAATGGTGCTCTTCGGCGGGAGCTTCCGGGACGTCGACCAGACACTCGCGCTGCTCGGCGAGTTGCACGACGCGAGCTCCGTACCCCCCATCATCGCTACCGATCACGAGGGCGGGCTCGTTGCACGGTTGACGAGCACTGGTGGTGTGCCGGCGACTCGTGTTCCACCGGCCTCGGTGGTCGGGCGCGCAGTCCGCGCGCTCGACGATGAGGGCCTCGTCGTAGCTGAAGAGCTCGGTCGGTTGATGGGTCGGGAGCTGCGCGCGCTCGGAGTGACGATGAACTTCGCGCCCGTCGCAGACGTCGACCCGTCCGACCGTGTCGGAGCAATCGGGCGGCACGGCCGGACCTTTGGCGACGACCCGGTGCTCGTGGGGCGGATCGCCGCGGCCGTGATCAGGGGGCTGCAGGAGGCCCGCGTCGCCGCTGTTGTCAAGCACTTCCCCGGCCATGGCGGACTCACGAGCGACTCACACGACGGGTATGCGGCGCTGTTGACTTCGGCCGACGAGCTTCGCGACCGTGAGCTGCTCGCCTTCGCGCTGGCCTTCGAGGCGGAGCCCCTGGGCGTCATGACGGCCCACGTCTCCATTCCCAGGGCAACGGGCAATGACCTCCCCGCGACCATATCGCCCGAGGTGACGCGGATGGCGCGCGAGGACCTGGGCTACAACGGGCTGATCGTCACGGATGCCCTCAACATGCGCGGGCTTGCCGAGATAGCGCCGGAGCCTGAGCTCGTGGTGCGTGCGGTCGAAGCCGGCGCCGACGTGCTGCTCAAGCCACTCGATCCCGTTGGGGCGCGTGATGCGCTCCTCGAGGCGCTTGCCGGCGGTCGCATTGACCGCGGCACGCTCGAACAATCGACCCTTCGCGTCTTCTCGGTCAAGGAGAAGCTTGGTATCCTCGGCCCGCAATGGGCGATCGATGCAGGGTCGGCGGCAGGCGATCTGCATTTCGCCCGGGAGACGCTCGGCGCCGCCGAACACGTGCTGCTCGTCGAGCAGATCATCGAGCTCGCGGGAGGTACAGATTGAGACATCAGGTTCCGCAGTGGTACCGCGACGCCAAACTCGGGATTCTCGTGCGCTGGGGGGTGCCTTCGGTGCCTGCCTACGCCCCGAGCGAGCATGGCGGCCCTCTGGAGATGCTCCGTGACCACACGGGACGTTTCTACTTCCAGAACCATCCGGACGCTCAGTGGTATCTGAACTCGCTGCGGATCAGCGAGAGCCCCGTGCGCCGGTACCACCGCAGGCACTACGGTGAGTACACCGCCTACGAGCGGCTCGCTCGCCGGTTCAACGAAGAGCTGCCGCTCTGGGACCCAACGCAGTGGGCCGAGGCGTTTCGCGAGGCCGGGGCGCGGTACGTCGTGATGACGGCGAAGCATCATGACGGGTTCCTGCTCTGGCCCGCACGGGCGACGCCGGTCTCCCCATCGTTTCTCGCGCAGCGCGATGTCGTGGGCGAGCTCGCGACCGCCGTGCGTGCCCTTGGAATGAGGTACGGCGTCTCCTACTCGGGCCTGCTCGACTGGACGGTGCAACCGCGGCCCATCCGCGACTTCGCTGATTGGCGGCTTGCGAAGTGTCCCGGCGACTACCCCGGCTACGTTGAGGCACACCTGACCGAGCTGATCGAGAGCACCGTCGCCGATGTGCTGCGGATTGAGGGAGGTCTGCCCGCCGCGCTCCCATGCAAACCCCTGGTGCAGGCCTATCGGGAGGCTGTTCCTGACGGGGTCGCGAACGGCTGCTGGCGGCAGACCCGCTCGATCGAACGCACGATCTATGGGTCGCCGCCGGGCCGACGACTGCTCTCGAGCCGGATCAGGGCCGCTGCGATTGCAGGATCCATCGGGGCCGGCCGTGCCCAGGGTGATGTCCCGGTGGTGGAGTACCCGGCACCGGTCACCAGACGTTCCGGACCGTGGGAGTATGTCCGGGGTCTCGGCCGCTCATTCGGGTTCAACGCCGCGGAGCCGGCGTCGAGCTACCTCTCCGGGGTTGAGCTCATCCACCTCCTCGTGGACGTCGTGAGCAAGAACGGCAATCTGCTCCTTTCACTGGCGCCGGCCGTCGACGGATCGCTCTGCAGCGAGCAGCGCGACGCGCTCGCCATACTCGCACGGTGGCTTGCCACCCATGGCGAGGCGATCTACGGGACGCGGCCGTGGCGACACTCAGAGGGCGTGACCGCGGATGGGCTTCCCGTGCGGTTCACGTCGCGTCCGGACGCGCTGTATGCCGTCGTGCTCGGACGTCCTCGTATGCTGTCGATTGAGTTCCCGGATCTCGACCTGGACGGCGTCCCTCGCTCCGACGTAACCAATGAAGACGACTCGTTCGATGTGACGGTGCTGGGTCTCGAGCGAGAGATCCGGTGGCGGGAAGAGGCGAGAAGCGTCGTGGTGGACCTTCCCGGGTCGTTCGTGCCTGCTGAGGCGATCGTGGTCAGATTCGCCTGGCGGACGGCCTCCGACCGTCCAGCATCCTCGTTCTACACGGATCTCATCTGAGACTGTGGTATACTGCGTCCGTGAGACGATTCGCGCTCGCACTGATCATGACCGTGCTCCTGGTGTCCGGCGTGCGGGCCTATGCGTCGGACTCTGACCTGTACGTGGAAACCAACCTCCACGTCAACGCCTCACTCTTTGGCGTCTACGTCTCCGCCGAACCGCACCTTGTCTGGCGGCCGGGTATGCTCGGGGCGGGTGCCGGCGTGAAGGGCATCGTCGGCGCATCACAGTTCGATCTGCACGCGGCACCCTTTGCGAGGTTCGAGCTCGGCTGGCTCTACGTGAACGCGGGGTGGGTCCTCCGGCTCGCGAGCCGTACCGAACGCCACCAGACGATTGCCAACGGCCTCTTTCTGGCCGGCGGGCTCGCGCCCGCTTTCATACCGTTCGGTCACGGGCGCCTCGGGTTGGATCTTGGCCTGGAGTACTACCGGCCGTTTCCGGAAGACGCGGCACACGCCGCGGTCGCCGACCCGCTCATCGACCGATGGGGTCCGCCATCGCGGCTCGAACCCATTCTCCGTGCCGTGCTGCCGGGAGGGTTCGTGAGACTCGGGCTGCTCTACACGTTCTCCCTGTAACGATATACACTGTTCGAATGAACACTGGGACAACCTTTCCCGACGACTTCGTATGGGGCACTGCGACGGCCAGCTTCCAGGTTGAGGGAGCCGCCACCGTTGACGGACGCAAGCCGAGTATCTGGGACACCTTCTGCAGGACGCCGGGCAAGGTAGCCTTCGGCCACACCGGCGATGTCGCAACCGACCAGTACCATCGCTACGACGAGGACGTCCGGCTCATGCATGAGCTCGGCGTCGGCTCCTACCGGTTCTCGCTCGCCTGGCCCCGCATCTACCCCGACGGTCACGGTGCGAGGAACCCCAGGGGGTTCGACTACTACAACCGTCTCGTGGACGCGCTGCTCGCGCACGGTATTGCGCCCGCGGTCACGCTCTACCACTGGGACCTGCCGCAGACGCTGCAGGACGAGGGCGGTTGGCCGGTACGCGAGACCGCGCTGCACTTCGAGGAGTACGCGCGCGCGTGCTTCGAAGCCCTCGGAGACCGGGTGAAGAGCTGGATCACGATCAACGAACCGTGGTGCGTGACGCTGCTGAGCCATCTGATGGGCGAGCACGCGCCCGGGCTCCGCGACGAGCAGGCCGCCTATTCGGCCATCCATCACGTGAATCTCGCCCACGGCATCGCGCTGCGCGTGTTCCGGGAGGGCGGGTACGATGGGCGGATAGGTACGACCCTCAACCTGAGCACTCCTCGCCCCGCGACGTCGCGCGACGAGGACCGGCTCGCCGCCGATCGCGCCGCCGATCGCGACAGCAGGATGTTCCTCGATCCACTGCTCGGGCGTTCCTATCCCGAGCGTCACCTCGCCGCGCACCCCGGGGTTGACCTGCCCGTCAGAGACGGCGATATGGAGCTCATTGCCGGGAAGCTCGACTTCCTCGGTCTCAACTACTATAACGAGCGTGCGGTTCGGTTCGACGCCGAAGCTCCGGAGCAGTTCGTCACGGTGACGACACATCACCCGTTGACGGCGATGGGATGGCCGATCGTGCCCGACGGGCTCTACCGGCAGCTTCACTGGGTCAACTCACAGACCGGCGGCCTCCCGCTCTACGTCACGGAGAACGGCTGCGCCTGTGATGACCGGCTCAGCAGCGATGGAACGCGCGTGCACGACACCGACCGCATCGACTACCTGCGGTCGCACTTCCGGGTCTGCGCCCGCGCCATCGAGGACGGCGTGTCGCTCAAGGGGTACTACCTCTGGTCGCTGATCGACAACTTCGAGTGGGCATGGGGCTATACCAGGCGCTTCGGGATCGTATTCTGCGACTACACCGACCTGCGCCGCGTGCCAAAGGACAGCTATTACTTCTATCGCGAGGTGATCGCCGGCAATGAACCCGTCTGAACGCTTTCCCGCGGGAACAGCTCCCTCCGTCGCGGTCGTAGGCGCCGGGCTCGGCGGTCTCTCCGCCGCCATCAGGCTCGCCTCAATGGGGGCGAGGGTAACCGTCTACGAGCAACAGTCGTTGCCGGGCGGCAAGGCGGGAAGCGAGACCCGCGGGGCGTACCGGTTCGACACCGGGCCGTCGCTCCTGACGATGCCGTACGTGATCGAGGAGCTGTTCGGCCACGCGGGCGCCGACTGGACCGACTATCTGCAGGTCGAGAGGCTCGAGGTCATCTGCAACTACTTCTGGCGGGACGGCACTCGGCTCCATGCCTACGGCGATCCGGAACGCTTCGCCGCCGAGGTCGAGGCGAAGCTCGGCGAGCCGGCCGGGCACGTCCTTGCGTATCTGGAGTACGCGCGCCGTATCCACGAGACTGCGTCGGAGCTCTTCCTGTGGAACAGCCTGCACGACCGGCGCACCTACCTGTCGCGACTCTTCTGGAGCCGGCTCGTTCGCCTGGGACGGATCGACGCGATGCGCTCGATGCACGCGGCGAATGCGTCGTTCTTCCGCGATCCTCGTCTCGTGCAGCTCTTTGACCGCTACGCGACCTACAACGGGTCGAGCCCCTACAAGACGCCCGCCACCCTGAACATCATCCCGTTTGTCGAGTACGTTCAGGGCGGCTACGTCGTGAACGGCGGAATACACGCCCTGCCGCGCGCGCTCGAGCGGCTTGCCGCAAAGCTTGGAGTCGACATCCGGTACGGGGAGCGGGTCGACCGGATCGTGACCGAGGCGCAACGGGGGAGGCGGGGATGGAAAGTTCGCGGTGTGGAAGTCGGGGCGACCTTCGTGCCGGCGGACGCGGTCGTCTCCAACGTGGACGTATCGGTGACCTACCCGCAGCTGCTCGCCGACGAGACATCGAAGCAACTGCGGCGGTACCGCTCCTTCGAGCCGTCGTCCTCCGGCCTGGTCTTCTACTGGGGCATCCGGGGGGAATTTCCGCTGCTTACCGTGAACAACATTCTCTTCGGCTCCGACTACGAGGCCGAGTTCCGGTCCATATTCGACGAGCGCCGGTGTCCGGACGACCCGACGATCTACATAAACGTCACGTCGAAGGTGACGCCTTCGGATGCGCCGAACAACGGCGAAAACTGGTTTATTCTGGTCAATGCGCCGTATGTTGATGGACAGGACTGGGCGAGCGAGAGCGCGCGCGTGCGAGAGATCGTCATTCGTCGCCTGGATGCGACGCTCGGGGGAGCCCGCTCGGTCGAGGGCATGATCGAGGAAGCGGGAGTGATGACGCCCGAAGACATCGCGCGGCGGACCATGAGCTACCGCGGCGCCTTGTACGGCATCTCGTCGAACTCGCGTCTGGCCGCCTTCGCCCGGCATCCGAACCGGAGTCCGGACTACGCCGGGCTCTACTTCTGCGGCGGGAGTACCCATCCCGGCGGCGGAATGCCGCTGGCGATGCTCTCGGGCAGAATCGCCGCCAATCTGATTCGCTACGATCACGCGTAGCGGGAGGAGGCCGCATGGCCAAAAAGAAGACGAAAGGCGCCGGGACCGCCGAGCCGACCGACGAATCGAAAGAGGTCGCCACGCGGCCGGCGTCGGCTTCGCAGGAGAAGGTCGCGGAGACGCCCCACCGGAGGCAGCTCCTCTCCGGGATCGTTGAGATCGCCGAGCGCCTCGAAGACGACGGGCTCGAGTTGCTGCTCGAGCAGGCGAAGGTCGTCGAGTACAAGGGGAAGATCGAGCGGTTCAACCGACGCCTGAACGTGGCGGCGCGGGAAGCGGTGGAGGCTCGCCGGGAGGCGGGTCGACGGAGCTACGACGTGGAGATCGAGCGGACCGACGACGACTTCTTCATCATCCAGCTCGACGACCAGCGGATCTTCTTCAACATCAACGAGATGCGCGAGCTTACCAGGATCTGCCACAAGGCGAAGGACGCGGCCGCCGCCACGCGCATGCTCTTCCGTTGGTTCGAAGAGGAGCGCAGCGATCTGCTCGCAGACGCCGGTATCAACTCGAATCGCAGTCCCTACCTCGTCAGACTCTACGAGCTCATCATCAGCCGGTACAAGGTGCGCAGGTGACCGGCGTCGTTCGGAGGGCCGAAAGCTGATCAGATCGTCGACGGGTCCATCTTGTGGAGCCAGTTCCCCCGGGCGAGCCAGGCGAAGCCGAGCACCGCGGTCAGGAAGTTCGAGATGAACATCGCCCACCAGATACCGTTCGGGCCCCATGCAAGGGTCAGCGCGAGCAGGTAGGAGAGCGGTACCCGCAGCAGCCAGAGCCGGCCGACGTTGAGAACCATGACCGGTTTCGTGTCGCCTCCGCCCTGGAATGCGCCGGTCGTGACGGTGAAGAGCGCGAAGATCACCACGCTCGGCGACAGGATGCGGAAGAGGTCGCGTCCGTAGGCGATCGCCTCAGGGTCGTCCACGAAGAAGCGGATGAACCCGCTTCCAAAGAAGAACGTCAGCGACATCCCGATCGCGATGAAGACGAAGACCGTCAGGACGCTCTGGCGAACCGCCGTTACTGCCTGGTCCTTGCGGCTTGCACCGAGCCGCTGGCCGACGATGCTCGTCGTCGCCTGGGCGAACCCGATCGCCGGCATGTTGAAGATACTGACGATGCGGTTTCCGATCCCGAATGCCGCCACGACGCTGGTGCCGAAGGTGTTCACGATCCCCTGGAGCACCGTGAACCCGAATGCCGGCACCGCCTGCCCGATCGCCGACGGCAGTCCAATGTCGAAGATCCGGCGCACCGCGTTCGCTTCCGGCTTCAGGTTCCGCCAGGTCAGCTTGATCCCCCGGGTACCCCGTATGAGCAGCCACGCCGAGATCGCCGCCGCCACGAGACGCGAGAGCACCGTCGCGTAGGCGGCTCCGGCGACTTCGAGCGCCGGGAAGGGGCCCCATCCGAAGATCAGGATCGGGTCGAGGATGACGTTCAGCGCGATTGTCACGATCTGTACGATGAGCGGTGTCATGCTGTCGCCCACCCCCTGGAGCACCGCGCGCAGGAGGAAGCTCACGAACATGAACGGCATCCCCGCGAAGATGATCGTCATGTACTGCCGCGTGTACTCGAGCGCCTCCGGCGGCACCTGCATGACTCGGAGCATCCACGGGGTGGCGGCGAGTCCTACCGCCGAGATCACTACGCCCATCGCCATCAGAACCGTGGTGGTCTGCCCGGCGTAGAAGTTGGCGCGGGCCATGTCGCCCTTTCCCTTCGACTGCGCGATGAGGGTCGTTCCGGCCATGGAGAAGGCGAGACCAAAGACGACGAGGAAAAAAATCAGGGTGAATGATATCGTTGGAGCTGCGACCGCCGCCGCGCTGATCCTGCCGAGGAACCACGCATCCACGAGGTTGTAGAGCATCTGCAGGAGGTTGTTGAGCATGATCGGGACCGCGAGCGTGACCAGGCCGCGGTACAGCTCGCGGTTGGTCTGCGGGTTGTCGGGCAGGCTGGCCCCCCTGGTTCCGGCTCTGTGGGGCGAGAGTCGAGGTGACATGAAGCGTGCAGCATACATGCTTCGCCCGCGGCGTGCAAATTCCTTGCAGGTCTTCTCTCCGGTGGGTATGTTAGGCCCACACCAGGAAGGGGGGCTCTATGAAAGTTGGCGTGCCCAGGGAACACCACCCCGCCGAGCGACGTGTGGCGCTCGTCCCGGCGCATGTGTCGTCGCTTACCGGGGCGGGGCTCGATGTGATCGTCGAGCACGGTGCCGGGGAGAAGTCCGGACATGCCGACGCGGAGTACGAGGCGAAAGGCGCCTCGCTCGTCGACGACGCGCGCGGCGAGGCGGACATCCTTCTGACCGTCCGTTCGGCCGCCGCGGCCGGCGACGACGATCCGGGAGCCGGTCGCGACGGCCAGATCGTCATTGGCTTTCTCGAACCCTGGGAACCACATGCCTCATTCGCCGCCTATCAGCAGCGACGGGTCACCGCGTTCAGCATGGAGCTCATCCCGCGAATCACCCGGGCGCAGAGTATGGACGCCCTCTCCTCCATGGCGAACCTCGCCGGGTACCGCGCCGCGATTGTCGCGGCGGAGGCGCTGCCGAAGATGT
>SKZO01000322.1 GCA_007127335.1 Spirochaetales bacterium | reverse complement strand
CGCAAATCAGACAGAATGCGAGTCGCCTGTCGCTTGAGACTCGTGACGAGTTCAGTCTTCATACTGTAGTGATACTTTAGTGCTACTTCTATGTCAAGCTCGCAAGCAAGCCGAATCACATCACGAAGGCCAACCATAGGCGGATGCGTCTGCTCGATGCCCCCTCTGTCATATCTGAGAACGCCGCACTGATCAACAAGAAAACTACCGGATTGGTCTCTCGCTGGATCCTCCTAAGGCCAAGTCGGTTGCGCACGATCGTGTTCAGCATCAGGTCCGTTTCATCGGAGTCATATCTTCGCTGTCCAAGCCAGCATGATGATTTCCCGAGCGGGTGTCGCATTCAGGATAGCGGGTGTCGTGGCACCCATGACACAGTCGCGCTTACCCGTTCGTAGACGAAACAGCTTCCTTCTTCCGCGCTGGCTCGCGGTATGGTTCCCCCTTGGTCAAGATCGACCACGTGGCTTCGGCCAAGTGTCGCGAGACCGCCCCGATCGCGATAGAGTGACCCTTGCGGGATCGAATGCGATCGTACAGATCGGCCACGTGATGGTATTTCAGGCGTCGACGCACACGCATGATCGTGTTCGCGGCTTCCGCGTATGACCACTTCAGATAGTGATTCGTGTCCGCCGGCGCCCGGCCATATCGGTACCTGCCACCGGAAGCATGCACACTCGGCGTCGTGCCGGCGTACGAGGCGAGTCGTGCCGGCGAGGCGAATCGGCTTATGTCGCCGATCTCACTCGCGATCACCTCAGAAAGGATTGCTCCGATCCCTGGGATCGTCCGGAGGAGTTTGATCTCCTCGGTCTCAGAGAACGTCGCGACGATTCGCTCCTCAAAGGCCACGATCTTGGTCTCGAGCTCATCCAGTTCGCTCAGCAGTATCTGCATGGCGAACAGCGTATGCGTCGGCAGCAGACAGAGCGCTTCTTCGATGGCGCTGCGTCCCTTCTTGTTGAAAACGTCGCTGGTATCCTCGATCCGAATACCGTATTTGGCGAGCGTTGCATGGATCCGGTTTTTGGTGCTCACCCGTTGTCGAGTAAGTGTCATGCGCGTCCGGAAGAGTTCCCGTCGGTCGCGCAACGCACCATCGGGAATCCAGACCGTGGGCAGCGTCCCAACCCGTTGGAGTCGGTTCATCCCGTGTGCGTCGAGCTTGTCGGTCTTCTTGGAAGACGCCATCATCATCTTCGCTTTGCGAGCATGGACCAGCTGAGGCTTCATACCCGCGGTTTCGATCTCGTCGATGATCCAATACCAGTTCCCGATCGTCTCGACCGCGACTGGCGAACCTGGCTCACACGACCCGAGAAACTCAGCGAGCGCTCCTCGTTCATGCTCGATCCGTCTGTCAAAGATCCCGCCGCTCACGTGGTCCTCGACCGACGCCAAGTTGTATCGCTTATGCGAATCGAAGGCGATATACTGCATACTGTGCACCTCCTTACGGGCGGGTTTGTACTGCCGTACACGGTGAGAATACCCCACCTCGCACGGCGAGGTGCGGCGGATGGGCTTGTTATGTTGCATTGACGTGACGTTCTCGTCACACTCGAATTGAAGACTGAGCACTATGGTGGAACGGTAGGAAGATAGCAACCCTGTAAGTGGAGGAATTCGCACGTGGCTTGGCTGATGGTTCATCTCACTGTGTCCCGAAATACGGCGGTCTCGTTGGATGCGGACTGGCAAATGCCTGATCTGATGACCGGCTCTATAGCCCCGGACAGCGTGCACGAGCATCCTGGGTGGGACAGGAGGATGAAGAATCGATTTCACCTCCGGCGAGTCCACGAGCCTTTGGGCCGTCGTTTTCATCGGGCGCAGTTGTTCTGGGAACGATTCGGCTCGAGCAATATTGACGGCCTCGTAGCCGGCTGGGTCTCGCACGTGGTCACTGACTGGCTGTGGACCCGTCACTTCGCACGGTATTTCTTGACTGAATTTCTACCGTCGGTCGACCGCACAGAACTCGTTCGACTCTGGAACCATGAGTGCAAGGTATCCGATGCGGCGCTCGGGGAAGCGAACGGCATCCGGATCGAGCTGCTGGAAGACCTGAGAAATGGTCGCCCAAAGGCGATTCCTGGATACGCAGACAGCCAAGCCATCGAACGATGGAGGGTCGGGAGTCTGGCTCGCGAGTATGAAGATCGCGGCAACCCATCTGATCAGGTCGGCTACCTGACGAAAGAACGGATACAACGCTTCATTGAACTGGCGACGTCGGTGTGTGCGATGGGATTCGACGCTGGATTCTGCGACGCATATGAGTCAATAGTCGCTCGAACCGACGCGAACGCTCTGCTGCACTAGGAACGGGCGTTCACTATGGACATCGACTGGTACCTGGATCGAATGCAACATAACGGAACGCTTGAGCTGAAGCGTGCCGAGCATTGCCCTCCCGTAAGGAGGACACGGAACGCCTTTCCCGCCGAGCATGATAGATAGACACATTAGAGATAGTGCAGCTTTCTGCTCGATGGTCCCAGTGGGGAACAGGGGGGACTCTCAGTGCGCTCGACGGCGTTGCGGATCATCGCCTAGCCGAGGAGAATCGACGAAACCTATGCGGCGGGAACCGTAGAGTCGTGGGCTATCACCCGCCCGACTTCCTCCCGAGTTGCCCCGAGCATCAAGAGAGACCGTACGATCAGCTCCATCGACACACTCGAATCCGCCGCTTCCATCTTTGCGACGCGCGATTGGCTTGACCCGAGCATCTTGGCGAGCTGCTCCTGTGTGAGATGCTGAGCATCCCGGTGCTCCCGGAGGCTGTGCGCCAGGGCAAGCTTCATCTCGATCAAGGCTGCTTCTTCGTCGGTCAGCCCGAGAAACTCAGCAGTCGTTCCCACCGTCCAGCCAGCCTTCTTCAGGCGATCGTGTTTTGCTTTCTCCATCTCATTCATCCTTCATCAATCGGTCATACGCCTTCAATCGAACTCTGCACGTTTCAATTGTCCTCTTCGGTGTCGCGCTGCTCTTCTTGGCGAACACCTCTACGATGACGATTGCATCCTCGTCAACTCGGTAGACAACTCTCCAGTTCTGCTGCGCGTCGCGAATGCGCAGCTCGTAGCACTGTCGACCGATCGACGGCATCGGACGGACGTGTGGCAAGCCGATGTTCTCTCCTAACTGGAGCCTCCGGAGAAGAGTTCCTGCTTCGATCCAGGCCGCGGATGAGAATGGCGGAGTCTTGATCTCACCCGCCATCCATATGAGCGGCTTTCCCTCGTTTCCCACCACAATAGACTATGTCGTATCTGACATAGAGTCAATAGCGTCGTCCGGCGTTCAAGCCACTGCTTCTGCTGGATGCGCCCATTGGGTCACACTACTACCATGGCAGGGGACCAGATCGAGCGCTCCGACCCGGCTACAGTTCGTCGTCCCGTTGCTCCAGCAGAAAGGACCGCAGTAGCCGCTCTGAACGCATGACGTGCAAGATTGACACCGCATCTTTCTCGGATCGGTAGAACACTCTGCAAGGCGGCACGATTACTTCGCGGTACGGGGATGCTGGCAGTTCCACCGGTACGCGGCCGGAGTTTGGATGGCGCTTGAGGCGTTCAACCACCGAGAAGACCTTGCGAACGTAGCGTGATGCAGCCCTCGGATTGTCCAGTGCAATGTACTCAGCGATCTCCTGCAGATCGAGAAGGGCTGGTTCCGACCAGATCAGTCGAGCCACTTGCGCATCTTCTGCTTCGCTTCTTCCTCAGAGTACGTGCGTCCTTCCAGCACCGCGCGCTCTCCACGGACAATTCCTTCAAGGACTCGGAGTTTGTTCTGCATGAACTCGAAGGAATCCACGTCCACGAGGTACGCCGATGGCTTGCCATGTTCGGTGATCAGTACGGCCTCACCCGAAGCGCGCAAATCAGACAGAATGCGAGTCGCCTGTCGCTTGAGACTCGTGACGAGTTCAGTCTTCATACTGTAGTGATACTTTAGTGCTACTTCTATGTCAAGCTCGCAAGCAAGCCGAATCACAT
>SKZO01000051.1 GCA_007127335.1 Spirochaetales bacterium | reverse complement strand
GGTAGGGGCCGCCGGCGGCGACGCGCACTCCCGCGCGCCGGCACCGGGCGATCAGACGCCGCATCGAGTCCGCCTGCACGATCATCGCCGAGATCAGGACGAGCTCCGCGCGCGCAAGCAATCGTTCAGAGAGCTTCTCCACGTTGAGATCAACGACGCGGCACTCATACTCGTCCGGGATCATCGCGGCGATCGTCGGGAGCCCGAGGGGCGGCATAGCAGCGCGTTTGCCAATGAAGGGCAGAGCGTGTCTGTAGCTCCAGTAGGTTGCGGGTACCTCGGGATAGACGAGAAGAAAAAGCGGTCGATCCATGCATGCCTCCGTTCTTACCCTGAGTAGAGGCATGGCCGAATGGGATAGTTGCAGTTGGACCAAAAAAATGAGGCCGCCCGCAGGCGACCTCCAAATGGCAGTAACAATCCGTTCCGCAAGAGGGGTTTAGAACTCGTTAGCGGCGAACTACCTCACCTTCAATGGTGTAGGTGCCCCAGTTCACCAGCGGGATGAAGGCAGACAGAATATAGTCTATGGTCGTGAAGCCGTAGGACAGCCTGAGATCGCGCACTGCGTCGCCGCCGAGCGCCGTCAGAACCGGCTCGATGTCCTGGTCGATCATTTCCCAACCCTTCTCGCCGAACATGATCAGCTCGGGATGGAAGATGTAGAGGAATCCTTCCTCAACGTCGATCTCACCAACAGGCGTGCCGGCGATCTCTGCGTACGCGAGCTTACCGTTCTGCGTCGCGAACTGAGTCATACACCCGCTCAGCAGCAGCACGGCTGCCAGCGCGAGCAGGATCATAATTGTGGTTCGTTTCATCGATATCTCCTCTCTTTGCTCTCTTGTCTGTTGTCTGTAGCGAAACCCCTATCTGCGGATGCGAATTGGATACACACCGGATGCGAAACCTATGTTGAAGAGCAGTTCCATGTGCCGGTTTACCCCGGCACCGAGCCTGAGTCCCCCCACCCCGGATGTCGGCACGAGGAGCGTGAGGACTGCGTCTGCCTCCAATCCCAACGGCACCGTCAGCGCGAGATCGGTCAGCAGGTATACGCCGAACATGCGTGCCCGGCTCCTGTTCAGCCGTTCGTACAGCGGAAACTCGAGTCCCGCCGTGAGCCGGAACGGCCGGCCGGGGAACCAGCCGAGCCCCCCGCGCAGACGCATCGGGCTTGTCTCCGCCGGGCCGTATGTTGCGATCAGGCTCACATGCTGGAACTCGAGCAGGTCCGGAATCTGCGGCGAGGTGAGCGGCCCCGCGGTCACCGCAGCCTCCGTACTGAACCCAATGAAGTAATCGTGGAACTCGATCGCGGCTGCACCGGAGGCTGCGACAGCGCACAGCATCAGAGTCCAGACCGCACGGCGGCAGAACATGCCCAGATCATACTGCTCTCAGGCCGGTTCATCAATCCAATTCGGTAAAGTTTACCCGGCGAGTCTCGGCGGGGACGGTGGACATTGTCTGACTGATTGGCTAAGGTGTCTCGCGAGGAACCTATGCTCAGAAAACACAGACATGGCGTAGTGATGCTGGTGGTTGCCGTGGCGATTCTCGTTGCGGCCCCGGTTGCGGCTCAGGCAGAGGAGAACCCGTATGAGAACGCGGTGCTGCTCTCGGCGAATCTCCTGTCGCCAATCGTCGGAGTCTACACCGGGTCGGTCGAATTCGGCGTGAGTCCGGACGTCTCGGTATTCATCCAGCCCGCCTACTTCAACCTCAGATGGAGCCTTCTCTGGCTGCTTGTCGAAGCGCTCGAGCCGGAGCTCCGTGACGTCGATTTCAATGTGACGTCGATTGGCGGAGCGGCAGGCGCCCACTACTTCCCGAATGGCGTCCACGACGGATTCTTCGTGGGCCCCGGGCTCGCGTATTCCCGGCTTCGGCTCAGGTACGAGGGGCGTGAGGCCACGGGCAACAGCTTCTACGGCGGGGTGCGCGGCGGCTACCGGTTCATCGCAGGGCCCATCGCGATCACGCCGCTCGCAGAGCTCGGTCTGACCTATTCGACGGTTGACTACCGCGTCTTCTTCGCGGACCTGGGCTTGAGTGAGGCCGAGTTGCAGCTCCTGTTCGGTCGCCGTTTCGGCATCTCGTGGGGACTCGGCATTTCGTTCGCTCTCGCGCTCTACTGAGCGGCCGCTCTACCGAGCGGCCCCCTCGTGGTCGCAGACGAGGTGCGCCTCGTGGCACTCCAGGCACTCGGCGACGCGGTGGTGCCTGGTAAACTCGTCCCAGTGCGATTGCTGTGACACGGTCAGGATGCCGCTCCCGCGGCATACCGGGCAGGTGTTGCCAAGCGCGCTGAGGATCGCGTTGCGGATGAACGCAGAACGGTTCTCGATCCCAGCCATGGCCTCCGCCAGGCGTTCGTCGACCTTGAACGTGATCGTCTCTTCCTTGCGACGGTGTGACGCCATAGAGCCTCCATGACAATGATAGTGTTACGACGTAACATCGCCAAGTACGGATCACCGGATTCCTCCTGGCTCAACCGTGACAGAGTCGCTGCCGAAGTGTAGATTAGGGCCATGGATCGAAAGCTTCTCGCGCCGTTGGCGCTTCTCATATTGCTCCCGGTACTTTCGCATGCCCATCCGCACATGTGGATCGACGGCACGATCGAGCTCCATCTGGACGGCGGCGGCCTCTCGGGTCTGACGGCGACCTGGACCTTCGACGAGTTCAACAGCGCTGAGATGATCTTCATGTTCGACGACGACCTCGACGGCAATCTCTCGCCGGCGGAGGTCGAACGTATTCACGATGAGGCGTTCGCTCATCTCGTCCAGCTCGACTATTTTCTCATCGTCTTCGCCGGGCAGGACCGGGTCGAGGTCCCGCAGGCTGACTCGTTCGACGCCCGCATCGAGCGGGGCCGACTCATCTACGAGTTCACGATCCCGCTGCGGCTCTCCTGGGGCCGTCTTGATGACACCGTGATCGCCTTTTTCGACGTGAGCTACTTCATCGACTTTCTCTCGGAGGGGGCGCGCGACCGGTACGCGCATAGCGGCAGGACGGTGCAGCTCCGGTCGGATACGCTGCGGCTGGCAAGTCAGGGGTGGGGTACGATCCGGGTTCCGGCGGTGAGGACCGCGCTTCGATGACACTGGTCCGACGTACCGTGGTTGTCGTTGCGATGCTCGCCGTCGTGACGTCCGTATTCGCTCAGAATCCCTTTCAGACGCAGCGCCAACCGGCGCCACAGGAGATCTACCGCGGGACTGCTCCTCAGTTCATCCGGGACTGGTCGCGATCGCTCCAGCAGTCGATCGCCTCGCTCAGCCGCGACGTCGTCGAGGGCAGGCTCGGATCGATTCTGCCGGCGTTCCTGCTCGCGGTGCTGTTCGGGGTCATCCACATCGTCGGCCCGGGGCACGGGAAGGTGTTCGCAATCTCGTATTTCTCCGGTCGCGACTCGAGGCTCCGTGACGGTTTCCTCTACAGCGGCATCGTGAATATCGTCGACTCATTGGCGGCGCTCGCGCTCGTGATCCTCGGGTATGTTGCTCTGCGTACCGTCCTGCCCGCATTTCGAACGCAGGGGCCGCGGATTCTCGAGCTGGTCAGCTACGGCCTGATCGCGCTCTTCGGCATCGTTCACCTGCTGTCCCACGTCCGCACCCACCACCATGATCACGCGGACTGCGATCATGGCCGCAATGAGAAACCGGAGCGGCCGCCCTGGCTGCTCGCGCTCTCGGTAGGACTTGTTCCCTGCCCCGTGAGCACGATCCTGCTCGTCTACGGAGTCGCCAACAACGTTCTGCCGTTCATGATCTTCATGGTGCTCGGGGTGACGTTCGGCGGTTTCCTCACGATGAGCGTCCTGTCCTCCGCCGTCATCCTTGGGCGAACCAGAGTCTTCGCGCGGCTTCACGGTAACACGGGACGCCTGGTGGGCACGGTGCTCGAGTTCGCCGCCTCCGGCGCCATCATCATCGTGGGCCTGGGTTTCTTCATCGCGAGGCTGTAGATGGTCAGACGGTCCCGCGCACGAACGCGCGTGCTGATCGC
>SKZO01000377.1 GCA_007127335.1 Spirochaetales bacterium | reverse complement strand
CGGACCACGAGCGTGCTCGCCGCTGGTGGGAGCAGACGGTCAACGGTCCGGAGCCGATCGGAATCGACTGGGCTGTCGTTCTCGGGTTCGTTCGGCTCATGTCGAGTCCTCAGGTTACGACGGCTCCGCAGCGACCGGAGGATCTGCTTGCCCGCGTGTCCGCGCTTCTCGCACGACCCTCGGTCCGACTGGTGACGCCAGGGCTTCGGCACGCGGAGCTGATGCGGGAGCTCTTCCTGGACTCCGGAGCGGGGCCGAAGATGGTCACCGACATCCACCTCGCGGCGCTTGCGATTGAGCTCGACGCGGTGCTCGCGACGAACGACGCGGACTTTGCACGCTTTCCGCAACTCAGGCGCATGAACCCGCTGCAGGCGGATACGCGCTGAGGGGCGCGGTTGATCCTCCGCATCCGCCCCCGGGTGGCGAGCAGGTCGATGGCGGCCTTCAGTTACCGCGAACGGGCGTCCGGATCGATGTTCACGTACTTGATCCGTTTTCCGATCAGCGCCGGAACCGATGTGAAGACCTTCTCCAGATATGGTTGCTTCGCCCGGGAAGAGAATCTGCCAACCGATGACCGGGACGTCGGGTCGTTCCTCCCGGAAGTAACCTTCTTCCCGGTCAGCAGTTCGATCGGCCACGACTCGCCGACCTGCGGGGCGGGCCGTGATCCGGCTGCACGTTTTGACCATAGTTGAAGCAACACGCCGATTCCCCGCGTAGTACAGGTTGGAGACCTCAATCGCAGACGACCACGATCGGCGCTACAAGTACCTCTTCTCGCATCCAGGGTTCGTGGAGCGTCTTCTCATGTCGTTCGTTGACGAGCCGTTCGTGAAGGAACTGGACTTCTCCACGCTCGAGCGGGTGAACTCGACCTTCGTCTCCGAGGAGTTCGCGCGGCGCGAGTCCGACGTGATCTGGAAGCTCTCCTTTCGGGGCCGACCGGTCTACCTGTATCTCCTCATCGAGTTCCAGTCGTCGGTCGATCCGCTGATGGCGCTTCGCTTCCTGCGCTACGTGGCCGAGTTGTACGCGTCGTTGGTTACCGAAGGCCAGGAACCGCCGCTTCCCGCGGTCTTTCCGCTGCTCCTCTATACCGGTGATTCACGGTGGAGCGCGGCCCGATCAACGGCCGAAATGATCCGACCGGAGATCCCCGAAGCGTTCATCCCGCACCTGACCTACTATCCGATCCTGGTCAACGAGATCTCCACCGAAACGCTTCTTCGAATCCACAACGCGGTCGCGGCAGTCTTCTACGTAGAGAACGCCGACCCACAGAAGCTCGCAGAGACGCTCGATGAGCTTATGGCTATACTATCTGGTGAGGCCCCGGAGCTGTTCGAAGTATTCGGGCGGTGGTTGAGCAACTACCTGGCCGGCACCGCCGGTGAAGCCGCGGTCATCGAACCGATCCGGAGCGCGCGGGAGGCGAAGACCATGTTTGCGACGAAGTTGAAGGAATACGGAGAGCGTCTCAAAGAAGAGGCCCGCGAAGAGGGCCGGCAGGAAGTTAAGCGCGAGACGGCCCGGGCTATGATTGAGCGGGAAATAGACATTGCTGTGATCGCCGATGTCACCGGTCTTACGCGTGAGGAAATCGCAGCTCTGTAGCCCGATCGCGTGTCGCCAGACTTGCCGCCGCGGTAGGCCAATCAGCGGTCTGTCCGGCACGGCGGCCGATGACGCAACCCATGTCCCTGCGTAGTACTTCGTGATGAGCGAGTCGAGCAGCGACTTCATGAGATGTACCGAATGTGGTATATATGGCCATGAAATTGGCCGCATGGGGGCCGGTATGGCGCACGATACGACTCTGCACATAAAGCTGGACTCCGCGACGAACGAGCAGCTATCCCGACTCGCGGCGGCACGCGGGACCAGCAAGGGGCGGCTTGTTCGCGATGCGATCGCGGCCTGCTATCACGTGCCGATCGACGAGCTGCCGGTCGAGCAGGCCCGCGCGCTCGCAGCGTTCGAGGGCGGGTTCATCACCATCGGCAAACTGGCCGAGTCGCTCGGCATGCACGTTCTGGAGACGCGGCGATAGCTCTCTGAACACGGTATTGACCAGGGCACTGCAATGTCGGCCGACGATCATCGGCATGCCTGACGGGCTGCCCGACCGCTTCTTCGATAAGGTCACGCTCTCGAACTTCGGCCTGTCCGGTGCCTTCGATCTGATTGTGGTTAGATACGTCCGATCCCTGCGCGTGACCGAACAGGTCCGCGCAGAGCTCGCGGCCGGTCGCATCCGCGGCTACTCCGAGCTCAAGGTGGTGGAGCAAGCACTCGCCGCGGGCCGGATCCTGCCCGCCAAACCGATGACGATGCCCGAGAACGAGCTCTTCGTCGAACTCCTTCGCACCCTCGGTTCCGGCGAGGCGTCCTGCGTTGCGCTCGCGCGTCATCGCGCCGGAATCGTCGCAACGGACGACCGGGCTGCCCGAAGCTCCTGCGCCGAGCGGCGAGTCGCGGTGACGGGGACTATCGGTATCCTCAAGGCGCTCTGCACGGACAAGAACATCACATCGGAAGAGGCCGATGTGATCCTCGCCCGTATGATAGACGCCGGATTCTACTCACCCGTGCGCAGGGTCAGCGACCTCCTCTGAACGGTGCGCTCCGCAAGCGACGCAGTACGCGATCATCCCGCGTATACAAGGCGGACAACCGGTATTGTTGGCTCCGGAAAAGGAACGGCCGGGTTCTCCATAACTGACACCAACCGCTTGGCCTTCGAGATACTCACTCTTGTCCTTCACCATATTCACCCGGTAGATCCGACCGAACCAGAACAGTCCCGTCGCGCTTCAAGCCTGTCCAAGCGTGTATTCGTACTCCCGGGGGAACTCCATGGCGATCTCAAAGAGCGTGAGGATGAGCCGATACACGTCCTGGTAGACCGGAAGGTCATAGTAGAGCGCGACGAAAACCGGTCTCCGGCAGGGGGCTGCCGCCCCATGCACCCGCTTCTGCCCGAAGACTTGGCCAAGTCGCTCAATGGCTAGAAAGCCCGGACGGCGCGGACCCTGAAACTTTGGCCCTTGGGTTGGTAGTACTGATTGCCGTTGGCGAAGTTCTGGTACCACGCGCTGGGCTCCGATTGGTTGGAGGAACTCCAATAATCGGCCGACGCGAAGCCACCAATAACTCCTCTTTGTAAGTAGATCTCGTTCAGCTCATTCCTCGACGGCAGGAACCAGTCGTTGTATCCCCCATGCGTTGCGCTCCTTACAACGGCCGCTGCCGGATGCTCCGTACCGGTCATCGCAGAATACGTGTTCGTGTATCCGGCCCCAATACGCTGTTCCGTGCCGGGTGTCGAGGTCAGGCTCCTTTTCCACTGAGATGTGCCGCTCTCATCGGCTGTCCAAGCCTCCATATACCGCCACCCGTTATGATAGGACCCCTGATCGAAAAACACGATTCCGCCGGCGGGGCCTACCATTCCTACCTGCCATTGAGTCCATCTTGCATACAGGTTTCTGTTGTTGGCTATCGTGTGCGTGTACGAGGCTCCGTTCGTGTAGACAACCGCTCCTCCCGCGCTGGTTGCCCAGCCGTCAAAGCGGAAACCTTGTCTGGTAAACGTGTTGCTGTTGAGCGTGACCGTCTGGTTGTAGTTGACCTGCTGGTTCGCCATCGTGCCCGATCCGCCGTTCGCGTGAAAGACGATGCTATAGGAGTTGACCGTCCACCTGGCATAGAGGGTTCGGTTGCTCGCTATCGTGTGCGTATACGAGGCTCCATTGGCGTAGACAACCGATCCTCCAGCACTGGTTGCCCAACCGATGAAGGTGTGCCCCGTGCGAGTGAACCCGTTGTTCGTAAGCGTAACCCCACTTTCAAGGGTCATAATCGGAGAAAGTACATTTTCTCGTAGATCGGTCCGAGGCACCTGAGAACGATTCGATGCTCCTCTCGGAGGTTTGTGGGTGCTCTTGTGGTTACTCCGCGGTCGTTGACATACAAGAGCAACACGTCCTCGAAGATCATGAAGACCCATCGAATTGTCGGCCGCTGCGTCGGCTTGTCCTTCTGGT
>SKZO01000222.1 GCA_007127335.1 Spirochaetales bacterium | reverse complement strand
ACGCCGAGCGCCCATCGCGGAGCGTAAGAGAGGCGGGACGATCTACGCCGAGACGAGCTCGGTAGCCTTCTCCGCGGCGCTCGCGGCATCCGGCGTATAGGCGTCGGCGCCAATAGACTCGCAGTACTGCTGCGTGACGGGCGCGCCCCCGATCATGATCTTCACCTGCTTGTGCACGCCGGCTTCGTCGGCGGCCTCGACGACCTTCTTCATCTCGGTCATCGTCGTCGTCAGAAGCGCCGAGCAGCAGATGATGTCCGCCTCGTTCTCCTGTGCGGCGGACAGGAACTTCTCGACCGGAACATCGGTCCCAAGATCGATCACGTTGAAGCCCTTGCCTTCCATCATCATCTTGACCAGGTTCTTGCCAATGTCGTGCAGGTCGCCCTTGACCGTGCCGATCACGACCGTGCCGCGCGGCTTGACCTTCTCGTTGATGAGCAGCGGCCGCAGAATCTCGATCCCGGCGTTCATCGCCCGCGCGGCGATCAGCACCTCGGGAACGTACACCTCGTTGTTCTTGAACTTGCGCCCGACAACGTCCATTCCCGCCATCATGCCCTCTTCCAGCACCTGGCGCGCGGTGACGCCTTCGTCAATGGCGGCCTGCACCATCTGCTTGACGTCGTTCGCCTTGCCCTTCTGGAGTGCCTCGGAAATTGCGTTCAGATCAGCCATCGGTCACCTCTTTTCCTCTGGTATTGCCTGCAAGAATAGTACGCACATCGACGCCTGACTATGAGAAACGTGCGATAATTGTCGGTATTTTGCGATCTACGCGGTGTCTTCGACAACCGCGGCGAGCTGAACCCGCAGATCCTCGACCTCACGGACCCAGAAGGCTCGGCTCCCCCACCCCGGGTTCGCCTCGACGAAGCGGTAGTCGTCCCGCTGGAGCGCGCTCCACGCGAGATAGTAGATCATCCGCATGAACCGAAGCGGTTCGATCAGCCTCAGGCTCGCGGGGTCGAGCTCGCCGAACTGCGAGTATCCTTCGGCGATCAGGTTGAGCTCGCGCCGTGCCGCCCATGCGTGGTCGGGCAGCAGAAGCCACAGGTCATGGACGGGCGGGCCCATCATCGTGTCGTCGAAGTCGATCAGCAGCAGCCCCTCCTCGCCCCGGTCGAGGATATTCCCGCGATGGAAGTCGCCGTGGATCCGCTGCAGCTCGACGTCGTGGAACAGCGGCTCGATGAGCTCGAGCCCCCGGTCCACGATCTCATCGAAGTCCTCGCGGACCTCCTCGTGCACGACCTGCGCCGAACGAAGCTCGTCCACGAAGCGACGCGTGGAACCTCCAGGTGTGCAGACCAGCCGATGCGAGCTGTCGCGCAGGCGCCCGACCGTATGCAGCCGCCCGGCGAGCGCGCCGAGTCTGAGCCATTCGGTCTCGGACTCCGCGTCGAACCCGCGCCCGCCGCGCTTCTCGTACAATGCCCACGCGTACTCGCATGGCCCCTCGGCGCCGTCGAGCCCGACCACCTGCAGCGTGCACCCGTCGCCGTCCGCGCGCGGCGGGACAACCGGCAGCTCGGCCTGCGCGCAGTCAAGGACGAACTCGTGTTCGTCGGCAATGGCGTCGATCTGCCACCGTCCGGGACGGTAGAACTTCACCACGTACTCGACGCCGGCGTCGGTACGCAGGCCGTAGACCCGGTTGACGTAGCTCGAGAACGGCTGGAGCGTTCCGTCAAGGCGCAGCCCGAAAGCGTCTTCGACGGCGCCCATCACCACCTGCGGCGTCAGGGCGTCGAACCCGGGGCCGCTTCCGGACAGAAGATCAGACAAGGTCGGCCCCCACGACCCGGTTCCTGCCCTGATTCTTGGCCGCATAGAGCGCGCGGTCGGCCTGGCGCAGCAGGTCGGTCGCGTCGGTGGCGTCCGCCGGATAGACGGCGACCCCGAGCGATACGGTGGCGGCGACCTGCCTCTGCCCGTCGCGAAACGGAGAGGCGGCGATGCTTTCGCAGATCCGCCTGCCCACCCGCACGCTCTCCTGCGAGCTTGCGCCCGGCATCACGACAACCAGCTCGTCGCCGCCGTACCGGCACGGGATGTCGCCGGCGCGCACCTGCGCGCGCACGAGTGCGGCGACGTGCATGAGCACGCGATCACCGGTCGCGTGGCCGTGCACGTCGTTGACCTGTTTGAAGTGGTCGACGTCAAGGATGAGCAGACCAACGGAGGTATCCCCGGACGCCTGGAGCCGCTCTGCCTGGGAAATCTCGCGAGGGAGCGCCTCGTCGAGATAGCTCCTGTTGTAGAGCCCCGTGAGGCTGTCGTGCACCGCCTGGCGCGCGAGCTCACGGTTGAGCGCCTCGAGCCGGGTGTTCGCCTCCTGGAGACTGCGCTCGGTCGCGCGCAGCTCGGTCGAGTCGTGGAAGAGCACGATCCAGCCACGCGACGCGCCGCCTCGTCCCACGAGCCGGCACAGCTCGACGTCGATATGGTGGCACACCATGTCGTCGTGCCCCTGCTCGAGGGTCCCGACGAAGGAGTCAGGGGGGTCCGCCGGGACGCCGATGTCCCAGCCGGGGACGAGCTCCGAGACGGGAACCCCGGTGAGGACCGACCGGTCGATGTGCCAGAGCCGAAGCGCGGCCGGGTTCCAGTCGACGAGCCGGAACTCCTCGTCAAGGACCATCAACCCGTCCGGCATGACGTCGACCACGCGATGTCGCGCGGCGGATACGAGCTCGAGGAGCCGTGCCCGCGAGATCCCGGTGAGGAGGAACACGGCGGAGAGCGCGAGCGCGAGCGGCGTCACATCGAGCGGGAAGTCGCCGAGCGCGCCCGACACGTAGGCGACGTTGCCGCCGATCGCGACGGCGATCCCGCAGAGGACGAGCAGCGCCTGCTTGCGGTAGATCCCGGTGCGGCGGACGACGCCGACTCCCACCAGCACCGTCGATGCGGCGATCAGGAGGTACGCGTACACCCCGCCGACCCAGAACAGCGGTCCGTGGACATACTCGTAGACGAAGTCCACGGACGCGGGACGGACGTCGGCCCACACGAGACGGTGGAGCGGGTTGGTGAATGCGGCGACGACCATGAAGGCCGGAACGATCCAGAGCAGGGTCATCCAGGCGCCGGCGAGCCGGGGACGAAGCCATCTGACGCAGAAACGCAGGATGAACACGACCGCCCCGTACGTGCCTATGTAGGCGATCTGGGACCAGAGCTCCCGGTACTCCGGAGACCCGGCAAGCGACTCGAAACCGTAGAAGAACGACCACTGGGCGACGCAGAGCGCGAACCACGCCAGCTCCTTCCCGACCGGACTGTCCCGGTGCCAGGCCCGCAAGGCGAGATAGCCTGAAGCAAGCGCACCAAGGAAGTAGACCGCGGCAAGCGATACCTGGGCGATCATCTATGGCGCCTCGACGCCGCAGAGCCGGCTGAGCTCTCTGAGCTGCTCCCTTCGTCCAATCGCGACGAGGCGGTCGGCTCGTTCGACCTTCGCGTCGGGCCCGGGATTGTAGATGAGGTCCTGACCTTCGCGTCGTATGGCCACGATAATGACGTTCAGCCGGCTTCGGATCGTCGTGTCGCGCAGCGCCACCCCGACGAGTGAGCTCTCCCCGGTTACGGTTATCTCCTCCATCGTGATCTCACCGGTCGTGGACCGGGCGATCGTGTCGACGAATTCGACCATGGCCGGCCTGATCACGAGCTGCGCAATCCGGCGTCCGACGAGCTCGTACGGCTTGATGACGCGGTCGGCACCGGCGATCCGAAGCTTGGGCTCGCTCTCGTCGGATACGGCGCGGGCCACGACGGTGATCTCGGGGTTGAAGGACTTCGCCGTGAGCGTCGTGTAGACGCTCTCCGCGTCGCTCGATACGACGGCGATGAGCCCCTTCGCACGCTCAACCCCGGCCTTCCTGAGCACGTCGTCCGAGCTCGCGTCGCCGATGATATAGAGAAAGCCCGAGTCCTCGAGAGCGGCGTCCATCTGCGGGTCCGACTCTATCACCACGAAGGGCACGCCGGCTTCGGCGAGATCGTTCGCGATGTGGCGACCCATCCGTCCGAACCCGCAGAGGATCACGTGGTCGCGAAGGCGCTGTATCTGTCGTTCCATTCGTCTCCTCCCGGTGAGATAGAGCTCCAGGGCGAGCTGCAGCACACGCCCGCCCACGTAGGCCAGTGAAGCGAGACCTGCGATGATCACGAAGACGGTAAGCGCCCGCCCGGCCGACGAGAGCGGACGCACCTCCCGGAAGCCGGTTGTCGTGAGCGAGATGATCGTCATGTAGAAGGCGTCCCCGACCGACCAGCCCTCTATGAGGACAAATCCAGCGGTTCCTACGAGGATGGTGAAGAGCAGGATCAGAATCGCGAGGCCGAGTTGTCTCGCGCTGCGATCGGTGCGATGAGACGGAGCTGCGGGATGGAAGGTGTGTCCTTTCATTGGTGGAGCCGCCGGGCTCGCATAGTTATACGCGTCGAACGGCGGCGGGTCAAGGCGCGCCTCGCGCCGTCGTCGCGCGCCGTCGCGTGCCGTCGCTGGGCGGTTGGACGGCGTGCCCGGGCGCTGCTATACTGGGAGATACCAACAGGAGTTGTCATGTTTGAGACCCTGCCCTACGCGAAATCCAGGCAAGTCCCCGAACGACCGGATGCGCCGCCGGTCTACCTCTACGGTCTCGCATCGTGCGAACACTGCAAGGAAGGAAGGGATCTCCTTGAATCAGAGCAGGTTCCCTTCGCAATGGTCTACCTCGACACGCTCGACCCGGAGGTCCGGCGCCCGGTGCTGCAGGAGTTCCGGCAGCAGTACGGCGAACGGGTCCCCTACCCGGTGCTCGAAATCGACGGCGAGTTTCTCTTCGGGTTCGACCGCGACCGGTGGCTGGAACGGCTCGAGTCCCTCACGTAGGGGGATCCGCGGCATCACGCATTCTCGAACACGAGCCTGGGCCTGTCCGCCGGGTTGAACCCTTCCTCGAGGATCCCTTCGGCACCGCGGCGAAGCACCGTCCTGCGCGCGCCCTTCTCCGGCGGATGATACTCGTTCGCGCCAAAAAGGATCACCGCGCCGTGGAAGATCGTGTCCTCCACGACGAGCCGGCTCTCACGCGACGCCTCGAGACTCTGGCGGTACTCGTGCAGCCGGTGACGCAGCTCGGGCATCCGGATACGCGCCTCTGCGAGCTCGTCGGCGAGCCTGACCCGCAGGTCCAGCACCTTCTGCTCCTGCCGACCGTCGGCAATCGCGCGGTCTATCTGATCGACCTGTCGCTCGAGCTCACCGATCCGTGTCTCGGTCGATTCGAGCTCGTGCCGGGTTTCCCGAAACGCGCCAAGGAGCTCCGGGTCCACGCCGATCGAGACCCGGGTGGGCGCCTCGGCAACCGAGCCGAGTTTCTTGCACCAGAGCGAGCCGCCCACGACGATCGTTGAGGCGATGATCTCCGAGCGCCGTCCGTTCAGCACGCAGTGCTTCCAGGTGGTCACATGGCTGTGCATGATCGCCTCTTCCGCGAAGACGTTCCCGTGGCAGACAAGGGTAGAGCTCTCAACGAACTTCGCGAAGAGGTTCCCTTCGCACTCAATCCGCCCTTCTCCGGCCCCGTTGATCCCGGCCTTGAGCAGGACGTTACCGCCGGCCTTGAGCGTCGCCCGACCGACGCCTCGTCCAACCTGGATGTCGCCACCGGCCTCAATGACGAATCCGTCTGCCACGTCCTTTTCAACAACGACCGACCCGTCGAACCGGATGTTCCCGGTCGAGTAGTCAACCCGCTCGACGGTCACGAGCGGCTCGACGGTCACCGTCCCCTTCGCGAGCCGCACGTTGCCGTCGGCGGCGGCGATGATCGCCGTCCCGCCTCCGCGAAGCTCGGTGTTCGCTCCGGCAAGGAGGAAGACATCGCGGGTCTCACGGCGCGCCGGAAGAAGGCTCCCGTCGACGCTTCGCCCATCCTTCGCGGCAACCGGCGGCTCGAGCTCGGCGAGGAGATCCCCCTCCACTACGTTCTCCACGAAGTTGAGCTCGCGCAGGTTGATGCGGTCGAACTCCATCACGAGGTAGGGTCGGCCGCGATGAGGGTCAAAGTGATAGACGATCGTCGCCGACTGCGCGTCCACCGGGGGGTCGCCGGTGGCGACCTCGATCGGCTCGTCGTACCGGGCGTGGGCAAGGAGCCCAACGATCGAGTCGCGGTTGATGCCGTACACGACCCCTGCCTCCCGAAGCGCGTCGAGCACGTCCTCCGTCGTGGGCGGCGCGGCACCCTTCAACGGTCGCGACACGGTTGCGGTGGCGCGCATGCCGTCCTCCGCCACGGCCACGGAGATCGCAGAGGCCAGCCGCTCGCCGCCGGGCCACTCCACGAGGCGGAACGGCTGCCCGTCGGCCCGCTCGACCACTTCGCGAACGAGGCGCGCTGAGACGTGCGGACACCCGAGGATGCGCATCCGATTGGTCACCTCTTCGTGATAGACCGGTCGCCCGCCTTCTCGCGGCGGGTGAACGGTGAGGTGCGCCCAGCCGTGGTGATAGTAGAGCTCGAAGCGTCCGTCACGACTCATGCGGCTGGGTGGTCCTGCCCGGCTCCCATTCCGGGCCGTCGGGGAAACGATACCTGGCCGCGGCTTCCGGCTTCATGCCGACGAGGTACCCCGGCTCGCCTGGTGCGGCAACCCGCCCTTCACGGACGACCGCCGGCGATGAGAAGAAGTCGGCGCAGAAGCCGACCTGCTCGACGATGATCCGGTCGGGGTCTGGCGTCACGCAGGCGTGGTTGAACGCCGCGAGGTGCGGAACGAGCTCGTCGAGACCGCTGCCCCCGGCGTGCGGGCAGACTGGTACGCCGTGCTTCGCCGCGACGAGCATGATGAGGATGTTCTCGGGTGGGCCCATCACGCGGCACGCGTCGATCTGGAACCGGTCGACCGCCCGGCCGGCAATGAACTGCGCCGCGAGGTGCGAGTTGGGGCAGTTCTCCCCGGTGACGACCTCGATCCCGGTCCGCGCGAGCCCTTCGCGGATCCGGCGATGCCCGTCGACCTGGTCGGGCGCCGTGGGCTCCTCGATCCACCCGATCCCGTACTCCTCGAGCGCGCGCATCCACTCGATCGCCTCGCCGACGGTCCAGACCTGGTTCGCATCCGTGAGCAGCACCAGGTCGTCACCGAACCTTCGTCTGATCGCGCCAAGGCGCTCGCGATCGTGAGTGAGGTCGCGTCCCACCTTGACCTTGAACGTCGTTATGCCGCGGCGCGCGCGCACCTCTTCAATCTGGTCGAGCAGCTCGCCGGTGCCGGACCCGATCCAGGTGGTATGGTAGCACGGCAGCCCCTGCGACTCGAGCTCGCGGACCCGCTCCGCGCGTCCCTCGACCCGGTCGCGCAGGATCTCGAGCGCCTCTTCGCGCGAGAGGAGATGGTCGACGTAGCGGAAGTCGAGCATGGCGGTGATCTGCTCCGGGGTGAGCGCGGCGAGCGCCTTCCACAGCGGGAGCCGGCGCTGCTTCGCCCAGAGGTCGAAGATCGCGTTCGTGATCGCACCGGCGGCCATGTGGTAGGGGCCGCCTCCCGGCGCGATCCATCGCGACTGAAAGGGGTTCGCGAGCTCTCGCCACACGCCGGCAAAGCCGTCGACGATGTCGTCCACCCGCCTGCCGATCAGCGCGGGCGCGAGCTCCCTGACGGCCGCGCACACCATCTCGTTGCCGCGACCGAGCGTGAACCCGACTCCCTCCCCCTCGCCCTCGTCGGTGACGACGGTGACGTAGGGGTTCGAGTAGTCCGGATCGCGGTTGTTCGCGTCCGACCCCGCGGCGAGCGCGGCGTAGGGAAAGCGGATGTCTTCCACCGTGATCCGGCGAATGTGGCTTGAGGCACGCATTGCACGAGTGTACGCCAGAGCCCGCGACTCGGCAATCGGGGCTCAGGCCGGGGGCTCAGGCCAGGGAGACGGTGCGGACGGGGTCTAGAAGGTCACCCCGAAGTGCATGCCCGAAGTCGGCAGGATGGGGATCGCACGGCCGATCGTCTCCCCGATCTCCCCGCCGAAAATCCAGCGCTGGACTCCCAGATGCGTCTGGAAGAAAAGTCCGACCGGGCCCTGGAGGTCCCATGTGAACCGCCATCCGACGTCCACGCCCGCAGTCATATCGTTCACCGACTCGTCGGCCTCCGGCACGCTGATGTGCAGGTACATCATCCGCGCGCCAATGAAGAAGCCCTGCGCGTTCTGCGCCGGAAAAACGCGGAGCAGCGGTCCCGCGGTGAGAAACCGCGGCACCGGCTCGCCTTCCGTATCAACCCCGAACAGCCCCACCAACTGCCTGAAGTTGAGGTAGTTGAGCTGTCCGCCTATCTCGAGCAGGCCGCCGAGCGGAACCCCGACGTCGATCTTGTACGAGCCCCAGACCCATCCGAGCGGATTGATCCCCACGCTGACAGAGTGAGTGTCACCGTCGGCGGCGGCAAGCGGCGTCACGGCGGCCATTGCCGCCAGGAGAAGAACCAGTATCGATCTACGCATGATATCCTCCCATAGCTCCATGAGAGAGTATACTACCCCCGCCTCGGGGAATCACGGTTGCCCGGCGCGACCGGCGCGGGCAGGACGTGAAGAGCCTTCCGCACGGCACGGCGGAGTGACTCTTCGCGGCTGTACTCGCCGAGCTGTTCGACCGGCACCCAGGCGAGGTCGTGCGACTCGTCGCTGACGACAAGTCGCCCACGAGGGTCCGCGAAGAAGGCGAAACGGACGTCGTAGTGCTCGTGGGCCGGGTCGCCTCCGTGCGGCGGTATGCGGTGGATGTCCACGTCGACGATGGACGGACCGGCGAGGACGATGTTCGCGAGGCCGGATTCCTCGACCGCCTCGCGCTGCGCGGCGCGGCGCAGATCAAGGTCGCCGTCCACGTGACCGCCAAGCTGTATCCAGATGCCGAGCTTGCGGTGGTGGGTGAGCAGAACCTGCGTGAGATCCCGGTCGAGGACGAGCGCCGACGCGACGAAGTGGCCGGGCAGATGGTCGCGGTGAAAGGCCGCCGGTCCGTGGTCAAGCAGGTCGACAAACCGGCGCACGGTTGCCTGCTCACGGGGGTGCTCCACCGCATAACGGCGCAGTGCCGCCTCGAACGCGGCAGCGTCACGCAAGCTCGGTCACCGCCTCGGCGACGTTCAGGCTGTGGTCGCCAATGTGCTCGAGATGGCGCACGATGTCGATGAAGATCAGCTCACCCTTGACGTCGGTGTCCGAATCGCGCTGAATGGACTTCCGCGACCGCTTGCGCAGTCGTTTTCGCACCTTGTCGATCCCTTCCTCCATCATCTCCGCCGCGTTGAGGTCCGGGCGGGCGATCTTGCGCTCCAGGACGTCCCCGTTGTACCTGAGGAACTCCATCACCTGCTCGGTGTAGGAGAGGAGCTCGGTATCGGCGTCGGCATGCAGCCTGCGACCCTTGCGATGCAGGCGGTCGAGCAGGATCCCGATGCTGAAGCACGCGTCCGAGATCCCTTCGATCTCGTGTGCGATCCTCTGGGCCGCGGCGATCGAACGCGCCTGGTACTCACTGATCGACTCTCGCATCGACTCGGTCAGAAAGCCGGTGATCGCCTCCTGCATATCGTCGACGAACTGCTCGCTCGCCTCGAGCCTGTCGCGCACGCTCTCCATCAGCCCGGGGTCGCGCGAGGCTTCCATCACCGATTCGAGCATCTCGACCGCGTGGGAGGACATCTTCGAGAGCTCGCTTCGTACCGTCACGAGGTTCGAGTCGAGCGCGTCCGGCACCCGCGGGGAGACCAGCACCAGCCGGTATGCCCCTGTGGTCGTTACCTGCCTTCGGTCGGGCACGAGCGCCACGACCATCCGCTGCAGAACGGAGACGAAGGGAAGCAGGACGACTGTGTTTGCAACGTTGAACATGGTGTGGAAGAGCGAGAGGTGCAGCGGGATATGCTGCGGGTCGGTCACGGAGCCGGGCATCACCCAGTCGACGAACCGGGTGAAGGGGTAGAAGACGGCGAGCATCCAGAGCACCCCGAACAGGTTGAACAGCATATGCGCCCGCGCCGCCCGCCGCGCGTTCGTTCCCATGGGAAGCGAGGCGAGGAAGGCGGTGATCGTGGTGCCGATGTTCTCGCCGAGCACGATCGCCGCGGCGACCGGGAAGTCTATCCATCCGCGGAAGGCCATCGTGATCGTGATCGTCACGGCGGCCGACGAAGACTGGACGATGATCGTGAGCAGGGTCCCCACGAGGATGAAGATCAGCACCGACCAGAACCCGTACTCGGACCAGTTGCGCAGGAAGGCGAGCGCCTCCGGATTGGCGCTGATGTCCGGGACCGCCTCCTTCATGAGATCGAGTCCCATGAAGAGCAGGCCGAACCCGATCAGGATATCCGCGTACTCGCGCAGTTTCTGACTCTTCGAGAAATGCAGCGGCAGGGCGATCGCGATCGCCGGGAGCGCCACGTCGGTGATCCTGAACTGGAACCCCACGATCGAGATCATCCACGCGGTGAAGGTCGTGCCGGTGTTCGCCCCCATGATGACGCCGATTGACTGCTTGAGCGTCACGAGCCCGGCGTTGACGAGGCTCACGAGCAGCACCGTCGAGCCCGACGAGGTCTGCAGCAGCACCGTCACCCCGATCCCGGTGAGCACCCCGGCGACCCGGTTTTCGGTCATCGTATGGAGGATCCCGCGCAGCCGGTGTCCGGCGCGCCGCTGGATTCCGTCGCTCATCCAGCGCATGCCGATCAGAAAGATGCCAAGACCGCCAATGAGCTCGAGCACCTGCAGAACTGCGCGCATCGCTACGACTCTCTCCTTCGCATGCGGGGATAGTACCGGGATTTCGCCGGCGAACCAAGCGGTTTGCCGGCCGACTGTGCCACGGCGGCACTGTGCGGCGGCGGTTGCCGAGATCCGGTCGGTCGCCTATCATCGGGAACTATGCAGGATCTCAACGTACGTATTCCGGACGGCATCTTCCGGCGGCTCGAAGAGCACGCGAAGAACCACAACACCACCCCCTCGGAGGCGATTACCCTCCTCCTCAGCCACGCGCTCGGCAGCTTCGGCCAGAGGCCGGCCATCGACCCGTCGCGGGGTCAACGAGAAGGAGCACGCACCGATCCGCGCCTCGACTGGTGGCGCGAGGCGAAGTTCGGCATGTTCATCCACTGGGGACTCTACGCGATCCCCGCGGGCGTCTGGAAGGGTGACGAAATTCCGGGCATCGGCGAGTGGATCATGTACCGGGCGGAGATCCCGGTGCGTGAGTACGAAAAGCTCGCCCCTGAGTTCAACCCGGTGGAGTTCGACGCCGCCGAATGGGTGGGACTCGCGAAGAAGGCCGGCCAGAAGTACCTGGTCCTTACGACCAAGCACCACGACGGGTTCTGCCTCTTCGGGTCGAAGCACACCTCGTACAACATCGTCGACGGCACGCCGTTCAAGCGCGACGTCGTGGCGGAGCTCGCCGACGAGTGCCGCAGGCAGGGCATCAGGATGGGGTTCTACTACTCGCAGACGCAGGACTGGCACCATCCCGACGGAGACGGAAACTACTGGGACTACGACGCCTCGGCGCAGAACTTCGACTCGTATATCCACGACTACGTCATCCCGCAGCTCGAAGAGCTTCTGACGAAGTACGGGCCAGTGGGGCTCATCTGGTTCGACACGCCCAAGCAGATCACCGCGAAGCAGAGCCAGGACCTGCTGGATACGGTGTACCGGATCCAGCCCGACTGCCTCGTCTGCGGTCGGCTGGGCAACGGCCTCGGCGATTACGCGTCGGCCGGCGACAACCGGATCCCGGGCAGTCTCGTCGAGCTCGACTGGGAGACCCCGGCGACGATCAACGACACGTGGGGCTACAAGACGAACGACAGGAACTGGAAGGCAGCCGATGACCTGGTACGCAAGCTTATCGATATCGTGAGCAAGGGCGGGAACTATCTGCTGAACGTCGGCCCAACGGCAGAGGGAATCATCCCCCGGCCGAGCGTCGAGCGGCTCGAAGAAATGGGCGCCTGGCTCGAGCGGAACGGTGAGGCGATCTACGGGACGAAGGCCGGCCCCGTCCAGAACATCGACTGGTGCCGGACAACGACGAAGAACGGCACCGTCTACCTGCACGTGTTCGACTGGCCGGCCGACGGGCGGATCACCCTCCCCGGGATGCGGATGAAAAGCGCACGCGTACTCGGCAACGGGGAGACCCTCAGCGTGTCGTCGGACGGGAGCGTCGTAGACGGACCAACCGCAGCACCCGATCCGATCGTGACGGTGGTCGCACTGGAGACCGGATGATGACCGCGGAGAGCCCGGACCCGACGACGGACCGACTCACTCCGGACTCGTACGTACCCTACCTCTGCCGGTCGACACCCCGCATCCACGAGTTCCGCGGCGCGAGCCCGCAGGACGTCGCGCAGTGGCAGGCAGACTTCCGCCCCGTCCTGCGACACCTCCTGGGGCTCGACGCAATCGCCGAGCGCGGCACCTGCGATCTCGCCCCCGAGCTCCACGGCACCGAAACCTTCAGCGACCACGTACGCGAAGAGTGGACGATCGAGAGCGAGCCCGACTTCCGGTTCCCCTTCTATCTGCTGCGGCCGCCGGTGGACGCGAACCGCGCGGAAGGCTCGGTGGCGGAAGGCTCGGTGGCGGCGGACTCCTGTCCGCTCGTGATCACCCCGCACGGCCACGGAAAGTCGGGCAAGCGCGTCTACGTGGGCATCGCGGACACCGACTCCGACCGCGAACAGATCGAAGACGGCGAGCGCGACATCGCGCTCCAGGCGGTACGGCAGGGCTACGTCGCGATCGCCCCGGACATGCGCGCCTTCGCCGACCTGCGGCGGGCGCACGAACGCGAGCGGGACCACACGTGCTCGTGCCGGACGATGCAGATGCACGCCCTGCTGTTCGGCCGCACGCTCGTCGGCGAGCGCGTCCACGACGTAGGCCGACTCATCGACTTCGCCGGGACTCAGCCCGGAGTCGACACGAGCCGCATCGCGATAACCGGCAACTCCGGCGGCGGCACCGTAAGCCTGTTCGCCGCCGCATGCGACGAGCGCATCACGGCCGCCGTCCCGGGATCCTACTTCTGCACCTTCGAACACTCGATCGGGTCGATCCATCACTGCGAGTGCAACTATATCCCGGGCATCCTCCGGCACGCAGAGATGTGGGACGTCGCCGGGCTCATCGCCCCGCGCCCCTTCCTCGCGGTCGCAGGCACCGAGGATCCCATTTTCCCCGTCGACGCCGTACGCGCGTCGTTCGCACACCTTCTGGAAATCTACGAGGCTGCCGGCGCGTCCGCTTGGTGCCGGCTGTCGGTCAACGAAGGCGGACACCGCTACTACAAGCGTGATGTCTGGCCCTTCATCACGAGGAGCTTTGCCGCAGCCGGCCCGGCCGGTGCGCGCGAGACCCGGCACGGCAGCACGGGCTCCTGAGGAGGCCACATGACCGGACGCGACCGGATGCTCACAACCCTGCGCTTCGAGGAGCCGGACCGACCGCCCCACTTCGAGACGATGTTCGAGATCGAGGAGGAGGCGTTCGGCCTGTCCTTCCCGGACCGCACCGCCTGGGACGGCTGCTCGTCGATCGCGAAGCAGGAGATGATCTCGCAGTGCATGGATATCTACGAACGGATCATCGAGACGTACGAGTGGGACGCGCTCCCGGTCTTCTGGCCATGGAGCGACCCCGACGGAGTCTCCGCCGCGCGACGCGCCTTTGACTCGCGCGTGCTCGTCGGAAGCATCGTCGGGTCGGTCGTCTGGTCGATCGAGACGATCGACGACTGGATGGCGTTCTCAGTCGACCTCTCCGAGCACCCCGACCGTATCCATGCAGAGGCACGCCGACGTCTTGACGCGGCGAAGGCTGCGATCGACCGTCTTGCCGACGCGGGGGCGGAGTTCATCCTGCTCGTCAACGACATCGCCGACAACAAGACAACCTTCCTGCGTCCCGCCCAGATGCGCGAATTCGTCCTGCCCTACCTTGCCGAAGCGATCGCACACGTGCGCTATCGCGGGGCGATTCCCTTCACCCACACCGACGGCAACATCATGTCCATCCTCGACGACTACATCGCGCTCGGCGCAGCAGCCTACCAGTCCGTCGACCCGATGGCCGGCATGGACATCGCAGAGGTAAAACGCCGGTGCCACGGCAAACTCGCGCTCATGGGCAACGTCCAGTGCAGCCTCCTCCAGGACGGTCCCGGAAGCGCGATCCGTGCAAGCGCCCGCTACTGCCTCGACCACGCCGCCGCAGGCGGCGGCTACATCTTCGGCAGC
The DNA here is from genome assembly GCA_007127335.1 of Spirochaetales bacterium. Lineage (GTDB taxonomy): Bacteria > Spirochaetota > Spirochaetia > DSM-27196 > SLST01 > SLST01. The sequence continues at coordinate 14 of SKZO01000222.1, read as the reverse complement.
TCGAACACGATCTT
>SKZO01000031.1 GCA_007127335.1 Spirochaetales bacterium | reverse complement strand
TTGAGGTCGACGGCGTGCTCTACTTCAAGATCGTCGACACGAAAAAGGCTAGCTACGGCATCTCCGACTATCGCTACGCGACGATCCAGCTCGCGCAGACAATGATGCGCTCGGTGATCGGGCGCCTCGAGCTCGATCAGACGCTCGGCGAGCGCGAGCAGATCAACGCGGAGATCCTGAAGAGCATCGACGAGGCGACCGATCCGTGGGGCGTTCGCATCACCCGCTATGAGATCCAGAACATCCGGCCGCCGTCGCATATCCAGAAGGCGATGGACGTGCAGCTCGCCGCCGAGCGGACGAAGCGGGCCGCAATCACCCAGAGCGTCGGGGCGATGGAGAGCGACATCAACGAGTCGGTTGGCGCGCGAACGGAGGCTGTGAACGACTCGGAAGGCGAGAAACAGCGGCTCATCAACGAGGCCGAAGGCCAGGCGGCTGAGATTCGCGCGCTCGCGCATGCGACGGCCGAAAGCATCCGCAAGGTAGCGAACGCGCTCGAGAACGAGGCCGGCGATGCGGCGCTCGTCCTGCAGATCTCCGAGGGCTACATCAACGAGCTTCACAAGCTCGCGAAGCCGAGCACCAGGCTCATGCTCCCGATGGATCTCACGGACATCAACTCGGTGCTGCAGACGGTCAACCGGATGGTGCAGGAGAACGAGAAGCAGCTCTGATCCCGGTGAGGAGCTCACCCGGACAGATACGCCTCGATGCCGCGCAGCAGCATCTCCACGGCAAGCGTGGTGAGGATCATCCCCATGAGCCTCTCGAGTGCTCTGATGACGCGCCGGCCCAGGTACTTGCGGATCACCTCCGCCCCAAGGAGGATCATTGCGCTCGCGAACCACGCGATGAGCAACGCGACCATCCAGCTCAGCATGAGATCCGGCTGTTGAGTCGCAAGGAGGATGACGATCGCCATTGAGGAGGGTCCGGCGACGAGCGGGACGGCGAGCGGCACGAGCAGAGGCTCCTGCCCGGGTATCGCGTCGGCACGCGCCCCACTTTCGGTATTCGCGTCCGTGCGCGGAAAGATCATGCGAAGCGCGATGAGAAAGAGCACGACGCCGCCGCCAACGCTGAGCGCGGGTTCGCTGATCCCGAGCCCGCTCATGATGTGACGGCCAAAGAACAGAAAAGCGATGAGCACGACGAGCGCGATGAGCATCTCCCGCACGATGATCCGAAGCCGCCGCCCTGGCTCGATCTCGTCGAGAATGGAGAGGAAGATGGGAACATTGCCGATTGGATCCATCACGAGAAAGAGGGTAATCGCTGCGCTCGTCACGTTCACCGGCGGCTCCCGAGCAGCCCGTACTCGCGCTTCATGGCGAGCACCCGCCGCACGCCGCGGTTCACGTCATCCTCAGTGAGCAGCCCCTCGGCGATGAGCTCCTCCACCATGTCCACGATCTCGCCCACGCGATAGTCGCGGTAGAGCAGGATCAGGTCGACGTCGAACTTGAACAGCCGCACGAGCGTCTCCGGCAGCGAGTAGTTGCTGCGCATCGCCTCCATCTCCAGCCCGTCGGTCACGACAACGCCCTCGAATCCGAGCTCGTGGCGCAGCAGGTCGTGGAGAAAGACGCGGGAGATCGTCACGGGGTAGAAGGGATCGACCCGATCGAACAGTAGATGGCCGGTCATGATCGCAGGCACGCCTGCGACGATTGCCTCGCGGAACGGCACCAGGTCATGATCGGCGAGCTCGGCCCTGGTGGTCGAGACGACCGGGAGCGCGTGGTGCGAGTCAACGGTAGTCACGCCGTGGCCGGGAAAGTGTTTCGCGGTCGCAATGACCCCGGACTCCCGGTAGGCGTCCAGGTAAGGCCGCACGAACCGCGAGACAAGGTACGGATCATCACCGAAACTGCGATCGCCAATGATGCTGCCGTCGGCGATCCCGTACAGGTCGAGTACGGGGGCGAGATTCATGTTGACGCCCAGCTCCCGAAGCTGCGCTGCGGTGATGTGCGCCGCGGACCGGATCAGCGACGGATCGGCGAACCTGGCGAGCGCGGCGGCCGAAGGCAGCCCGATGAAGTCGGCGAAGCGGAACGCGGATACCCTGCCGCCTTCCTGGTCCGCGCAGAGGAGGAGCGAGATGCCGGGAGTCGCGTAGGAGGCGACGAACTGGAGGGATTCGGTAAGCCGTCTCACATCCTGCGCAGACCGATAGTTCCACGGATAGAGGATGAAGCCGGCGGGAGCCACATCGAGGATCACGCTCCCGGCACCGTCCGCGATTCGGGTTCCGGGAACCGGCGCGAGGAACCGTTGACCAATCCGCTGCCGCAGCGTGAGCGACTCGAGGTACCCCTCGATTTCCGGGTCGGTGCGCGGGCGAGGAGGTCGCGTGGAAGAAATGGCGGCGATGCGGGCCCCCTGTTCGGGGTCGTCGAGCAGTCTCGGATACGAGAGCCTGCGGCCCGGCAGGTCGTCGGGGACCGGCGGAAGCCCGGGGGAAACGGCCGGAGACTCAGCGTCGGATGCCCCGTCTCCGGCGTCGGCTGCGGTTGCGCATCCAATCAGAACGAGGCAGATGAGCGTCGGAAGACCGAGTCGGACGAGTGCACGGCGCGACATTGGTCAATCGTAGTGCCGAGTGCCGTGGTTGGCAAGAGTGGGGACGGCTCCCAGTGGGCAGCTCCGCAACGAGACACCCGATCGCGGGTCAGGGGCGCACACGCTTGCGATCGCGGGGGAAGAGCGAAGCTTCCTTGACGTTCGCGAGCCTGAGAATCTGCTGGGTCAGCCGTTCGAGCCCGATCGCGAACCCGCCGTGCGGAGGGCACCCGTAGCGGAAGATCGAGCAGTAGTCGCCAAGACCGGCCTCGCTGAGGCCGAACTTCGGCAGCGTCTCGCGGAGCATCGTGTACTCATGGATGCGCTGGCCGCCGGTGGTGATCTCGAGCCCACGGAACAGGAGGTCGAAGCTCCTCGTCTTCAGCCCCTCGGGGTAGGTATAGAAGGGCCGCTTCTTGCGGGGAAAGCCTGAGACGAATACCGCCTCGACCCCGGCGGATTCATGCGCCCACCGGCAGAGCTCACGTTCTCCCTCGGGGTTGATCTCGAACACTTTCTTCCCGCCGCGCGAGGAGATGAGCTCCTTCGCTTCGTCGTGATCGATCCTGGGGATGCTGCGCATCTGCTCGATCGTCGGGACGGACGCGTCAAACGCCTCGAGGTCGGTCGCGTTGCGCTCGACGACGGCGGCGAAGATATGGGTGAGAAGCCGCGTCTCGAGATCCATCAGGTCCTCGTGGCCGGAGATAAAGCCCATCTCCACGTCGAGCGAGACGTACTCGTTGAGGTGGCGCGGTGTGTCGTGTTTCTCCGCACGGTAGGCGGCGCCGACCTCGAAGACGCGTTCCATGCCGCTTGCGACCATGGCCTGCTTGTAGAACTGCGGCGACTGTGCGAGGTAGACGCGCTCACCGAAGTAGTCGACGGTGAACAGCCCGGTGCCGCCTTCGGTCCCCGATCCGATCAGCTTGCTCGATTTGATCTCCGTGAAGCCCTCTCGTCGCAGGTAATCCGCGAAGGCGGCGACGATCGTCGACTGAACGGAGAAGATCGACCGCACCCTGGGCATCCGCAGACTCAGGATGCGGTGATCGAGCAGCGCCTCGATCCCGACGGTCTCGGGATCCTGGTTGACGGGAATCGGCAGCTCGGCGACAGCCGGCGCGAGGACGACGGTCTCAGCGACGTGAAGCTCGTACCCGCCGGGAGCCTTCTCATTCGCCTCGACCCGGCCGCGAACAGCGACCACGCTCTCGTTCACCAGGTCGACCGCTCCCTCGTAGACGAGTTGGCCCAGTCCGCTTCTGTCCCGCATCAGCACGAAGGAGACCGCTCCCAGCTCCCGGATCCGATGGACCCAGCCCGCGAGCCTGACCTCCTGCCCGACGTGCTCGCCGAGCTCCTGCACGAGTATCCGATCGATCATCCGCTCTCCATGATGTGGGCGACGGCGTCCGGGTCGGATCCGTCACCGGCGACGCCGGTGAGCAGGACCGCGAGGAGCCGGGTGTAGACGCTTTCGGTTGTCAGCGTGCCCATGGGTATCGCGCCACCGCGCCACAGATCGTGGCTGGTGACATAGGTGGAAAAATCGACGTCGGCCTCCTGCTGCGAGGTGCAGAAGAACGTGACGTCGTGCCGGTGGCCGTATTCGAGCGCGTGACGCAGCGAGAATGGCGTCTCGCGCACGCTCGCGGTACCGGTATCGTAGAGCTCGAGCACGAAGTACCGGACCCCCGCGTCGATGAGCGCAACAAGCGCCTGCGCCGACATACCCGGAAAGACCTTCGTCACGAAGATCCTGCGCGCCGCGTCCTCGAGACGCCCCGCAAGCATCTGGGCGTCGGGGATATCCGGCGCGGATCCCGAGAGGTCCTGCGTGCCGGAGGAGCCCTGAAAACTCGTCCAGAGACCGACCCGGGGCTCGGGAACTCCATGCCGGTTCCAGGTACGAAAGGCCCCTTCGCCGGACTCGCCGGGCACCCGCTCGAACTTCAGATTCACGGCCGGGTAGCGCTCCGCGCCAAAGACCACGGAGACGCCGGGTGCCGAGCTCACAGCCGTCTGCACGGCGTGTCGGAGACTCTCCCGGCTTTCCGCCGTGTCGCCGGTAGTCGCGCTCGCGGTGAGCACGATCGGCAGGCTGGCGCCGAAGAGCCAGGACAGGAGCGCCGCCGTGTACGATAGCGTATCCGTACCGGTCGCGATAACGATGCCTGAGGTGTCGCCGGTAGCCGCATGCCGGGCGATCGCATGAATCAGCAGCGCCCAGTCCCGCGGACTCACTTCTTCGCTGAGAAAACCGCCAAGGTCGAGCTCATCGTAGCGAATGTCCGCCGGAAGCGCCGGATCCCCGCGCAGCGAACGGATCAGCGACTCGAGAGAGCCGGGCACGACTACCCCGTCCTCTCGCCTGCTCCCGCTGATCGCCCCGCCAAAGCCGAGCACCTGGATGAACTGGAGCGCGAGACGCTCCTCGAGCACGCGCTGGACGAGTCTGGGGTCTGCCCGCCCGCTCGTCGCGCGCATCACCTGCCCCACGAGGTACCCGTGGGGACGGCTGTCGCCGGACCGTATCTGGGCAACCGCCTCGTGCTGCTCCGTGAGCACCGCGTCAACGATCTTCCCGATCGCCGCCGGATCGGTGATCTGTTCCCAGCCACGCTCGGCGATGATCTGCCGTGGATCCATGTCGTCGGTGAAGACCGCTTCGAGCGTCTGCTTGGCGAGCTTTCCATGGATCCGCCCGGTGGCGAGCAACACGAGAAGCTCAGCAAGCCGTTCCGGGGTGAGCGGCGACCCTGTGAGCTGCGTCCCGCTCCGGTTGAGAAGCTTCTGCACATCGCCCATCAGCCACACGGCTGCATCGGACGGCTGTGCGCCGGCGGCAACGGCGGCCTCGAAGAAATCGGCGCTTCCGCGCTCATCGCAGAGGAAGCTCGCCTGCGCCGGCTGCAGCTCGTACTGCGACACGAACCGCGCGGTGCGCTCGGGCGGGAGCTCGACAAGGGACGACTCCACCGCGGCCAGAAAGGCGTCGTCGGTCTGGAACGGCGGGAGATCCGGCTCCGGGAAGTAGCGGTAGTCGTTCGACGACTCCTTCACCCGCATGGACTCGCTGACGTCGCGGTTCTCGTTCCACAGGCGGGTCTCCTGGACGATCGTGCCGCCCCGCCCGAGAATGTCCTGCTGGCGGTCGATCTCGTAGTCGAGCGCTTTGCGGACGAAACGGAAGGAGTTCATGTTCTTGATCTCGACCTTCGTTCCAAGCCCGGCGCGTTCCTCGTTCACCGAGACGTTCGCATCGCATCGCAGCGACCCCTCTTCCATGTTACCGTCGCACACGCCGAGGTACCGTACGAGTCGCCGAAACTCCTGGAGCAGGTGCTCGGCCTCCTCGCCGATCTCGAGGTCGGGCTCGGTAACGATCTCGAGGAGCGGCGTCCCTGCCCGGTTGAAATCGAGCAGCGACTGGTCACCGGCGTGGATCATCTTGCCGGCGTCCTCCTCGAGATGGCACTCGCGGATACGCACGCGTTTGCGGCGCCTTCGGAACTCCAGATCGAGGTAGCCGTCGCGTCCGAGCGGTGCGGCGAACTGCGAGATCTGGTAGTTCTTGGGCAGGTCGGGATAGAAGTAATTCTTTCGCTCGAACTCACAAACCGGCGAGAGCCGGCAGTTGAGGGCGCGCGCGACCACGTAGCTCTTGAGCATCGCGTCCTCGTTGAGCGCCGGCAGCGCCCCGGGGTATCCGGCGCACACCGGACAGATGTTGGTGTTCGGCTCGTCGCCGAAAGCCGCTCGACAACCACAGAACACCTTGGTCCGGGTGGCCAGCTGGATGTGAATTTCCAGGCCGACGAACGAACGATAGCTCACGTGCGACCTCCGGGGATGACCTCATCGCAGAGCTCGATCTCGTACCCGGGCGGCCGCTGCGGAGGGAGTTCGGCCGCGGCGAGCTCGGCGAAACGCATGAGCCGCGCCTCGCTGAAAGCGGGACCGATCGCCTGGATCCCGACGGGAAGGCCGTCGCACACACCGCCAGGCACGCTCAGTGCCGGCAGCGCCGCGAGATTCGCGAGAGTCGTGAACCGGTCGGCGAGTTTCTGCTGGAATGCGGTGAGCTCCGCCTCTCCGTGCCGGAACGCGGCGGTGGGATACACGGGCAGTACGAGCAGATCGTGCCGGGCAAAGACCGACGCCAGCTCCCGCCTGATCGCGGTGCGCACGCGCTGGGCCCGTTGGTAGTACTGCTCCTGGAATCCGCTGCGAAGCACGTAGGTCCCGAGCAGGATTCGCAGCTTCACCTCATCACCAAAGCCCTCGGTTCTCGCCTGACGCACGAGCGCCTCCGGGTTCTCCGCGAAGACGGGCCGCTCGCCATAGCGCACACCGTTGAACCGGGCGAGATTGGCGCTCGCCTCCGCCGCGGCAATCGTGTAGTAGGCGGGCACGACCGCCTCCGCGGTCACGAGCTCGATGTCCTCGACCGCTGCCCCCGTTGCCGCGACCACGTCACGCATGCGGCGGTACGCAGCGGCCGTCCGCTGGTCCAGACCCAGCTCGCCCCCGAGGAACGCGACACGCCTCACCTCGTCCGAAGGGCGCGAGGCGGCATCCGGCAGACTCACCGAGGTCTGGTCCATGACGTCCGCACCGGATGCCGCTTCGTAGGCGGCGCGCAGGATTGCCAGGTCCCGGGAGAGCAGCCCCGCGACCTCGAGCGAGGAGGCGTAGGCGACGAGACCGTAGCGCGAAAGCGTCCCGTACGTGGGCTTGAGGCCGTAGATCCCGCAGAAGGCGGCGGGCTGGCGCACCGAGCCCCCGGTATCCGTGCCGAGCGCGAGCGGCACCATGCCGGCCGCGACCGCCGCCGCGGACCCGCCGGATGAGCCGCCCGCAACGCGGTCGGCGTCCCAGGGGTTGTTCGTCGGCCCGGCAATCGAATGCTCGGTCGCCGAACCCATGCCGAACTCGTCGAGGTTGGTCTTCCCCACGGGCACCATCCCGGCCGCGACGAGCCGGGCGACGACGGTCGCGTCGTAGGGAGAGATGTGGTTCGCGAGAATTCTGCTGCCGCAGGTGAGCCCGAATCCGCGGACGGCGATGTTGTCCTTGACCGCGAGCGGCAGTGCCGCGAGCGGGCCTGCGGCGGCGGGCGACGTCCCGTCGCCGTGGCTATGGCGTCGGTCCGTGTCGATCTCCAGAAAGGCGTTGATGGAGCTGTCCCGGCTGCGCAGGGCGTCCGCATACGCTGAGTTCGCGAGTACCTGCTGCCAGCGTTCGGGTGATGATGCGCGCATGGAGGGCAACCCTACAGGACGTTCGGGATGGCGATGAACCGGTCCTCGAGATCGGGCGCCTGTTCGAGAATGTCGTCCGCGATCGACGGGTCGGTCCGCGGATCGTCCGGACGGAGGCGGTTCCCTTCCTGCAGCGCGTGCGTCGTCGGCTCGAGACCGCGTATGTCCACCGCGTTCATCGCCGCGAAGTATTCGAGGAGCTCCAATACTCCACGCTCGAGCCGGTCACGCTCGTCACTGTCCATGTCGAGAAGCGCGAGCTCTGCGGTCAGATCTATCTCGCTGCGATCCATGCAAAGCACTATGCGCGTGGAGGGATGCGATGTCAAGCAAGCAGATCAGGCAAGCGCGGCGGCAACGGCGCTTCGCAGCTCGTCGGACGAAAACGGCTTCGCGAGACTTGCGATCGCGCCGTAGTGCTGGACGAGCCGGCTGATAGACTCTTCCTCGAAACGAACCTTTCCGGACATCACGATGATGGGCATCCGCGGAATCTCGCCGCGAATCTCCATGATCGTCTCAATGCCGCCCTTCTGCGGCATGACGAGATCGAGCAGGAGGAGATCGAAGGGTGCGCTGCGAAGCGTCGCGATCGCCTCCGCACCGGAATGGACGGCCGTGACGGTGTGCCCGTCGTGATCGAGGAGCCGCGCGACGATGGTACAGATCTGTTCGTCATCATCCGCGATGAGTATCCGACTCACAGGCGCCACCCGGACAGTTCGTGGTCTGAACTCGGAGAAAAACCGGAAATTTGACAAGCGGTGGGGGACAAAGTATGCTCACGCAATGGTTCACCCGTAGGCGAACAGTACACGGGATCCGCGGGAAGGTAAAGAGCAGGACATTGGACACGTATAAAGAGGAACCAACAACGGCCACAGCCGGCACGAAACGCGAATTCCCGAGCATTCACTTCTACGACCAGGACTTCGTGGATATCTACAACCAGACCTGGGCGTGGTCGCCGGACTACTGGCGCAAGGCCCATGCCCGCAGCAAGATGGAACACCGGTTCTTCGCGCACCCGGAGAGCACCTCCGTGTCGCAGTTCGACTCGGTCATGGCGACCTTCTTCCTCGTCTACAGCAACCGAATCTACCCGGCGGGCTCCCAGCTCGACAATTTTTACGCGAAGCAGGAGGACTCGGGGGCGATCCGGGGCGAGTACGGGATCCGCGACGGTCGTCCGGTCACGACCAGAGAGAACCCGGAAGGGGTACATCCACCGCTCTTCTCCTGGGCGGAGTACAATATCTACCACAAGATCGGGAACAAGAAGCGTATCCGCGAGGTCATCCCGGTTCTCGAAAAGTACTATGCGTGGCTCGAAACCACGTTCAAGGATGATTCGGGACTGTACGCGGTGCCGCTTGCCGCGACGACGATGGTCAACTCGCCGCGGAAGGGCGCCTGGTACCCCATTGATTTCAACGCACAGCAGGCACTCAATGCACTCTATATGGCGCAGCTCGGCGAGATCCTCAACGACAAGGAGATCAGCTTCCGGTACAACCGGCACTTCTTCTCGCTGAAGACCCGCATCAACAATCTGATGTGGAACGATGAGGACGGACTCTACTACGACCTGGACAAGAAGCAGGAACAGGTCCGGGTCAAATCGATCGCGAGCTTCTGGCCTCTGCTCGCGGAGTTGCCGAACGAGGACAAGTCGGAGCGGCTCATCGCGCACCTGAGCAACCCTGAGACATTCGGCGCGGAGAATCCGTTCCCGTCGCTCGCGCTCGACGAGGAGCAGTTCTCCGAGCGGGGAACCGGCTTCCGCGGATCGGTCCTGAGCCCCTTCACCTTCATGGTCATCAAGGGGCTCGAGAAGTATGGAAAGTACGAGTTTGCCCGCGAGTGCGCGATCCGCCATCTGTATTACATTCTGGACACGCTCCATCCGGAGGGCAAGGACAGAGGGAAGGTGTGGGAAGCGTACCTCCCGCGCAAGGACGGTGCGGCCCAATGGCCCGGCAAACGCGATTGGCCGCGCCCCGACTACCTGCCGTACGTGGGCCTGGCTACGGTCACGCTCATGATCGAGAACACGATAGGGCTCTACGTGAGCCTTCCCCGAAAGACGGTTGACTGGATCGTTCCAACGCTCGAAATCATGGGAATAGAGAACCTCTCGCTGAAGCGCAACATGATCACGATCCTGAGCAACAAAAGCGGCCGCGGCTGGGAGATCCGCCTTGAAAGCGAGAAGCTCTACTACTTCACGATCGACGTGCTCGGCAAGAAACGAAAGACGCTGCCCATCCCATCGGGCAAGTGCAGCATGTTGATCGACAAGCTCTGAAGAAAGATCAACATGCGCTCATAGACAAGCTATGAGCATCGGCTGATCGACAAGCTGTAAAAGACGATCACATGTCCTGATCAGTCGTCTCACTCGTCCCGGGTGAGGCAGTGAGGACGAGTGTCCCGGCGAGGATGACAGCGACCCCGAGCCACTGCAGCGGGTGTACCGCCTCCGAGAAGCCTGCGACGCCACCCACCACGGGGACGACGATGAAGTTGACGTTGAAGGCGGGGATGACGTGGATCGCCTTTCCGCGGCCGTAGGCGATCTGCAGGACGAAGAAGGCGGCCATGGACAGCCCGAGCCAGATGAAGAGGTAGGGGTTCACGAGATCGAGGAGCCTGTCGGCGTCAAGACTTTCGGCGAGCGGAAACTCGATGAGCGCGCCTGTTTCCGCGGTCACCGTGGTCGCGTTCTGGTAGAGCATGGAGGCGCCGGCGAGCGCTCCGCCGAATCCGCCGACGACGAGTCCGGCCCGCTCTCCGCGTCCACCGGCAATCGAGCCCGCGACGTAGGCGAGCACGAGGATCGAGACGAACAGGTGGAGCGCGGCCCAGCGAGGGGCCGGGTCTCCCTGCTCGGGGGCATGAAGCCCGACGAGCACGCTTCCGGCGATGATGACAACGATACCCAGGACGTCGCGTCGACGGATTGTCTCGCCCATCACGAGGTTCGAGAAGACGGCGAGGGTCACGAGACCGCTTCCGGCCATCGCCCCCACGAGCGATACCGCGCCTATGGAGAGCGCCACCAGTACGATCACGACGGCGAGGAGGGTCCCCGCGGTCGCCCCGGCCCAGAGCAGCCATCCGGCGCCCGGCCGCTCATCCTTCATAGCGAGCCCGATCTTCTGCCCGGCCTGCGCAACGTTCATCGCGGAGTACCCGGCGAAGGCGAGGAGCAGTGTCGTCAGGGTCTCCACGGCGGTATCTTCTCCCTATGGTGAAAGTAAGCGTGATCATCCCCACGTTCAACGAGGAATCGTACCTTCCCAGGCTGCTCGCCTGCCTCGACTCGCAGACTCTGGACGAGTTCGAGGTCATCGTCGCCGACGCGAGCTCGACCGACCGCACGGCCGAGATCGCAGACGAGCACGGTGCACGAGTCGTCCCCGGCGGGTTGCCGGCGGCAGGCCGCAATGCCGGCGCGGAGGCGGCGAATGGTGAGTACTACTTCTTCCTTGATGCCGACGTGAAGTTCAACAGGCACTTTCTCAAGCGTGCCTACAACGAGATGCAGCAACGCATGATCGACGTCGCCACCTGCGAGGCGCGCCCGCTGTCAAACGTTCCGCTCGACCGTCTCATGCACAACTTCGCGAACCTCTACGTCAAACTGAACCAGTACACAAATCCAATGGCGCCCGGGTACTGCATCATGATCCACAGCCGCCTGTTTGATCGCATTGGCGGATTCGACGAAGACGTCACCCATGCCGAGGACTTCGACCTCATCCGCCGGGCGGCGGAGCTGCGTCCGTTCCGGGTGCTCGAGAAGGTTCACATCAACGTCAGCGTCCGCAGGTACCGCAAGGAGGGCCGACTCGCTTTCATTGGTCATTCGCTTGCGGTCTCGTGGCACCGGACCTTCAGGGGCGAGATAACTGAGGATTTCGACTACGAGTTTGGCGATTTCGACGAGAAGGGCGCCGACTCGAGGCTCCGCAGGATCGAGAAGGGCATGCACAAGCTCACACGCGAGTACCGCCGACTCGCAAAGCGGGTGCGCGAGTCATCCGGCCCTGAGGAGACGGCGATCGCTCCGCTTGCGCGGAAGATGAAGGAGCTCTACGGCAGGATCTGGAGCGACGAGACTACGCGCGGATGATCCCGGTTCGGCATACCTCGGCGTACCAGCGTCCGCTCTTCTTGACGATACGTTCCTGCGTCTCGTAGTCGACGTAGACGAGCCCGAACCGCTTGGACAGCCCGTACTCCCACTCGAAGTTGTCGAGGAAGCTCCAGGCAAAGTAGCCGCGTACGTCGCAGCCGTCGCCGATCGCCGCGCTCAGATGCCGCAGGTACGCACTCAGGTACGCGATTCGATCGGAATCGTCGACCTCCTCTTCGACCCTGCGGTCGTCGTAGGCGGCGCCGTTCTCCGTGATGTAGACCGTCGGGTTGTCGTACTCGTCCCGGATCCAGGTGAGGATGTCGAACAGCCCGCTCGGGTATACCTCCCAGTCCATGTCGGTGAAGAGCACGCCCTCGTAGACCGGTTTCATGATGCGGAACCCTATGAAGGGCAGGAAAGTCCTGCGCGCGATGTACCGTGAGTAGTGGTTCACGCCGATGAAGTCGAGCGGGGCGCGAATCGTCTCCATGTCTCCGGGACGGATGCCCCGGTTGAGGATCCGGATCGCATGGGCGAGCCCGGGCGGATAGCACCCCTTGAGGACGGGATCCATGAACAGGCCGTTGACCGCAGCGCTCATTCGCCGCGCAATGCGTTCGTCCTTTGCTCGAAGCGGATGAACAGGTGAGAACGCATTTGCGATCCCCACCGCGCCTTCCGGTGCGAGCGCCCTGATCGCCTCGGTCGCCATCCCGTGCGCGAGAAGCAGGTGGTGCAGGGCCTGCACCGCCTTGAGCGGATGCCGGTACCCCGGGGCGTGCCGACCGGCGAGGTATCCCGCGCCGATCACCGAGAGCGGCTCGTTGAGCGTGATCCACCGCCGCACCCGGTCGCCAAGGCGCCTGACCACCACATCTGCATACTCGACGAACCGGTAGCTGGTGCGACGGTTCGTCCACCCGCCGTCCTCCTCGAGTGCGAGGGGGAGATCCCAGTGGAAGAGCGTGACGAACGGCTCCACACCGATCTCGAGCAGCAGGTCGACGACGCGGTCGTAGTAGTCGAGTCCGGCTTCGTTCACCGACCCGCTGCCGTTCGGGAGGACGCGGGGCCACGAGACGGAGAAGCGGTAGGCGCCGACTCCAAGCTGCGGAAGAAGGCGCAGGTCGTCGGCGTAGCGGTGGTAATGGTCGCACGCGACGTCGCCGGTCGTCCCGTCGCGGATCGCCCCCGGCCGGTGCGAGAACTCGTCCCAGACGGATCGCGCTCTGCCCCCCTCGCCGGGAGCTCCCTCTATCTGGTAGGCCGACGTGGCACACCCCCAGATGAACCCTCGCGGAAAGGCCGTCACACGAGGTAGTGGTCCATGTCAGTCAGGTCGATCCCGTCGAGCTCGGCGACCGTGATGAAGGCGAAGGTGAGTACCTCGGTCCCTTCCTCGAGGTGCCCGCCGTGTGCCACGTGCAGATCGGAGTAGTCTATATGGGCATGGACCCGCCCGCCGAGGATGCCGCCGGTCACGTTGAGGATGTCGTATGCTCCCTCCGCGCGCACGAAGTCGTTTCCGGGCGGGAGGTTCGTTGTACGCACGACGTGGGTATGGTAGGTCCGAATGGATCCAACACCGCAGAGGATCGACGCGTGCTCGATTTCCGCCTCCTTCGCGAACTCCTCGAGCCCGCGCAGCAGGTCCTCGCCGTTGGACAGCCGCACGAGATGAACCTTTCTGATGGTACCGGTTTGCCAGGTCATGTTCCTTGCCTCCTGTATCCATACTCGCTTCGGAACCAGTTGATGATCCGCCCGGAGATGCTCACCTCACCGGGGACATCCGGCAGCTCGTGCGGGCCGTACCATCCGGCGTGAACGAGCTCGGCCGGGTTGATGACGAGCTCGCCCGACTCATACTCGGCGGTGAAGCCGAGCATAAAGGAGTGAGGGAACGGCCAGGGCTGGCTGCCGAAGTAGCGGATGTTACCGACGGTGATTCCGACCTCTTCGTAGACCTCCCGAGCCACGCACTGCTCGGCGGATTCGCCGGGCTCCACGAAGCCGGCGAGGATGCTGTGGAACTGCCCGCGGAAACGAGGCGACTGCGCGAGCAGGAGTTTCCGATCGCGCACGACACCGACGATCATCGCCGGCGCGAGCCGCGGGTACTGGACGAGACCGCATCGCGGACACCGTTTGACGCACTCGTCCGGCTCCGGTTCCGTGACGGCGGAACAACGCGAACAGAACCCCGTGTTCCGGTCCCAGCTCACGATCTGGGTGGCCCGGCTCACGAGCGCGAGCTCCTCATCCGGGATGGTCCCGTAGAGCTCGCGATAGCCGATCTCCTCGTACTGCCCCGGGGGACTCACGCCGTCGGCCGCGAGCGCGTAGACCGGCTCG
>SKZO01000281.1 GCA_007127335.1 Spirochaetales bacterium | reverse complement strand
GGATCCAAGCTCGTCCCCGTCGTACACCCGGCGTGAGTACTCGAGCTGCGACGGCTCACTCCAGGTCGCCCCGCCGTCGGTGGATCGCCGGTACTCGCTCCATCCAAACGTCCCGTGTCCCTTGTGCAGGTCGCCGGAGACGTTACTGTAGAACGCGACGATGTCGCCGTTACGGCACTGCGTCAGACAGTTCCCGCCGTGCCCCGACCGGCCGTTCGCCTGGTGGTCTACGAACAGGATCCCCCGGTTGGGAATGTCGTGCGGAAGCACCCGAAAACCCCCGGGCGTGGACCCGGCCTTGTTGATCAGGGCGGACCGGTGAGGGCTCCCGGAAGCGGCGTCGGCTGCCATCACATCCTCCTCCCGGAACGACGCCGCGAGGATCTCCCGGTCGCCTCTGCGGTCGAAGTCGTAGGTGACATGGATCTCGCCGTCTTCAGACTGATCGCCGTCGGGGTACGAGACGCCGTCACGCTCGTCGAGAAGCAGCCCACCGCTCCACGTCGCGCCGTCGTCGTCGGAGAGAAAGGCCGTGAGGTGTGACCGTGTCCCGCGGGAGGTGCCGTCGGCGAAATCGCCGCTCTCCGGATCATGACGGACGAGAAGCAGACGGCCTGAGCGAAGCCGGCGGAGGAAGAACCGCGAGCAGACGTGCGGCACGCGGGCCGGTTTCAGGGCGCTCCAGGTCAGGCCGCCGTCACTGGAGGCGCTCTCGCCTATGCCATAGCGGGTTCGAACCCAGGTACACAGAGATCCGTCGCGGCGCTCGATGATCATGTGCTCATCGTGATCACGGACCTCCGCGGGGACATCCACGGCGCCGCGTTCGGACCAGGTGGCCCCGGAGTCGGATGAGACGACCATCGCTGCGCTCCCGGACTCACGCCGGTGCCAGAAGGAGACCGGCAGTGCCCATTCGCCGCTCGAGAGCACGAGCGGTTTGCACATCATCACGCCGTCGCACAGTCGTTGCGGGCGCGACGATCCACTATCCGTTCCATCCGACGCGGTGACCGCAACGGCCCACACGCCCGAGCGTGAGCCCTCGAAGCGATTGTCGGCGGCGTGCTGGGCCCAGAAGACCCACATCCGCCCGTCCGGCGCCTGCCAGACTTCGGGATCGAAGCAGCGAACCAGAGGGTCGGCATGGTCGATCACGAGTCGCGGCGGCGACCACGATCGACCGCCGTCGGAGCTCACGGCGAGCATGACGTAGTTGTTCTCGTCCTCGCCAGGCGTAGGCCCTCCGTACCAGACGGCCCACAGCCGTCCGTCGCGGCCGCACGCCAGACTGGGAATACCCTGGAAGGCGCGCGACGCGGCATCGTACTGTGCGCCGGGATCGATGATCACCCGCGCAGGATCAAGATAGGTCGTGCCGGCCGTCATGCTCATGCCGCCTCCACTGGAACGAATGCATCCCGGAGATGCCGTCATTGGTGTCGTGGGAGCCCGGGAACGTTTCTACCCTACTGTCTTTGGATGTTCAGTACAACCAGCACCCCGCCGCGACGGCGAGGCCCGCCCCGGATGCGACGGCCATGACCGTATCGCCTCGCGTGATCCGGCCTTCGGTGACGGCGGTGTGGAACGCCATGGGGATGCAGGCGCTGCCGGTGTAGCCGTAGCGGTCCATCACGGTCGTCGTCTTTGAGATCGGCTGACCGAGGACCGACATCACCTCGTGGATAACGGCCTTGTTGATCTGCGTGAAGAGGTAGTGGTCGATCTGGTCGCGACTGCGGCCGATCTTGTCGAGCAGCGTATCGACCATGCCGGGCCAGAGTTTGACGTTGCGGTCGCCGGGCAGGCGCTTCAGGAGCTCGAGCCCGTACTGACCGGAAGCGAGCCGTTCTGCGGTGACCGGCTGGCGCGTACCGCCCGAGTAGACGCCAACGTAGTCGTACTGCGTGCCGTCGGACAGGAGCTGGCCCCCGAGGTAGCCGTCGCCGTCCTCAATGATGAAGGCGGCGGCGCCGTCTGCGAAGATCGAGTAGCCAAAGACGTCCCCGGCTCGAACGTATGCGGGCATGTTGTAGAGACCGACGACGCAGGCGTAGCGGATCGCGCGGTCGGTCTTCAGGAGTGCCTGCGCGGTATGGAGCGCGGCGACGAAACTCGAGCAGCTCGCGTTCAGGTCGAAGGTGCCGGCGGGGCGCTGGCCGCCCTGAATCCGTCCCTGCAGCAGCATGCTGGTTGCAGGCGAGATATACTCAGGCGTGTCGGTTGCGACGAGGAAGAGTCCAATCTCGTCCGGATGTATCCGGGCGCGTTCGATCGCCGCGCGCGCCGCCTTCTCCGCGAAGTCCGCGGAGGTCTCGTCGATTCCGCGCAGGTGTGCGATGTGGCGCCGCGCGATGCCGAGCTTTTCCTCCGTCCGCTCGGCGTCGAACTCGACCCCCGCGAGTCTCATCAGCTCCGCGTTGTCTATGGGTTCGCCGGGGACGTAGAGACCGGTTGAGACGATGTTCATGGTCGTACTCCTGTGCACATGAGCGTGGTGAGCTCGGCGATGAAGGCGGGGATGTCAGGGATCCGGCGGTTCAGGAGCGCCTCTATCCCCACGTAGTGCGAGAGACCCATCAGGAAGTTCGCCGCGACCCGACGCTCGGCCTCGTCGGCGAA
Organism: Spirochaetales bacterium; assembly: GCA_007127335.1. Classification (GTDB taxonomy): domain Bacteria; phylum Spirochaetota; class Spirochaetia; order DSM-27196; family SLST01; genus SLST01. Next base: position 1,450 of record SKZO01000281.1, on the reverse strand, counting down.
GGGCAGGTTCTCCATGTACCCGGCCTCGAAGGCGTCGTAGTAGCGGCGGACCCAGGGCTTCGCGACGAACTCGGCTTCGCGGACGAGCGAGTAGTATTCGGGGTGGCCGTTGAAGTACGAGAGGAAATGCCACACGCCGTACGCCTCCTGCTCGAGCCGTGTGGCGTGGGTCCGCGCCTGTTCGCTCAGATAGTGGCGCGTCTGTCGCCCGATCTGTCCCACGATCTCCGCAAGGAACTCCTCCTTGCTGCTGAAGTAGCTGTAGAAGGTGCCAACGGCGAGTCCGGACTCGCGCGCAATATCGGCAACGCCAATCTCGTGGTACGCCCGGCTGCCGATGAGCTTCATGCCGTTGCGGATGAGCCGGGCGCGGCTGTCGGCGGGCTCTTCCTCGTGGATTCGGGGGAAGTCCGCCGGGACGGCGACACGTGAGGCAGCCGCGGACGCGTCCGGGAAGATACCCTCGAGGACGAAGCGAGCGAGAAGATCGGCGCGGCGATCGAGCCCGTCGTAGATCGCGCGCGTGGAGTTGAACCGCAGCCCGGAGATCGCGTAGAGGTACTCGGCCTCGCTCACCTCGCGGCCAAGGACCTCGCGGCACGAACGGCGGTAGATGTCGCGCAGCCGCTCCTCGTACTCCGGAAACCGGTACTGCGCCTCGCGGAAGATCGTCACCATAGGCGTATGGTGCACCCCGGCGTTAAACACCGCCGTGACGAGGTTGCCCACCCGTTCGTCCAGGCTCGCACCCCTGATGCCCGTTACCTCGCTCTCGAAGACCGTGAGGAACTCGTCCACCAGCGCCCGCACGAGCGCCTCCTTGCCGCGATGGTAGCGGTAGAAGACCCCGTTCGAGACGCCGGCGGCGCGGCAGATCTCCGCGACGGAGACTGTCTCGAACCATCGCCGTGAGAAGAGGTCGAGGGCGGCGTCGCGGATCTTCGCCGGCGTCGCGGTCACGGCTACTCCCGGTTGCCGGGGTCGTCCCGGCGGGGTCCCCCGGTCGCGGCGTGCGACTCGTCACCGACGTCGGGTCGCTCTTCGCGCACGAGCTCCCTGACGAGCGCGTTGAACCGCTCCGGTTGCTCGACGAGCGGCGAGTGTCCGCAGCCGGCGAAGGTGCGCACGGTGGTCCCAAAGAACTCCGCGGCGGCCTGCGCGCGCTCGGCCGTAATGAGCGGGTCGGCCTCGCCGCGGACGACGTGAACCGGTATGAGCGTGTCCTTCAGCCGCTCCCGGTAGTCGGCTTGCCCGAGCGCCTCCGCGTGGCCGATGAAGCAGTCGCGGTTCATCTTCCACGCGTCGTCGACGAGAAGCGCAAAGAGCTCATCGTCGGCGAGCGTGGGAACCATGCCCTTGAGCGCTGAGGCGAGCACTGCCTTGTCCGCCTTGTACGCTTCAATCGCCGGGTAGTGCTCCTTTGGCGTGTGGAGCCCTTCGACCGGCGAGG
>SKZO01000056.1 GCA_007127335.1 Spirochaetales bacterium | reverse complement strand
CGCGACGGTAACCCGTTCGGCCTATGCCCGTGGGGAGCGCATGCTCCTATTCTTGTGCCATGGCTGAACGGACAATCTGGCGTCGACTGCGATCGAGCGCTCCGTACCTGTTGATCGTGGTTCTTGGTATCCTCGCGCTCGCGAACCGGCACGCCTACCTCGAGCTCAGAGAGCGGCCTGTTGACGAAGCAGACGCCGCGGTTCCGGTATCACAGGTGCAGGAAGTCTACCCCGAGGCTGAGGAGGTGACTCACTGCGACGTACCGGGTGAGCCGTGCCGGGTGCTCGACGAAGACGGGGAACTGATCGCTCGGGTGATCTTCAGCGCCGGCTATGTGGACGACATCACCGGCTACGGAGGACCGCTGTCACTCGCGATCGAGGTTGACGACGAGCAGACCATACGGGCGGTCGCGCTCGTCGACCACAGCGAGACCGAGTCATTCGTCGAAGACGTCCGCGAGGCGGAGCTTCTTGCGAGTTGGGACGGGCTGACGTTGGAGGAGGCGGCGACGCGGGACGTTGATGTCGTGAGCGGGGCTACCCTGACGAGCCGCGGGATCATTGAAACGGTGCGCGAGACGCTCACCCATTACGTGAACGAGACGGCTGCCGGAGAGGACCCTGACGGACCGGACCTGGTGCTTCTCGTGCGCCAGATCCTCACCGTCGTGTTTCTCGTCCCGGGAACCGTCGCCGCGTTCTCGAAGGAGTTTCGACGCAGATTCGAGACTCTCATACTCGCTTCCAATGTGATCGTGCTCGGGTTCGTGGCGCGGGCGCTCCTTTCGCTCTCATTCGCCCAGGGACTGATCCTGCACGGAGTGGATCTCGCGACGACCTGGCACATGCTGGCCGTCCTCGCGGTGTTCGCGATCGTTTCGCTTATCAACGGGACCAATGTCTGGTGTACGCGCATCTGTCCATACGGGTCGTTCCAGGCGCTCATCGCAAAGGCCGGAAAGGGTCTCCGGTTCCGGCCTCCGGGTAGCGTAACCAGAGTCCTGCGGCACACGCGCCCGCTCGTTCTCGCCGGCGCCTTCGTTGCGGCCTACGTATCGCCGGGGCTCGATCTCTCGCAGATCGAACCGTTTGCCGCCTTCGTGCTCGTTGGAGTCCCGATCTCGGCCTTCGTCATTGCAGGTGCTTTTATCGTTATATCTGTCGTACGACCCAAGGTATGGTGTCGCAGCTTCTGCCCCACCGGCATGCTGCTCGACACCCTTCGAATCCGCGAGCGCACATAGCCCGATCAGGTTATGTGCGCGGGAGCGGGGTGTGACTACCATCCAGTGAGGAGGAAACCATGAGAGCCCGTTTCAGGAAGTCGATGCGGAGGAAGCTGCTGTCTCTGGAAAGGGAGCTGCTGCAGTCGCTCGAAGCGCAGCAGGATGAGTATGACGAACTCACCTACGCAGACCGCACCGAGGAGACCGAGGACGCAGCGGTTCGCAACGAAGAGCGTACACTTTCAGCGCTCCTGCACCATGAGGAGCGGCGCCTTACCCGGGTTCGATCTGCCCTCGGGCGCCTCGTGGCCGGCCACTACGGCACCTGCGCCGACTGCGGTAACCCGATTGGCGAGGAACGCCTGAAGGCGCAGCCGGACACGATCTTCTGTTACGGGTGCGCGAAGAAGCGACAAGGCAACATCAGGTCGCCCCATCTCAGTTGACTCCGGGTCGGGTTGACTCCGGGCAGAGAGCACGATCGCTTGACAGCCCCACCGGCTCAGGTCACTGTCGGTACCCATGATGCACCGAATCTCTGAGGAGTCAACAGACGTTCCCCGGACGCACGCCGGAGGCGGACGCCCGGACCGACTTTCCTGGACCTTCCCGCTGCCGCGGACGCATACAGGCGTCCCCTTGGGGAACGGCCGCACGGGGCTGCTCGTCTGGGGCGCCGACAATGTGCTGCGGCTGACGATCGGGCGGGCCGATCTCTGGGACCATCGCGGTGGCATGCCATGGACTGAGGCGCAGAGCTACACCGCGATCCGCTCCTGTCTCGAGGCAAACGACGAGGACGGGATAGCCCGGATCTTCCGGCCCGCTACGCAGAGCGAGCCGGGGCAGCCGGCGAGGCCGAGCGTGTTGCCGTTGGGCCGCCTCGAGCTCGTGCTGCCCAAAGGGTGCGTGCTCACAGAGGCGACCCTCTCCCTGCGCGAAGGGATCGTGGACGTGAGCTACCGCCTTGGTCGCGCGCGGAAGACCATGCAGATCGGACTCCATCCGCAGCGCGATCTCGCGTGGATCGACGCGGCCGAGGACGTCCAGGACCTGCGCGCGGTGACGAGCCGGGACATCATGGGTGAGCGTCTCGCTGCGCTCTCGTTCCCGGAACCGAACGCCTTCTCCATCGCCGACGATGTTGCCGGGTGGCACTGGGACCTGCCCGAAGACCCGGGAGTCCTGGTCGCCTGGCGCCGCGGGCAGGCGCAGGTCCTGCTTGCCGTGGACCGGTACGAGCAGCCGTTCGACCCCGCGATGGCCAGGAGCCTGCTCGAACCCGACGGGTATGCGCGCCTCACGCCGCTGCGCCGCGAGACACGAATCTGGTGGACCGAGTACTGGGATCGCGTCGCGTCCGTCACGCTTCCGAATCCCCTGCTCCAGGAGATCCACGACTACGGGCTCTACCTCTTCGCGGGCCTGACGAATCCGGCCGGTGTCGCCGCGACGCTGCAGGGTCCGTGGATAGAGGAGTACGACTTCCCGCCGTGGTCGAGCGACTACCACTTCAACATCAACGTCCAGATGTGCTACTCACCTGGTTTGCGAGCCGGGGCGTTCGATCACGTCAGACCGCTCTTCGACCTCGTCTGGTCATGGCGCGAGCAGCTGCGCACGAACGCGCGCCACTTCGCCGGGATCGACGACGGGTACATGCTCCCGCACGCCGTAGACGACCGGTGCACGTGCATGGGGTCGTTCTGGACCGGCTCGATCGACCATGCCTGCACGGCCTGGGTTGCCGCAATGATGTTCGACTACGCCGACTACACCGGCGACGTGGCGTTTCTCCGGGACCGGGCCTTTCCCTTCATGCTGGGAACGCTCGCGGTCTACCGGGCGATGCTCGAAGACGACGGAGAGACGCTGCGCCTGCCGGTGTCGGTTTCTCCGGAGTACCGCGGCGCGCAGATGAACGCATGGGGCGCCAATGCAAGCTTTCAGCTCGCGGCGCTCCATCGCCTCTGCGAGAACCTCCTCGCCGCGGCGCGCACCCTGGGCGTCGAGCCGGATCCGTCCTGGACCGACATTCGCACGCGGTTGCCCCGGGCGACGGTTGAGCACGGGCGGATCACGCTCTGGGAGGGCGTCGACCTGGAGGAGAGCCACAGGCACCACTCCCACCTCGCGGGCATCGCGCCGTTCGACACGCTCGATTTCGACGACGCGGCGTGGGGGCCGATCATCGACCGATCGCTTCGCCACTGGATCCACATGGGCATGGGCCTCTGGTCGGGCTGGTGCATGAGCTGGGCCTCCGCGCTTCATTCCCGGGTGGGCAACGGCGAGGGCGCAGAGCTCGTTCTCGAGCTGTGGCAACGGGTCTTCACGAACGAAGGGCGAGCCTCAATGCACGATGCCACGATCAACGGGCTCACTCTCATGGGAGCTCCGCCGCTGTCCGTCGCGTCGACCGCGACCGCCGGCGAGGAGTCCGCCGGAAAGGGCTCTACGGGTTCGGCGATTCTCCGCCGGGCCGAACGGATGCAGATGGACGGGGCGATGGGAGGTGTTGCCGCGGTCCAGGAGATGCTGCTCCACGAGCGGCGCGGCGTGCTGCGAGTCTTCCGCGGCATACCCGAGAGCTGGCCGCACGCACGTTTCAACCGGTTCCGCGCCCCGGGCGGGTTTCTGGTGTCCGGCTGGTGGGACCGTGCAGCCGGGTGGAGCGTCGAGGTCGCCGCGACGAGGCCCGGGCGCCTGCGCCTGGAGCTTCCGGCCGGCGCGCCCGGGCGCTACGAGCCCGCAGAAACGGACGTTGTCGCCGGGCAACGGGTCGAGTTCGAGGGAAGCTGGGATGCCGGATGAACATCGTTTCGCTCAAGGACGTCGCGAAATCGGTCGGTGCGGGGCCGCTCTTCGAAGGTGTGACATTCGGGATCGCGCACGGTGAGAAGATCGGGCTCGTGGGACGTAACGGCTCCGGGAAGTCGACGCTGATCGGTCTGCTCACAGGCGATCTCGAACCCGATGCGGGATCGATCGCTCGCAGAGGCGACCTTGTCATGGCCTCGCTCGAGCAGCAACCCCGTTTTCCTTCAGGCGTGACCGTGCGCGACTACGGTCCGGGGGACGAAGACCATATCCGGCTCGCCGCGGCGACGCGGCGGTACGAGGCATTCTGCTCGCAGCTTGGCATGTACGAGACGGGTCTCGCGCTCGATACGCTTTCCGGCGGGATGCAGAAGAAGGTTGCGATCGCCCGCTGCCTCGCCGCAGACGCCGATCTCATGACCCTGGACGAGCCGACGAATCACCTGGACCTGGACGCCGTGCTCTGGCTCGAGCAGCTGCTTGGAGCCACGACCTCGGGATTCGTTATGGTGACCCACGACCGCCGCATGCTCGACGCCGTCTGCACGACGATCCTCGAGGTCGCAGACCGCACGGTGTACCGGCACGTGGGTGACTATTCGGCGTACCTCAGACGCCGTGCGGAGCGGCACAACGAGCAGGACGCCGCCGAACGGCGACGCGTGTCCATTCTGAGGCGCGAGCTCGAATGGCTCCAGCGAGGGCCAAAGGCACGCACCGGAAAGGACAAAGGACGGCAGGACCGGATCGACGAGCTTTTGCAGGGGGGAGCAGAGGCCAATGCGGTGATCGGATCGCTTCCCGCGGCCCGGCGCCGGCAGGGCAGGCGGGTCCTGGAGCTCAGTGATGTCGCGAAGTCGTACGACCGGGTACCGGTGATCTCCGGTTTCTCGTACGAGTTCAGCCCCGGACAGCGGGTCGGCGTGATCGGACCCAATGGATCGGGCAAGACGACGCTCCTCGACATCATCGCCGGGCGTGTCGTTGCAGACCGCGGTTCGGTCGAAGCCGGCGAGACCACGGCTTTCGCCTATTTCGACCAAACCGGCGCGAGCATCGATGCGGGGCAGACAGTGCTCGACTACCTGAAGACGGAAGCCGAGCGTGTGCGGATCAACGGGAGCCACACTGTCTCAGCGGAGCAGTTCCTCGAGCGGTTCCTCTTTCCCCGTGCGATGTTCTCCCAGACTCTGGATCGGCTCTCCGGCGGCGAGTTCCGCCGGCTCCAGCTCGTCAGGACGCTTGCGACTGCTCCGAACTTCCTGTTACTCGACGAGCCTACGAATGACCTGGACCTCGAGACAATACGGGTGCTCGAGCAGTACCTCGACGACTTCAGCGGATGCCTGCTGCTCGTGTCGCACGACCGCGCGCTGCTCTCCCGCGTGACCGACTCGCTGCTCGTGTTCGACGGCAGCGGAGGGATCCGCCCCTTCGTGGGCAGCTACGACGACTACCGCGCCGAGCAGGCGGGCCCGCGACAGACCGGCGACAGAACCTCGAACGATCGCCCGGGAGCTTCGGGGCGCTCGCCCCGGAAGCGCGATCGGACCGGGCTATCGTATCGCGAGCGTGAGGAGTACGAGTCACTGCCGGACGCGGTAGCAGAGCTCGAGGAGGAGCTGCGACGACTCGAGGAGCTCTTCCAGGCGCCGGTGGACGACCCGGCGAAGCTCGAGGCGGCCACGCGTCGCTACGGGGCGCTGCAGGCGGAAGTCGAGGAGAAGATCTCCCGGTGGGAGGAGCTCGCCGAACGGGCGGAATGACGGCCCCGCCCGCGCCCGGCAGCGGTGTTGCGCATCGCGGCGAGTCCCGGTAGTATGGCCACCGTCATCCTACAGGATTGATGATCAGGCAGTGTGGTGCCGGCGGTTTCCGGTTCGAAGCGGGTTCTGCCCGCGCGAGCGGAGATGGCGCACGCTCCACGCAGAGGAGGCGATGTGGGTTTGAACCTGATTGTGCTGGTGAAGCAGGTCCCGGACACCGGGAACGTGACCGGAAACGCCATGAAGGAAGACGGAACGGTGAACCGGGGGGCTCTGCCGGCGATCTTCAACCCGGAGGATCTGCACGCGCTCGAGGCGGCGCTGACCATCAAGGAGTCGGTGCCCGGATCGACCGTGCACGTCCTGACCATGGGGCCGCCCACGGCGGTGCAGGTGCTGAAAGACTCGCTGTACCGCGGCGCCGACTATGTGGCTCTGATCTCGGACAGGCGGTTCGCCGCGGCGGATACGCTCGCCACCTCGTACGCGCTGAAGTGCGCGATCGAGAAGATTGGCGATTACGACATGGTGTTGTGCGGTCGGCAGGCGATCGACGGTGATACCGCCCAGGTTGGCCCGCAGACCGCCGAGAAGCTCGGTATCAACCAGATCACCTGTGTCTCCGAGATCGTCGAGCTCGATGCACAGAATCGCACCGTTGTCGCTCGGCGTTCCATAGAAGGAGGGTACGAGAAGATCAGGACGTCGTTGCCTGTTCTTCTGACGATCACCGACGAGGGGTTCACCCCCCGTCCGCCTTCGGCGATACGCATGATGACCTACAAGAACGCCACTACCGCGATGAGCGGCGGCGACTATGACGAGACCTACCTCACCGGCGGCTCGGAGCTCAAGGCGGAGAACGCGATCGGGCTCTGGGACAGCAATGCCATAGGCGCCGATCCGGAGCACTGCGGCCTCACAGGATCGCCTACGAAGGTGAAATCAATCGAGCTCGTCGTGCTGAAGTCGGAGGACATCAGGATGATCGAGAACTCGGATGAAGCGATCGGCGACATGGTGCACGAGCTCGTCGCAGCCCACACCCTCGGGTGAAGGAGAGTCCCGTGGCAGCGAAAAACAGCGTGATGGTATTCGTCCAGCAGGATGACGGGCAGGTGGCGGAGGTCAGCGTCGAGCTCATCAGCAAGGCGCGGGACCTTGCCGATCAGCTGAAGACCGACGTAACGGCCGTCCTGATCGGCAGCACGATAGGGAAGGTTGCGGAGTCGCTGATCCCGTATGGGGTAAACAGGCTCTACACAGTCGAGCACAAAGGTCTCGAGCACTACACGCCCATCCCGTACGCGAAAGTACTCACCCACATCGTCAGGAAGGTCTCGCCTCAGATCGTTCTGTACGGGGCGACGACCACCGGACGCGATCTCGCCCCGCGCATCGCCTCGGCGCTGCGCGTCGGTCTCACCGCCGACTGTACCGACCTCCGGATAGGCGAATACGAGTCGAAGGGGAAGTCCTACGAGAACGTGCTCTACCAGATCCGTCCGGCGTTTGGCGGAAACATCATCGCAACGATCGTGTCGCCCGAGCGCAAGCCGCAGATGGCCACGGTGCGTGAGGGTGTGATGAAGATGAGCGACCCTGATCCCGGGTTCAAGGGAGAGATCATCGCTGAGTCGGTCGAGCTCGAACCGCAGGACTTCCCTTCTGAGATCGTGGAGCGGGTGAAGGAGGAGAAACTCGTCAACCTCAAGGGGGCACAGGTCATCGTCGCCGGCGGCGTTGGAGTCGGATCGAAGGAGAACTTCCAGCTCATTCATCAGCTCGCCCATACGCTCGGCGCAGAGGTGGGGGCCTCGCGCGCCGCGGTCGACGCGGGCTTCGTCAGCAAGGACCACCAGGTTGGGCAGACCGGCACCACCGTGCGGCCCCGGCTCTACATCGCCTGCGGCATCTCCGGTTCCGTCCAGCATAGAGCCGGCATGGATGAGTCCGCCCGGATCATCGCGATCAATACCGATCCGGAGGCCCCTATCTTCCAGATCGCGAACTACGGGATCGTTGGGGATCTGAAAGAGGTGATTCCCCGCTTCATCAAGGCATTCAAGGCGAAGGCGTAAGGAGACACCAGATGGACAACTTCCTCAGAGACAATGAAGATATCCTGTTCCACCTCGAGCACCTTGATCTCGACCGCGTCATCCGTCTGCGAGAGGACGATTTCCGGAACGAGGAGGACTCGCCCTATGCTCCCGAGAGCGTTGCCGACGCGAAGGACTCCTACGTTCGCGTGCTCGAGCTCATTGGACGCGTGTGCGCCGAGAACCTTGCCCCGCAGGCGGCGGAGATCGACAACGAGGGAGTGCGCCTCGTGAAGGGTGAGGTCGTCTACGCGAAAGGGACGCAGGAGGTCCTCGATCTCTTCGCCAAAGCCGACCTCATGGGGTTCTGTTTCCCGCGAAAGTACGGGGGGCTCAACTTCCCGTCGACGATCCTGACGATCGCCGCCGAGATGATCGCCCGGGCCGACGCATCCTTCCTGAACTTCGGACTGCAGCAGGACATTGGCGAGACGCTCAACAAGTTCGGCTCTGAGGAGCTGAAGAGCACGTACCTGCCCCGGCTCGCGTCCGGCGAGTGCGGCTCCTCGATGATCCTCACCGAACCTGATGCGGGAAGCGATCTGCAGGCCGTGCGCCTGCGGGCTCACCAGGCACCGGACGGAAAGTGGTATCTGAACGGCGTGAAGCGGTTCATCACCAACGGAAACGGCCGCATAGGGCTTGTGCTCGCGCGCAGCGAGGAGAACATGCAGGGCGCGCGCGGTCTCTCGTTCTTCCTGTACGAGCGCGACGAGAACATGGTCATCCGCCGCCTCGAGGACAAGCTCGGTATCCATGGTTCGCCTACCTGCGAGCTGCAGTTCAACAACGCCCGCGGTTATCTCGTTGGCGAACGGCGACGGGGTCTGTCCAAGTACACGATGTGGCTCATGAACAGCGCGCGGCTGGGTATTGCCGCACAGGCCGTGGGTATCGCGGAGGCAGCCTACCGCGAAGCGAACAAGTACGCAGAGGAGCGTGTCCAGTTCGGGGCGCCGGTGAAGTCGTTGCCGCCGGTGTACGAGATGCTTGCCGAGATGAAGATCTCGATCGAGGCGGCCAGGACGCTGCTCTACGAGACCGCCCGCATCGTCGATCTCAAGGAAGGGCTCGAGCACATGAAGGAGCTCCATCCGGATCGGGCGGACCAGATCAACTCGGACCTGAAGAACTACTCCCGGCTTGCCAATCTCTTCACGCCCATGGTCAAGGGGTATGCGACCGAGATGGTGAACCGGATCGCCTACGACGCGATCCAGATTCACGGCGGCACCGGCTTCATGCGGGACTTCAACGTCGAGCGCCACTACCGGGATGCCCGCATCACCAGCATCTACGAGGGTACCACGCAGCTTCAGGTCGTTGCCGCGATCGGCGGTCTGACCTCCGGGACGATCATCACCGCACTCGATGAGTACGAATCTGAGGACTTCTCCCATGCTCCGCAGTTGCACAAACGGGTGCTCACTGCCCGCAACAAGTTCGAGAAGGCGCTCGTGCACATCAAGGGGATCGAGGACGACGATCTGGTGTCCTACCACGCGAGGAGGATGGTCGAGATGGCGACCGACCTCGTGCAGAGCTACCTGCTGCTGCGCGATGCCCGTCACTCGGAGCGCAAACTCCGTGTCGCGGAGACCTTCATAGAGAAGATGGGCACGAGGATCACGATGAACGCGGAGTTCATCCTGGAAGGCGAGTCCAGCCTGCTGCGGAACTATCGCGAGATCATCGAGTAGGGTGGCGGGCAACCGCGAACCGGGGGAGCCCCATCCTGGAGGCTTACGCCCTGGGTTTGAGGCCTATCAGGTCTTCAAGGATCAGGGCGGAGTCGGTGATGAACTCGACACACCTCGTGTGGAAGAGGTCCTTGTCCATTGCCGTAGTCTGACCATCGAGCTCGGAGAGATCGACGCCAAGCAGGTCCGTGCAGCTGACCGATCCATGGATCGCCTCGAACCGCTGCCGGAACTCGCGAATCAGCTCCGATTTTCGTTCGGTCGAATTGCCGCTCTCGCGCTCTTCACGGAGCTTCTGGCTGAGTGCCTTCAGCGCTCCCGCCACCGCTCCACAGACCGTGGTGGACCTGCCGAGCATTGGCGCGCACGGCTTGCGGATCGCCTCCATCGAGTGCTCGTCGAACTCGAAGAGGTCGGCGTAGGCGTTCAGGATGGCATGCGAGCAGTCGTAGCCCTCCTCGAACTTCTCCAGCGCTGCCTTCACTCGCTCTTGCATGTCGCCTCCGTGCGGCCATTATAGCCGGGATCCCCGCTCCCATCAACGTAATTCGGCTCTCAGAGCCCGAACTCGGTCTCGAGCGCGCTCCATACCTCATCGTCAATATGCGCGAAGAACGCGTCCACGTTCTGGTCTACGCGATGCGGTCCGGAGAACCCGAGCACCGTCGACGCGATTCGTTTTTCGCGCATGCAGTACTGGAGGTTGAGCGTTCCCAGGTCGACCTCGCGGTCGCGGCTCCATTCCCACAGGCGCTGCGCCTGCGCGATCGGTCCGTCCGGCAGTCGACCGTGGTACTTCGCGCGGTCGACCATGCTCGCCGGTTCGGTCCCACCAAGAAAGCCGTTTACCATGATCGACGCGTTGACCACGCCCACGTTCGCCTCCACCGCCAGTTCGATTACGCCCTGCATCGCCGAGCGGTCGAGCAGGTTGAAGTCCTTGAAGGTGAGCGAGACTTCGAAGTCGCCGGTTTCGATGCACCGGCGGTGATGCTCGTGGCTGCGGCACCCGAGCCCGATCGCCCCGATCACTCCGTCCGCCTTGAGCTGCTTCAGCGCGTCGCGTGCGCCGTGCGGCTCGAGGACCGGGTCGAGCGACTCAGGATCATGCACGAGGACGGTGTCGAGGAAGTCGACGCCGATCGCCTTCATGCTCGTCTCAATGCTCTTCATCGTGAAGTCATAGCTGTAGTCGTGTGGTCGGACGCGAGTTCCGGTCTTTGTGCAGATCACCAGGTCCTCGCGGCGGTTCCCCCGGGCGAACCACTCCTCGAGCGCGATCCCGATGAACTGCTCGCTGCGTCCGCCAATGTAGGCGCCGGAGGTATCGATGAAGTTCATCCCGCTCTCGAGCCCTCGCAGCACCGTCTCTACGCCGGTCGCCTCGTCGAACGTGCCGTCGCCGCGGTGGCCGAGCCAGGCGCCGCCAAGCCCCATGACCGTGACCTCCAGGCCGGTCCGCCCGAGCTCTCGCCGTTCCCACGTCCTGTGTTCGCTCATCGTTGATCTCCGTTGGTAAGGGTCTGAATCATGCCGCCGAGCACCCGGACCGCATTGTGTACGTCAAAGACGCTCTGACACTCCTCCTCGTGCCGCCACATCCACTCTGCCAGATCGTCCCATGCGGCGGCCGCTGTGGCAGCTGCCTTCGCCGTGTCCGGGTCGCAGACCGTCTGCAGGATGCCAATGAGCCGGCGCCAGATCGTCGCGTGCAGCTTCGCGTGTTTCCACGACGCGGTGTGCACAGGAGAGGACGAGGGGACGTTACGATCGATGATCCGTTCGAAACGCTCAATATCGTCGAGCGCCGCCGGCAGGGTGTCCGCATGCGCCGCGACCGTCTTCACCGACGGCGACTCGAGGTCAAGTGGGAGGAACCGTTCGGACAGCGCGCGGTAGAACTCGGCGCAGAGCGGTCCGTCGTGACCGAAGGCGCTGCGGAAATAGTCGTCGGTACACTCCTCGAACGACAGTCCGGAGTTCCACAGGGCCCGACCAAGCACGGCGAGGCCCAGACCGTGGGGGAAGAAGGCGCGCTGCACCTGGCAGCTGATCGAGCCGTCGAGCCCGAGTCGCTCGAGATTGCCGATGTCTTCGTGAAGCACTTCCGCAATCTTCATGGAGCCGGGATCTTTCACATGGGCCCACATGTAGTGGTAGTCGAAGACGAAGCTGTCTCCGTGGAAGTGCGACTGCCACGCACGGAGGAAGGCGAGGTTCGCCGCCACGTCGTGCGGGAAGACGAGCTCGTTGCGGCGGTACTCCGGGAGCCCGGGGATCTCGCCGTCGGTCGTGAACGGTTCGCGGTAGGTTCGGGTGATGGGTGCGAACATCAGGATGAACCGCTCAGGATTGGCGATGCGTTCGCGCTCCGGCGGCCACAGGAGATCGACGTAGATGAGGAAGACAATCTTCGTCTGAAGACCGCGACGGCTCAGGAGCTCATCGATCTCGTTCAGCAGCATCACGTAGAAGTCGGCCGGTCGCGCCTGCCGGCACTGCTCGCACTCGCACTGGTTGTTCGAGCCGTCGGCGAGCCAGACGTGCATCACGTCGATCCGCGGGTGCGCGCCGGCGTAGTCGGCGATGTCTTCGACCATGATGCGTCTGGCTTCGTCGTTGGAATAGCAGAGGTTCGTGTTGAGCGGTATGCCGTCGAACACTCGCCGCTCGCCGTCGACCTCCGCGAGGTAGGTGCGGACCGCCGGGTCCACGTCGTAGACGCGTTGGTCCCAGCTCAGTCCCTTGATGCCGAACGGCTCGGTCGTCCAGCCGTGGCCGACCGCCTGGTAGAGAAGTCCGCGCGTTGCGATCTCGTCGACCGCGCGATCCACATAGCCGCGCGCCTCGTCCACGGAGAACTCACCTCCCTCTGCGAGAGGATTGTCACGGTGCGTGTACCAGCGTTCGAAGAAGGTATATGCCTCGCGGAACTGGATGAAGTAGCTGTTCATCCCCACCTTGGGGAGCCAGTCAATGGTGTCGCGCACGTTCTCGTAGCTGACGGCTCCCTCAATGCAGATGCCGCGGTGGCGGTACGAGGGGGTCTCAAAGACCTCGACCGCGCCGGCTGCAGCCTCCCGATCCGGGAGCAGCTCGCCGTCCCTGCCGGGACGAACCCAACGGCATCCGACCTCGGTGAGGTACCGGTAGACCGCGAGGAGCACGCTGCGCTCGTTGTTCCCATAGATCAGACCGACGCCGTTGTCAACCTGGATCCCTATCGCGTCGTCGAACCGGGGATCCGCGACCTCGGGCAGGCCCACTCCAGGGAAAGCGTGCCCGAGTCCGACCGCGATCCCCGATTCGTCGGGGTCGAATCGCTGGGTCTGCTCGATCGACACCTCGTCCCCGGTGATCAACTCGAGGTAGCGGCCGAGCTCGGTCGCGGCGAAGTGGATCGTCCTGGTTCTCTTCACTACGATGATACGCATTGCCATGAGATCTCCCGTGAGTCGTTTCGTCAACTCTACTACGGATGGGCGAGCGTGGCTATTGGATGTACGGGCGATGGACGGGCGACGCGACCCGGGGGAGTTTCCAGAGGTCCGCCCGGTGGGTTACTCTGGGAGAAGAGGGAGGATCCGGTGCAGGCGACAGTAGCGTACTTCACGAGGACGGGACGAAGCGAGCGGGTGGCATTGGTGCTCGCAGAGGAGCTCAGTGAGCGAGGGGTGGACGCGCAGACCGTTCGCCTCGAGCCGATCCGGGGAAGGAGCGCCGTAGGAGGGGCGATCCTCGCGGCTCTCCGTGTTCCGGCGGGTCTCGAGCAGACTCCGGATCTCAGCGGCGTCGATCTCCTGGCGCTCGTTGGCCCGGTGTGGGCGGCGTCGATGACGCCGGCGATGCGGTCGATGATCGAAGCGCTGCCGGACCTTGACGGCAGACCCGTGATCAGCGTCGTTACCGGGTTTCACGCGTGTACGGGAGTGGCTGCGCGTATGAAAAAGGAGCTTCAGGCAAGGGACGCGGGCCTCGTAGTATCGCGGGCCATCGGGCGATCAGCCGTGCACGACCCGGTCGCTGTACTCGATTTCGCCCGCGAGTTGTGCGCCGCGACGCTCGGTCCGACGAGCGGGTAGGACGAAGATCCTGCGGGGCCGATCCTGAGATCGGGCCGCCGCAGAATCTCTTCGCGATACCGTCGGGGGCTACAGGCCTTTCCTCTCGAAGAACCGGAAGAGGAAGAACGCGCCAACGGCGAGCGCCGCGATCACGAACCAATGGCTGATGCCCAGGACCTCCGGCAGCGAGACCGAACCGAACGAGCCGATCGGCGCGAGATGCGTCTGGATCGCCGGATAGAGCAATGCGAAGACGATGCCGCCGAACAGCATGCCGACGATGGGCCACACGACATGGTAGCGGCCCTCTGCGATCGCTCCGATGCTCGTGCCGGGGCAGTACCCAATGATCGCCCACCCAATGCCGAACAGCAGTCCGCCGACGATCTGCAGCCCAAGGCTCAACGAGCGCGGGGCGAACGATACGGCGCCAAGGTCAGCAAGCAGATAGATCCCGATGGACCCCACTACGATCGTGGTGAGCATGAACTTCACGATGGTCATGTCCAGCAGCCGCATCGCGCCGACCTGTCGCTCGAACCTGATGACCTCCGCCTGCTGGAGGAATGCGCCGAACAGCACTCCCGTGATGAGTCCTAGAATCAGTGTCATGCCGTGCCTCCTCTGTACAGGATTCGGGCGGTGACGACGCCGCCCACGAAGAACATCGCGAGCGCGATCAAGCTACTGACGCCAAGCTGGCTCACACCGCTCACGCCGT
>SKZO01000112.1 GCA_007127335.1 Spirochaetales bacterium | reverse complement strand
ACGTCCCAGGGACCGCGCGACCACTGGAGCGAGAAGTCCGGCTCGTAGATGTAGTCGAACCAGCGCATGGTGACTTCCGGGTTCTCGTTGTCGTATCCCATGAGGAACCAGCCCTTGCCCGCGAAGTAGGAGTCCTCCACACGGTGCCAGAGCTGGTGTCCGTCGGGCCCCTCGAGCGGCGGCAGGGTGACGTACTCCGCCTCTCCTCGTTCGGTGCCTACCACGCTGTCCACGAACCACTCGAATGCGAGCCCGTACACTGCATAGTCTCCGCCGGTACCTTTCGCCGCGTACTCGCGCCGACTGTGCGTGAACACCTCCGGGTCAATCAGTCCCTCGGCGTACATCCGGGCGAACCACTTCATCCCCTCGCGGTACTCCGGCATGAATGGCGTGAAGATGACCTCGCCGTCCATGACGATTCGGTGCTGTGCGTTGTCGAGCGTTCCGAACATACCCAGAAGCGACCACGGCTCAAGCGACAGTTCGTCCGTGAACATAAACGACATTGGGATCTCGTCGTTCGGATCGCCGCTGAGGTTGACGTCATTGTCACGAAACGCGCGAAGCGCGGTCTCCAGCTCCGCAGTCGTAGTGGGGATCGGCAGGCCAACCCGGTCGAGCCACGCCTTGTTGATGTACATCATGTCAGGCACTTCTCGGAACCGGAACTCGTTGACGCGCGGCAGAGAGTAGATCTCCCCGTCCGGCAGGCGCAGCGCTCGCTCGATCCCGGGACGAGTCTCGAACAGCTGCCTGACGTAAGGCGCGTACTGTGCGATCAGATCGTTCATTGGCAGGAACAGGCCCTGCGCGCTGTACCGCACGATGTCCGCAGGTGGGACATTGCCAAGGATGTCGGGTAGATCCGCGCTTGCGAGCAGCAGATTTCGTCGTTCCGCCCAGCTTGCCGCGGGCACGAAGTCCGCCTCAATGCGTACGTTGGTCATCTCCTCGTACTGCTTCCATAGGTCGAACTGGACGATATCGCCGCTCAAGGGATGCTTCCCGGCGGCCATCGTCAGTGTGATCGGTTCGTCCACGATCGGGAAGCCGGTCTCGTTGAACGCAGCCGCAGTCCCCGTCGTGCCCTCGGCAGTCCCACCGGCGAAGACTGCCGGTGCGATCAGTGCAATCACCATGATTGCCGTGACGAATCTCTTCATTGTAGCTCCTCCTTCGGGCAGCGCCCGATTCTGTCTCGCGGCTTGAGGCCGCGGGATCTCCCTGTTCTTGACTACCCCTTGATCGCTCCAATCATCACGCCCTGCACGAAGTACCGCTGCAGAAAGGGGTAGAGAATGAGCACCGGCGCGCTCGCGACGATGATCGATCCGTAGCGGATGCTGTCAGCGATCCTCATCTGCTCCTGGGCGGCTCGCGCATCTTCCATCATGCTCTCCTGTGCCTGGGCAGCGAGGAGGATGTCCCGCAGTACGAGCTGCAGCGGGTACAGTCGTTCACTGCGCAGGAATACGAGCGCCTGGAAGAACGCGTTCCAGTGGCCCACCGCGTAGAAGAGCACCATGACGGCCAGTAACGCCGGAGAGAGCGGCAGCACCACGCTCACGAAGAACCGGCGATTCGTGCATCCATCCATCCGTGCGGCCTCGAGCAGTTCGTTCGGTATTGAGTGTTGGAAGAATGTGCGCGCGACGATGAGATTCCAGACGAGCACGGCGTTCGGGAGCACCATCGCCCACCGCGTGTTCAGCATGCCAAGGCTCCGCACCAGCAAGTAGAGAGGGATCAGTCCCCCGGCGAAGAACATGGTGAACGCGAATAGCATCATGAAGAAGTCGCGGCCCACGAAGTCGCGCCGCGAGAGTGCGTAGGCAGCCGGTATCGTGGTAGCCAGGTTGATCGCGGTGCCCACTACCGTGTAGATGATCGTGTTTCCGTAGCCTGTCCAGATGGTACGGTTGTTGATGATTCTCCGGTACCCGTCGAAGGTGATGTCCCGCGGCCAGAGGACGACCCGTCCCGACGCAACTGCGTCCGGATCGCTGAAGGAGGCGATCACCACGAAGTAGAGCGGATACAGGATCATCAGCATTGCGATCGTCAGCAGCGCCACGTTAACCGCGTCGAATACTACATCGCCCCGTGTTCTCGTCAGTGTGTTCGTGCTCATACGCTCACCAGAGGCTCGTTTGCCCGACTTTCTTCGCGATGTAGTTCACCGTGAGGAGAAGAGTCAGGTTGATGACATTGTTGAACAGACCCACGGCCGCCGAAAGGCTGAACTGGGCGTTGAGCAGTCCCAGCTTGTACACGTAGGTCTGAATGATCTCCGATGTCTCGAGGTTCAGGGCCGACTGCATCAGGAAGGCTTTCTCGAATCCAAGCCGCATGACGTTCCCCGCGTTCAGAATCAGAAGCACCACTGCAGTGGGCAGAATGCCGGGCAGGTCGATATGCCAGATTCGCTGCAGCTTGGTTGCCCCGTCCACGATCGCCGCCTCGTGTAGATCGGGGCTGATCGTGCTGAGAGCGGCGAGATAGACGATCGAGCTCCATCCCGTGGTCTGCCAGACCCCGGACCACACGTAGAGATGTCGGAAGTAGCGGGCTCGGGCCATGAAGAATACCGTCTCGCCGCCAAGTCCCCGGATCATCTGATTGACGATCCCCGCCCGTGGCGAGAGGAGAACGGACATCATCCCTACAAGGACGACCATGGAGATGAAGTGCGGAGCATAGGTGACCGTCTGCACCGTCTTCTTGAACCATCTCGTCCTCACCTGGTTGATCATGAGTGCGAGGATGATCGGAATGGGAAACGCCGCGACAAGCTGGTAGAAGGCGAGAACGATAGTGTTCCGGAGGACCGTCCAGAAGAGGTATGTCTCAAAGAACCGCTGGAAATGCTTCAGGCCGACCCATGGGCTGCCCAGAATGCCGCGCACGGGCATGAAGTCCTTGAACGCGATCTGGACACCGTACATGGGCCCGTAGTGAAAAAGGATGAAGTAGACCAGGGCGGGGAGGATGAAGATATAGAGATCCCAGTTCTCCCGGAGCGACCCCCGCAGGGCCCGCAGGCGACCGCCGGTCTGCACGCCGTGGTCCATCGTAGTCGGTGCCGTAGGCATGCGCCATCCTCAGCCGGAACCCGGGTTCCGTCAATGAGGACTTCATGACATGCATGGGCGCATTCTTACACCGGCCCTCCGCACCGTGCTATAGTGCCCTGATGGAGCTCCCCCGTGGCCGGATCTGGCTTCGCTACGTGCTTTCGAGCCTCTCCATCCTGCTTGCACCCATCCTCATCGTCAACGCGGTGGTTTTCAGGCACCTGCTTGCCGACGCCGAGTCCCGGGTATCAGCCACCCTGGAGGTCACGGTAGAGGAGGTCGCCCGGTCCATAGAGCACGATCTCGAGGACCTGCACCGGATCGCCCGCGAGCTGGGAAGCAATCCCTCCCTTACGCCGTTCCAGTTCACCGACAGTCCCGTTTCCCGTATGCGGGTGATCGAGGAGCTCAACCGCTACGTGTTCGGCAGCCCCTTCACGTGGAAGCTCGGGATGATCCTGCGAGGCCAGACGCAAATTCTCACCAACGAAGGATCATTCGACGCGGTTCGGTACTTCACACGGCATTACCGCCCGGAGGGAATCGACGCCGCCGAGCTCGTACGCGGCCTCCTGACCGCCCCGGTCGAACAGAGTACGCCGCCGGTCCTGATCGCGGCGGGAGCGCAGGAGTGGCGGAGGTCGATCATCGTGACCGTGCCCATCCCCGTGCGCTCCTGGGACCCGTACGCGACGGCCGTGTTCGTTGCCGATCTCGAACGAGTTGAAGAGATCGTCCGGCGCGTCTTCGTGGGGACGCGGGGCAACACCCTCGTCGTCGACCGCGAGGGACGACTCGTCGCATCGCGCCTGCCGGTCGCGGAGTCTGATCTTGCAGAGCTGCGCGAGTCCTTCCCGGGCGTCGGAACCGGGACCGCCGGCGTCTCCCGGAGGGCCATCACGCCCGACGACCTGGTCGTTGCCCAGGTATACTCTCCACGGACTCAGTGGCGCTATATCACAACACTGCCTGTCTCCGAGCTGCGCGACGAGCTCCACGCCGTCCGGCGATT
>SKZO01000314.1 GCA_007127335.1 Spirochaetales bacterium | reverse complement strand
TCTTCGCTCTGCAGAGCTCCGTCCCGCACGAAGGCGCGTGAACCGAGCAGCCCTTCCTCCTCAGCGGTGAAGGTCACGAAGGCGAGGTTTCTCTCGCGCGGCCTGCCTGCGAAGAAGGCCGCGAGCTCGAGCAGGCCCGCCACCCCTGAGGCATTGTCATCCGCGCCGTGGTAGATCCGCGACGGCTCAGGGCCGAAGCTCCCCAGGTGGTCGTGGTGCGCGCCGACGACGATCCATCGTGGCGAGGCCTCGGTCGCCGCCGGCGGGGGCGCGGTCGCCGGGAGGTATCCGGCGACGTTTCGCGCCGGGACGCGTTCGGGTTCGGACGTGAAGCCGACCGACATCGCCGCCGTCAGGCCGCCAAGATCGATTTCCGCCGGGCTCATGCCTGCCTCGAGGTCACGCTGCAGCCGAGAGAGATCGACGCCGGAAGGCCGCAGCGCCTCCCGCATGAAATCCTGGGATACCTGCACCGCAACGAAGCCGTCGAGGCGCGAGCGAGCATGGCGCCGTTCGATCGAGTGAGGCTCGAGACCCAACGTCCGCATCGCTCGAAGGTCTTCCGGCCCCTCGTGGTGTTCCGGACCCGTCACGACGATCATCCCCTTCGCTCCCCGGTCTCGTGCGTTTGCCGCTTTCGTCGCGAACAGCGCGTGTTCACTGTGGCGCGCACCGGCGAATCGCGAGAGCTCCTCCTCGCCGGTGGGTTCGTACCGGTAGACCAGGACGACGCTGTCCCGAACGTCGATCCGGGCGTAGTCATCCCAGTCGTGCTCCGGAGCGGTGATCCCGTAGCCGGCGAACACCAGCGGGGCCTCTACGGACGTCGCGTCGGAGGGAAACAGCGGTCGCACTCCGGGCGCCGACTCACTCGCTGCCCCTACGCGGACCATGGTCTCCTCCGGCTCGTAGTCCGACCGATAGAGGTCGAGCTCGTGGAAGTAGCCTCTCTCCGCGTCAAGCGGTTCGAGTCCGATCATCGCCATCCGGCCGGCGATGTAGCGCTCAGCGAGGTCGATGCCCGCCGTTCCGGGAAACCGGCCTTCGAGATCGCTCGAGGCGAGATAGTCGACGTGAGCGGCGAGCCGCGCGGGCGACAGAGGCGGTGCGAGCTCGAGTGCGCGGTGCGTCGGGGCGGCGGCGAGGTCGCTCGCTTCGGCGGAGGCGCGGGCGTCGCACCCGGTCAGTAGCGCGGCGGCGATAGCCGCGAGCATCGCCGCGAAGCCGGCCGTGAGGCCGAGCCGACCGAGCCACGCGGGCAGCCGCGACCGAAGCCTGGAGGTCATCGTCACAGGAAGACGCTCGCAAAGGTGCGTGCGATTGTCAACTGTCGAGCAGGACGTCGCGCGCCCGCTTGATCTGGATGAAGAGACCAGGGTCGCCGCCGCGGTCTGGATGGTGTACGAGGCTCAAGGCACGATACCGGCGGGCGACGTCGTCCGCCGTCGGGCGCGGGGGAGGGATCTGCGAGGGCACGAGACCAAGGACGAGACAGGCGTGCACACGGCGGGCGATGAGGGGCGCGAGATCGCGGTAGCGCTGCTCGAGGCGCAGGAGGTGCTGCTCGAAGAGGTCGAGCCAGGCTGCGCGGTCGTACCGGGAACAGGCGTCGGCCTGCTTTTTGGAC
Organism: Spirochaetales bacterium; assembly: GCA_007127335.1. Classification (GTDB taxonomy): domain Bacteria; phylum Spirochaetota; class Spirochaetia; order DSM-27196; family SLST01; genus SLST01. The sequence continues at coordinate 2,464 of SKZO01000314.1, read as the reverse complement.
CCCGGGAAGAGGTGCTGTTGCCACAGCGGCGAGAGCCCGGCTGCGTTGTAGTGCCGCTCGAGGTAGCCGAGGTACCTGATGCTCGCGAGGGTTGGCGGCGGCAGTGAGCGCACCGCGCGCTGAATATAACGTCGGCGCTCCTCCCTGATTCTCTCCCGCTCGGCAAGGTAGTCACGCTTGATCGAGAAGAAGAGGGGGAAGAACGGATCGGCAGGCAGCCGGTAGGTCCGATAGAAGTGGTGCAGGTTGTGCGGGGCGATCCGGGCGTGATGCAGCAGCGTGTAGCAGCGTCGGCTTATTCGAAGCTGCTGCAGGCGCTTCGACGCGTGGAGATGGCCGAGCATGACCGCGTAGTCGCGGTGCTTGCGGAGCGTCTTGGGCTGGCGCGAGAGGAGATACGAGAGTGAGTACGTGCGCCTCGATCGCGATCGTCGTGTTCTGCGGCGTCGCATGGTTCTGCGGATGAGTATGGTGAGATCCGCCTGGATGTGCAAAGCCCCGTGCGAGCTCAGTGACCCTTTGATCACCGCGGCTGCCTGCCGTATACTCCGCGGTGCATCGCGCCGTCACGGCACGTCGTCTCGGTGCGATGCGGGAGGAACCCATGAAGCGGAGGCTCGTCTCCATCGCGCTCGTCCTGCTCGTCCTGCTCGTTGTTGTTTCCGCCTGCGCACCCGGCCCGAACCCGATGCGCAGCGTCGAAGAGCCTGAACGCAGCGATGCGCCGGGATTCTGGAACGGGCTCTGGCACGGGATCATCGTCCCGGTGACCTTCGTGGTCTCGCTGTTCAACGACCGCGTGAGCATCTACGAAGTGAACAACCGAGGCGGCTGGTACGACTTCGGGTTCGTGCTCGGAGTGATCACGATCTTCGGCGGTGGCGGCGGAGGAGCCGGTCGCGCCGGAAAGCGCGACTGACCGGACGGACGCAGGCGATGGCTGATCCACGTCTTGTCACGCATCCGCTGTTTGCCGACCTGGAGGCGGCGGACGTGAATCGCATGCTCGACAGGATTCGGCTCCTGCGTCGCGATCTGGGCAACGATGAGGTGTTCCTGATGCAGGGTGACGAGTACCGGAATCTGGCGATCCTCGTGGGCGGGGCGGTACGTGCGACGATCGAGGATATGAGCGGCCGCAGTCTTCTCGTGGAGACGCTCACGGCGCCTGATGTATTCGCCGCGCCGGTGGTCTACTCGTCGCAACCGAGAATTCCCGTGACGCTGACGGCGGCCTGCGAGACGACGATCTGGTCGATCGGCCGTGACGACATTGACCGGCTTGGTAACCGCTTTCCGGCGGTGTACCGGCGACTTCTCTGCGACGCGGGGGAGAAGTTCGTCTTTCTCTCCACGAAGCTGCGCCTCATCAAGTTCGCCAGCCTTCGGCACAAGGTTGCCGGGTACCTGCTCTCGCTCGCACGGGAACAGCGAGGAGGGCCGGGGCCGGACGCGGCGCGGAGCGTGCGGCCGCCTGTTGCGGCGCCTCTGGAGGCACCTCTGGAGGCACCTCTGGTGGTGGAACCTCCCTATACGCGCGAACGTCTTGCCGAGCTCTTCGGCGTGGCGCGACCGTCGCTTAGTCGGACACTCGGCGAGCTGTCAAAGGAAGGCGTACTGCGGCTCGCCGGGTCTCAGGTGGAGATTCGTTCGATCGAGCACTTGCGCAGGATACTGCGTGATGAGCCGACGCCGTAGGTGGGCGGAGGAGTTCGGTAACACAGGTTACCGACCCGCTGTCGCCTGCTGGGTAGACTCACCGCATGGTACGAGACATCATCGAAATCGACGAGGATCTCTGTGTCGGCTGCGGCAACTGCGTTCCGAACTGCCACCAGGGAGCCCTTCAGATAATCGACGGCAAGGCCCGACTCATCTCGGATCTCATGTGCGAGGGCATAGGCGTCTGCGTTGGGCACTGCCCCACCGGGGCGATGACGGTCGAGAAGCGTGAGGCCGCGCCGTACGACGAGCGCAAAGTCATGGAGAAGATCTGTGCGGGCGGTCCGAACGTCATCGCCGCGCACCTCGAGCATCTGCGCCTCCACAACCAGACGTCCTGTCTTGCTGAGGCGATTGACTACCTCGACGAGCACGGGATGGCGACCGGAGGCGGGACCGCCGGCGGTGATGCCGGCGAATGCGGCGACGGCGGCGGGTGCCCCGGTTCGCGGGCGCGCACGCTCCATCCTTCGCCGGCGGCGACGCCGGTCGCGGATGATCCGCCGAGCGAGCTCCGGCAGTGGCCTGTCCAGCTTCACCTTGTCAACCCGTTGAGCGACGCCTTTCGGGAAGCGGACGTCCTGCTCGCCGCCGACTGCACTGCTTTCGCGATGGGCGGGTTCCACCGCCGGCTGCTGAGAGGAAAGGCGCTTGCCATTGGCTGTCCGAAGCTCGACGACAATCTCGAGACCTACGTCGAGAAGCTTACCCGCATGATCGACGAGGCGAGGATCAACACGCT
>SKZO01000265.1 GCA_007127335.1 Spirochaetales bacterium | reverse complement strand
CGGCGCTCGTAGATGCAGAGAGCCCCCGATCGGATTTGAACCGATGACCCCATCCTTACCATGGATGTGCTCTGCCAACTGAGCTACAGGGGCAAGTAGCGCGAAAGGTACCAACTGCCATGTGGGTAGTCAAGTAAGCCGACTGTGTCGTACGCCGACTATGTCGGCGCGGATCCGGTCTCAGGCGAACTCGCGTCTCAGCTGCTCGGCCCAGCCGTGCAGCCGCTCGTCGGTGCGGCCGCTCTGGCTGTCTTCATCCACGGCCAGCCCGAGGAATCGCCCCTTGCGCACCGCGCGCGACCGCTCGTAGGTATATCCGTCCGTGGCAGTGAGACCGACGATCCGCCCTCCGCGCTCCTCGACCTTGTCCGCGAGAATCGCCATCGCGTCCGCGAAAATGTCCGGATAGTGCTCCTGATCGCCGAGCCCGAGGATGCCGACTCTCTTGCCGGCGAAATCGATCGCGTCGAGGGTCGGCAGGAAGGCCTCCCAATCGTCCTGCAGGTCGCCGGCGCCCCAGGTCGATGTGGCGAAGACAAGCCTGTCGTACCGACCGATCGTCTCGGCATCGATCTCAGTGACGTCGTGCAGATCACCGCCGAGAATCGCGTGAAGCTTCACGGCAACATCCCTCGTATTGCCGGTGGACGATCCGTAGACTATTCCGACGGGCATCACACGCTTCATCTCGAACCTCCTTGGCGTGCGCCTCCTTCCGTGCCGGGTTCGGCTTCGCAGGCGACCTCTTTGTGACGGTCTGCAAAAAGTAGCCCGAACACACGACAACGGCAATCGCCGTGCCGATCATCGGCCGACCATCGGCGGCCAACCACTTTTCAGATGAGCGCTTCAATACTATGATGGCAGGAAAGATAAGAGGAGCGACAATGGCTGACACGACACTCAAGATGAATCCACCAACGAACCGTCTCAGGGGGACTCTCCCGAAAATCGGCATCCGACCGACGATCGACGGACGCCTTGGCGGGGTTCGCGAGAGCCTTGAAGACCAGACGATGCGCATGGCGCAGAGCGCCAAGGCCTTTCTGGAAGCGAAGCTTCGGCACGCGAACGGACTCCCGGTCGAGGTCGTCATCGCGGACACGACGATCGGCGGCGTTGCCGAGGCCGCCGCATGCCAGGAGAAGTTCGAGCGCGAAGGCGTCGGTGTCTCGATCACCGTAACCCCGTGCTGGTGCTATGGATCAGAGACGATGGACATGACGCCCAGCGTGCCGAAGGCGGTCTGGGGGTTCAACGGAACCGAGCGTCCGGGAGCCGTCTACCTCGCGGCGGTGCTCGCGGGACACGCGCAAAAGGGCATGCCCGCGTTCGGCATCTACGGGAAGGATGTGCAGGATGCCGACGATGAGTCGATTCCGCAGGACGTCCAGGAGAAACTCCTGAGGTTCGCGCGGGCCGGACTCGCGGTCGCCACGATGCGCGGCAAGAGCTACCTCTCGATGGGGGGCGTCTCCATGGGCATCGCCGGCTGCTACGTGACCGAGCCGTTCTACAAGCAATACCTTGGCATGCGAAACGAGTACGTGGACATGAGCGAGTTCATCCGCAGGATGAATGAAGGCATATACGACAAGGACGAGTACGCCCGCGCGCTCGACTGGGTGAAGAAGAACTGCCCCGAGGGACCTGATCCGAACGAGAAGGACCAGCAGCGCAGCCGCGAACAGAAGGACGCGGACTGGGAGAGCGTCGTCAAGATGACGCTGATCGCGCGCGATCTGATGGTCGGCAACCCACGGCTCGCTGAGATGGGGTATGGAGAGGAGGCGAACGGGCACAACGCCATCGCAGCCGGATTCCAGGGACAGCGTCAGTGGACCGACTTCATGCCGAACGGTGACTTCATGGAGGCGATCCTCAATACGAGCTTCGACTGGAACGGAATCCGGGAGGCCTACGTCGTCGCCACGGAAAACGACAACCTCAACGCGACGAGCATGCTGTTCGGTCATCTGCTCACCGGAACCGCGCAGATCTTCGCCGACGTGCGCACCTACTGGAGCCCGGAGGCGGTCGAGCGAGTAACGGGCAGGAAGCTCACCGGTGCGGCTGAGAACGGTATCATCCATCTGATCAACTCAGGACCGGCATCGCTTGACGGCACCGGGGAACAGCAGATCGACGGCCAGCCGGCGATGAAGCCGTTCTGGGACATCTCCGCGGAGGAAGCGGCCAGATGCCTCGACGCGACGGTCTGGTGCCCGGGTGATGCCGGCTATTTCCGCGGCGGCGGCTACTCAACCCGCTACTCGACCCGCGGAGGCATGCCGGTGACCATGAGTCGGCTCAACATTATTGCCGGCCTCGGCCCGGCGCTCCAGATTGCCGAGGGGTGGACCGTCGAGCTGCCGGAGGAGGTCCACGACGTTCTCGATCAACGGACCAACTTCACCTGGCCGACGACATGGTTCGTACCGCGTCTCGCGGACAACCCCCGCTTCCGCGACGTCTACAGCGTCATGGCGAACTGGGGCGCGAATCACGGCGCGATCGGGTACGGGCACTTTGGCGCCGACCTCATCTCCCTCGCCTCGATGCTGCGCATCCCGGTCTACATGCACAACGTTCCCGAAGCGCAGATCTACCGCCCTCATGCCTGGGCCGCCTTCGGCATGGACCTGGAGGGGAGCGACTTTCGGGCCTGCGAGAACTTCGGACCGCTGTACAAGGACTGAGCACGAAGCGGCTGATGGCCGACCTCCGGGTCGGCCTTTTTTTTGGCCGTCGTCCGCGACGATTGCCCGGGGGTTGGTGATGAACCGCGGGGCAGAAAAAACCTCGCAGGACATTGCACCTTTCTTTGAATTGCCTTACGATATAGCTGGAATCGCAAGGAAGTAGAAAGTGTTTCAAAGCCTGACGAAAAGAGAAAGACAGGTTCTCGACCTCCTGGTGGCCGAAGAGGGCATCTCGGTGACCGAGCTCGGGAGAATGCTGCAGGTCTCAACAGTCACGGTGCGATCCACGCTCAACGCGCTGGGAGACAAGGGCGTCATCGTACGTACGTGGGGGGGAGCGACCCCGGCGTTTCACACGGAGATCCTGGAGCGACAACGAACGAACCAGGAGAAGAAGGCCCTCATAGCCGCTGCCGCGGCTGAGATGGTGTGTGACGGAGACGCGGTCATGGTCGAAGCCGGCACAACGACGTCGCTCATCGGCCGCTATCTGTTCGGCCGTCGCGACGTCCATGTGGTGACCAACTCGCTTCTCGTCGTGCCGTACGGACGGGCCAACCCGGCGCTCAAACTCACGATCGTGGGAGGCAGCTTCCAGGCGGTAACCGAGTCACTCGTCGGGCCGCTCGCCCTCGCAGAGTTGGAGGAGTTCCACGTGAAGCTCGCCTTTGTCGGCACCGACGGCTTCAGTGTTGCAAACGGAACAACGACGCACCTCGTCGAGGGTGCAGAGATCGTACGGGAGATGACGAGGAGAGCCGAGAGAACGGTTCTCCTGGCAGACAGCAGCAAATACGGCCGCACCGGATTCGCCCGGGTGCTCGGCCTGGAGGAGATCGCAGTGGTGATCACTGATGATGCACTGCCGCAGCGCGCGGCGGATGAGATCAGGGAAACCGGAGTTGAGTTGCAGATCGTCGGCAAGGAAACGGCACGAGCCGGAGGAGAGAGGTAATGGCACAGGAGGTACTCCTGCCGCGGCAGGGAAACAGCGTTGAGAGCTGTATCATCGTGGAATGGAAGGTCGCTCCCGGCGAACAGGTCGCCAAGGGTGACGTGATCGTCGAGGTCGAGACGGACAAGGCGACGATGGAGGTAGAGTCGACCGCCGACGGCGTCCTGCTCAAGCAGCTCGTGGCGCCGGGAGACGACGTGCCGGTGCTCGATCCGATCGCCGTCGTCGGAGAGGCGGGAGAGGAGGTTGCAGCAGCGGCCGACTCCGGCAAGGAGGCCGACGCCGGCGAGGCGGCCGAGCCGGAGCCCGCGCCGAGGGGCCCCGTCGCCGCGCCCCCGCCACGAGACACACGGCCCGAACGGCGGCGCGGTGGCGCGAAGATCAGTCCCCGCGCCCGCAGGCTCGCCGCGACGAAGGGTATAGACTACGAAGCGCT
>SKZO01000034.1 GCA_007127335.1 Spirochaetales bacterium | reverse complement strand
GAGCGGGCGGCCCGGCTGCTGATCGCGCTCGGTCCCGAGCGCTCGGCCGAGATCCTGCGTCACCTCGATGAGGCTGAGGTTGAGGCGGTTGCCGGGGCCATCGTCGCGACGCGAGGATTTCGCGCGAGTGAGCTCGACGAAGCCGTTGCTGAAGCAACGAGCGCAGTGACCGACCGCCGCCTGCACGGCGGGCCGGAGGTGGCCCGCGAGTTCCTGCGGCGCGCCTTTGGAGAAGAGGAGGGCGAACGCCGGTTCTTCCGCTCGGTGCCAAATGCACCGTCGGTGCACTTCGCGTTTCTGAACGATTTCGAGCCGGCTCAGCTTGCTGCGGTGATCAAGGGTGAGTCGCCGGCGGCCGCGGCGCTGATTCTCGCGCACATCAGCCGGGAGTCGGCGGCGATGGTGCTTTCGAGGCTTGCGGCAGACAAGCGGGCTGATGTTGCGCGGCGAATCGCCCGCATGGGCAGTCTGAGTCGCGACGTTGTGGTGCGGGTCGAGGAGGCGGTCAGAGAGAAGATCCGGCGTCAGGGGCGGCAGGTGACCCAGGGCGTTGACGGGCCCGCGACGCTTGCCGCGATCATGCGTCACATGGCTCCCGGTTCGGGTGATGCGCTGCTCGCCGAGTTGCGGCAGGCCAATGTTGATCTGGGAGATGAGATCGAGAAGAAGCTGTTCACGACCGAGGTCCTGCTCGAGCTCACCGATCGCCATCTGGCAGACCTGTTGCGTGATTTCAGCGACCGGGAAATCGCGCTCTTTCTCAAGGCGAAGGACGAGCAGCTTCGCTCCCGGGTACTGCGCGCGCTATCCGACAGGCGTGGCGCATCCGTCAGCGAGGAGTACGCGCATCTTGGGGCGCAGCGCCGCGAGGAAGTGGACCGGGTTACCGCAGAGGTGCTCGAACGGATGCGGGAGCTCGAGGAGGACGGGTCCATACTTGTACCTCGAGAGGGCGATCACTATATTTAGGAGGCCCCGGCAGCTGGCCGTGCGGAGGATGACGTGTACTCGACGAGGTTGGCATATATGCTCTGGCTCCCCTCCCTGTTCGGCGTGGCCGGTCTGCACCGACTCTACCTCGGAAAGATCGGCACCGGGTTGCTCTTCCTGCTGACAGCCGGGCTTTTCGGGCTTGGGACGATCTACGACGCGATCACGCTCCCCGATCAGGTGCGTGAGGCCCGGCTGAAAGCGCGAATGCGACGCGCGATCGACGGGCGGCTTGACGAACTCGATGACATGCGGTTTGGGCCGAGTCGACCGGAGTCCTCGCAGCACCGGGAGAAGGCCGAGTCGCCGGAGCACGTGATCCTTCGCGTGGCGAAAGCCAACCACGGCATCGCCTCCGCCGCACAGGTAGCACTCGAGGGCAAGATCTCCACGGATGAGGCGCGCGAGCAGCTCGACGCGCTCGTCAACAAGGGTATCGCCGAGGTCCGTGTGCGTACGAGCGGTACCCTCGCGTACGTCTTTCCCGACTTCCTCGACGACACCGGATCGGCCGAGCTCGAACGGTTCTGACGGCGCTCATCACTATCAGAGGTGAAATATGACAGCGAACGAATTGCGACGCACGTATATTGATTTCTTCAAGACGAAAGCTCACGCTGAGATTTCCGGGGCATCGCTCATTCCCCAGAACGATCCGACGGTGCTCTTCACGACCGCGGGCATGCATCCGCTCGTGCCGTACCTGCTCGGCGAGAAACACCCCGCAGGGACGCGTCTGGTCGACGTGCAGCGCTGCATCCGCACCATCGACATAGACGAGGTGGGTGACTTCTCGCACCTCACCTTCTTCGAGATGCTCGGCAACTGGTCGCTCGGCGAGTACTTCAAGGAGGAGTCGATCCGGATGAGCTGGGAGTTCCTCACCAGTCCCGACTGGCTCGCAATTCCGCCTGAGAAGCTCGCGGTGACCTGCTTCGCCGGCGACGACGATGTGCCGCGGGACGAAGAGTCCGCCGCGGTGTGGAAGTCGCTCGGCGTACCGGCGGACCGGATCTTGTTCCTCGGGCGGGAGGACAACTGGTGGGGCCCCGCCGGGGAAACGGGTCCGTGCGGTCCGGACACGGAGATCTATGTAGATACCGGCATCGCCGGGACGTCCGCGAGCCGCCCCGGCGTGTCGGACGGGAAGTGGATGGAGATCTGGAACAACGTCTTCATGGAGTACAACCGCCGTGCCGACGGGACCTACTCGATGCTGGGGCGCAAGTGTGTCGACACAGGGATGGGGATCGAACGGACGATTGCCATCCTGCAGGGCAAGAAGAGCGTGTACGAGACCGAGCTCTTCACCCCGATCATTGCCGATATCGAACGGGTGACCGGCGCTTCCTATGGGTCCGACGAGGCGACCGACATCTCGATTCGGATCATCTGCGACCACGTCAGAACGGCCGCCCACGTCATCGGTGACGAGGCGGGCGTGTCGCCCTCGAACGTTGGGGCCGGATATATCGTTCGGCGGTTGATCCGTCGCGCGGTGCGCCACGGCCGCAAACTTGGCATGGCCGATCCTTTTCTCGCGTCGATCGCGAAGACGGTAGTCGGTATGTACGAGTCGGTCTATCCCACGCTCGGCGCCAAAAAGGAAGAGGTTCTCTCTGAGCTGACTGCAGAAGAGGAACGTTTCCTCGCGACGCTGCGCAAGGGCGAGCACGAGTTCGAGAAGCTCCTTCCAAACCTGCAGAGGAATCCGGCGCGCGTGATCCCCGGCCGGGTCGCGTTCCGCCTCTACGACACCTACGGTTTTCCCATTGAGATCACCGAGGAGCTCGCCCGTGAGCACGAGATGACCGTCGACCGTGAGGGGTTCGAAGAGGCGTTCCGCAAGCACCAGGAGACGAGCAAGGCGGATACCGGTGCGTTCAAGGGTGGTCTTGCCGATCACACCGACACGACGACCCGCCTGCACACCGCGACGCATCTGCTACACAAGGCGCTGCGAGAGGTCCTCGGAGATCACGTGGCGCAGAAGGGGAGCAATATCACGCAGGAGCGTCTCCGCTTCGACTTCACGCATCCGGACAAGGTGACCCCGGAGGAACTGAGACGGGTGGAGGAGATCGTAAACGAGCAGATCGACCGGGACCTACCGGTGGCATTCACCGAGATGACACTCGAGGAGGCACGGAAGAGCGGTGCGATCGCGCTGTTCGGTGACAAATACGACGAGGTCGTCAAGGTCTACTCGATTGGGGATTTCTCACGCGAGGTATGCGGCGGTCCCCACGTCGGGAGTACCTCCGAGCTCGGGAGCTTTCGCATCGTCAAGGAGCAGAGTTCGTCCCAGGGTGTGCGCCGGATCAAGGCGGTGCTCGAGTCGTAGACCGGAGGCGGATCAGCGCTGGCGGTACCGTTCGATGAGTTGCTGGAGGTGCGTGTGTTCGGTCCCCTGCGCAGGATACGATGAGAGCACCTCAACCGCATCGCCGGGGCGACCGGCCTGGGCGTATGTCGCTGCGAGCTCGGTATGTACGCGATAGGCATCGGGATGCCTGCGTCTGAGGTCCTCGAGCAGGGATGCAGCGGTCGCGTGATCGCCCCCGGTGCGGGAAACGACCGCGAGGCCGAGTGCCGCGTACAGGTCGTCTCCTATCTCGAGCGCCTTTCGGTAGCAGCGTTCGGCGGCGTCGATCTCGCCCATGGAGCGGTGGGCATCGCCGGCCCGCGTGAGAATCACCTTGTTCTCGGGATCACGTTCGAGGATACGATTCCAGAAGTGCAGGCTCCGGTCTGCCTCGTTGAGACCGCGATGGCAGTCGGCGAGGCCGAAGAGGGCGTAGAAGTTGTTCGCTTCCTTGTCGAGAGCTTCGTTGAAGAACGGTATAGCCTCGCTGAACCGCTTCAGCTTTCGGTAGCTGTTGCCTATTGACGTCAGCACTCTGATGTCGACCTCGGATCCGCGCAGCTCGTACATCCGAAGCCAGCATTCGAGCGCCTCCTCGTACTCGCGGAAATCGTAGTGGAGGTGCCCGAGTCCGATCAGCGCATAGGGGTTCTCGTGGTCCAGCTCCAGGACTCGGCGGTATATGGCTTCGGACTTCCGCTTCTCCCGTACTTTCCGGTAGGCATCCGCCACCCGCGTCAG
>SKZO01000109.1 GCA_007127335.1 Spirochaetales bacterium | reverse complement strand
TCTTGAAGTCATTTTCTCCAATGGAAATGACTTTCATCAGTGTGACAGCGTCAATGAGATTCTGGTACGACTCGACATCAAGCAGAACCGCTTTCGCCTCTCCATTCTGTGTAATCACGATTGGGTTGCGCTTCTCTTCAACCTGCTTCACCATCTCAGCAGTATGGGCCTTGATATACGAAATCGGACGAATGTCTTTCGGTAGATCAAACACGTTCCGTCTCCTCTGCCGTAAGCCTACCACGAAGAAATCACTAGGTCAATATTTAGTACTATCAATGGTACCACTCTGCCTTTCATCTCTGCGCCGTGGCAGCGGCGTTCATCTAACGTCACAGCGGAGGCGCGCGGTCTACCCCGTCGTCTCCAGCCGATTACTCGACGTCTTGTCCGTGGAGCCGGATTTCGGGCTCGGCCAGGTCGATCTCGTCATTCCAGATGACGCCATAGCGGTGGGGATCGGCATGGGCGCACCGGTAGATTGCGTCATCTTGCAGGGGCCGGAAGGTTTCGCTTTGGAGGAGCGATCGACAATCGTAGTCTTCTTCCACAGCATTCTGAAACGTCACGCGATTCAGGCCAGTGCGAAATTGCCCTCCTCCCCCTCCTTCGGCCCGAGGATCGGCGGCCCCCCAGCTTCGCCGGCGAGCGTGCCTGGTCGCGCACTGCTCCGGGGTTCCGTCCGCGCCCCTGGCCCCGCGAGCGCCCGGATTTCTCACCATGGCGCGTGGTCCCTTCCCTGTTCGTCGGGCGACCTCAGGTATGCCGATTGCGCCGGGGATCTCCAGGATCTCGGGCCTGAACAGCGCCGCCCCTTCCAGCCAGATGGCCATCCTGAGCGTCTCTTGACCCCAGGTCTCGATGATGCGCCGTCACTCGGCGCCGCAGCGCCTCAACGAGGGTAGTTTCCCGCAGAGTCGCGGCGGTTCAAACCAGGAACGTCACCAGGTGATCGCCATGCTCCTGCTTACCGCCTTCATCGAGGAGCAGCGTCTTCCTGTCCAGTTCGCAAAGACTCTCTGCTTCGACATCGCGAAATGGATGTCCGGTGAAATCGCTTCTCTCGAAGAGATGAAGGTGTCCATACATACGGTGTCTGGTGCGATCGCAGAACTTGTCGCAGCGGCACGGGTGAGGGACAAAACGTGTATAAGCGCGTGAAGTCATACATCGACGCTAACTGCCTCGATATTGGCTTCTCGATTATGTCGCTCGCCGATGCCTTGGAAGTCTCCACGTCATACGTCAGTCACCTCTTCAAGAGGATCAACGGAGTTACGATTCTCGCGTACGTAACCGAGCATCGGATCGCGCGTGCACAGTCTTTGTTGCTTGACGGCAGTGCCAGCGAGACACCCGGCGCGTACCGGACCAGTCACCTTCCCGCGATCGCTAATCGATAGAAGACCGCTTCGCCCTACCGGAACGTCGCGGCCCGAGTCGTGATGCGGGTGTACGAGATCGAAGATCACCCAGGCCCCTCCCGCAGCACCCCCTCACTCGCCCATCACCCTCTCGGCCAGAAACCGGATCTGCCGTTCGCGTTGCTCGGACGCGCCGTCACCGTGACCGCAGAAGGGGTAGATCGTCATCTCCTTCTCCCCGGTGATCCTTTGTAGGTCGCGAAGTAGCACTCGGGTGGACAGACGATATCGTCCAGCGCGACCGACGCGATTGTCGTGGCCGTGATGCGGTCGGCCATGTTCATCGTGTCAAAGTAGCTCAGCGTCTCGAAGACGCGGTCGATCTGGTCGGGGTGTTCGCGCAGGTAGTCGCTCACCGCGCTCGCGATGCCGCCGCCCTGGCTGCGCCCGGCGATCACGACGCGCTCGGGATCAATCCACGACTGCTCCAGCGCCAGGTCGATCGCCTTCACGCAATCCAGGTAGACCGCGCCGTCCGCGCGAGCCGCCAAAGCCGTCGTACGAGACGTCCAGCACCCGTAGCCGCCGATTCGGGTAGTCCACGGGATCCAGCTCCGGAGCAAGCGGTACCGCACGGGCGCGCTCCAGCATCTCGTCCCGGAACGCGTGGAGGTCGGGACGGCGGGTGAGCTCCGGCAGGTAGGCGTGGAGCTCGGCGCTCCGTCGATCCAGGTACGACACGGGCATGGGTTCCTCCGGCTGCCCTACCACTCTACCCGGCCAGGACCCGAAACGCCAGCGAGTTGCCTGAAGCGGGCATACGACAACGTACTGCCCTCCACGCTCCCTGGAGGAATCGGGGGGCCCCGGCTTCGCCGTCGGGTCTGCTCCGGGGTTCCGTCCGCCCACCCGACCCGGCGCCCCCACCGTCCCTGCGCGCTGCCTCCTCCCCGCCGGCCCGGCCGGCCGGACCCCTTCGGGCCCTCCGCGCCCCTGGCCCCGCGAGCGCCCGCGCACGCGTCGCAAGCGAAGTGGCGTTCAGGTGCCGGAAGTCGCTGATCCGGCGGCGTGTGGATCCCACAGGCCTTCCTGCCCAAGTGGTACGAGCGATCAGCAGGGCGATCCCGCTCACCCCGGTGATCGAGGGCCTGCGAACCATCCTGCACGGCTCACCGTCGCTCTCCGATCTGCTACCCCAGCTCGCCGCAATCGCCGCCTGGATCCTCGTGAGCTACACCATTGGGATTCGCACCTTCCGCCGGGAGGAGACGAGCAGGTAGGCTCAGTCGGGTCGGCACGCTGCACGCAACCGGCTCCTCACTTACCTGCCGATCCTCATTGCCCCCTTGACCCCCCAGCTTCCAAGCATTACTATACTGACCAGTCAGTATAGGAATACCGCGATGCCCCGAACGAACGAAAGCCGAGGCAAGATCCTCGCGACCGCCCAACAGGTCTTCGCCCGCAAAGGTTTTGAGAGCGCGACCGTAGACGAGATCGCGGAGGAAGCCGGCGTTGCGAAGGGTACGGTGTACTACAGCTTCACGAGCAAGAGCGAGCTCTACGCGGGCGTGATCGCGGACGGGGTTGCGTGGCTGAAGGCAGAAACGGCGAAGCACGCCGACGCGGATGCGCCGTTTCTCGAGCGAACGACGCAGATCGTGCGGACGCTGACCGATCTCTTTCTCGACCACACGCGGTTCGTCGCGGTCTTCTTCGGCGAGGCGCCCCACGGGCTCGATCCGGCGGACAAGCGCCGGATCGAGGAGGAACGTCATGGATTGCTCGAGTTCTACCGGGCGCTGATCGCTGAGGGGATCGCCCAGGGGCACCTGCGTCGGGTCGATCCGGGACTCGCCGCCTCGGGGGTCCTCGCGCTCCTCTACGCCCTGTGCCGTGAGCACGGACACGGAGACCGGGAGGGCGCGAAACGCGACATACTCGCCTTCGTGAGAACCCTGCTGTCGCGCGGCATCATCGTCTCGGGAGGAGATTCACATGAAACGTGACGCTGCCAGGGTCCTTCGACGGTCCGCCGCCTTCGTCGCACCCTACGCGGGTCTGTTCACCATCGGTCAGTTCGTGATGCTGCTCACGGCGGTCTCCGGCCTGATCCTCCCACTGCTGACGCGCGGTCTCATCGACGGGCTCTCCGCAGGGGCTGCTGACGGGTTTCCCACCACGAGTCTCGTCTACTTCGCGGGCAACATCCTCTTCTTCGCGCTCGCGAACGCCTCGCAGAACTACATCTTTCACCGGCTGAGCCAGCATGTGTCGCGCGACCTTCGGGAACGCATCTTCGCGAAGACCCAGCGCCTGCCACTGCGGTACTTCGACGATGAACCGTCGAGCCGGATCGTCTCGCTCGTAACGAACGACGTGAACGTCTTTCAGATCTCCATCACGCAGGGGCTCATGTTCATCTTCACGCAGGCGTTCTCGCTGGTGTTCATCATCGTCGTGCTCGCGCGGATGAGTCCGGCGATGACGCTCGTCGTATTCGCGTCGGTACCCTTCATGCTCATTTCCACGCTCGTCTTCTCCCGCCGCCAGCGGAAGATCTCATCGCTCGAGCAGGAGCAGCTCTCTACGGTGACCCGGGTCGTGCAGGAGTCATTGCGCGGCATCGTGACGATCAAGAGCTTTCTCCTCGAGCGCCACGCGACCGGAATCTTCCGCGACGAGAACGACCGCAGCCTCACGCTCGGGCTGCAGGGCCTGCGGGTGCGGGTGACGAACG
>SKZO01000194.1 GCA_007127335.1 Spirochaetales bacterium | reverse complement strand
CCGAGCCCGGCGAGTCGGTCGAACCCCTCGACGAACTCGCCCTGGATGCGGAGCACGCGCCACGGGTCGGAGTCAATGAAGGCCATCTGTTCACGCGTCGGCTTTTCCAGAAGCCGCTGATCCTCGGTTGCCGGTGCCGCGCCGCCCCGGCCCGGGTCTCCTGTTGTTTCCATGGACCCGATACTATCGCTTCAGTCGCGCGTCTGGGAAGCCGTCTGCTGCGCTGCCTTGATAGTTGTCCCGCGACCTGAGTAGGTTGAGAATATGAGACGCAAAGCAATCGTGATCGTCCTTCTCATTGCGTGCTCCTCGATTGCCGTGGCGCAACCGCGAGGGCGAGACACCCTTATCTCCCTGAATCCGTTCGGCCCCCTGTACGGACTCTACGCTGTGACCGTTGAGCAGCGCGTGGCGAGCGATCTCACCGCCGTCATTGCCCCGGCCTACTACAACCTTCACTACAGCGCCTTCAGGACCGCGGCGCCCGACGGATTCCGGGCGTGGCATGCCGGTGCGCGAGTCGGGGTGAACTACTATCCGGGGATGCGCGCGCCTGCCGGGTTCTTCACAGGCGGGCATCTGCGCGCAGGGTACCTTTCGCTCCGTGACGGTCAGCGAAGCGCCGAGGGCGTCTTCGTGTCGCCGAGCCTCGCTATGGGCTTTCGCGTCTTCGCCGGACGGATAGGTATCGCGCCGCGCCTGCGCCTCGGCTACGCCGTGCCGTTCTTCGACTATTCCGGGATCGAAGCGGGTAATCAGATGCTCTACGGGCCCACGGCACTCGAGTGGGATCTGGGCGTAGCGTTCGCCTTTGCCTTCTGAGGGTGAGCGCCCGCGGCGGTGGGCTTCCGCCCGCCGCCGGTGGACACCATACCAGAGGACGTTACTCGTCTGCGATGTGCGCCATGGGCACGATGTAGACGTGCTGCGTGTAGGCCGGACCGAAGGGGAACATCATAGGCTCTCCCTCGGCCTGATCGAACCATGGATGCCAGCCCTGGTCGGCCGGCTGGATGATCTCAAATCCGAACACCTGTCCGTCATGGCCGACCATGACGAGGAGCGCGGGTCCGGGCGCGGGCGGAGCGTAGTGGTAGCCCATCCCTGACACCCATCCGGAGATGTCGCCATAGTCGGCGATCTTCGGGTTGGCGGCCACAAGCTCCGCCCAGGTCATGCCGATCGTTGCAGGACGTTGTCCTTCGTTCACGGTCGCACGGTCAGTCACATAGATGTGCTGCGTGTACACGCGTCCCAGCTGCGGGTGGACCATCGGGTCCCCCTCGGGCTGGTCGAACCACGGGAACCAGCCGGCAGCCTCGGGAACCATGATCTCGTACGCCGCGACAACCCCGTCCGCACCGACGGCCAGCATCACAGATGGACCGGGTACGCCCCAGTGTACTCCCATCTGCGGCACCCAATCCTCATGCAGCGGCGCATACGCTTCGGCTACCGCCGGGTTGAGAGCCTTGACCTCGTCGAGCGTGCGTGCCACCTCCGCCTCAGCGACGAGGCTCGACAGGCCCCAGACAAATGACGCGAAAAGAACCACCACGGTCTTTCCTCTGTTTCCCATACAAACCCTCCTCCAAACCACATAGAAAATCTTTAGTGTTTTACTCTACTACCGAGAACTGGTCAACTACTCCTCGTTCGGTCCTTTCTCTGAGGAGCTCTTCGAGCCCATCGGCCACCGCACTGTCTGCGTCCGCGGCAGCGAACGCCGCGGCGATTCTCTTCGCGCCGTCGGTCATGGATTCGGCTTTGGTGACGGCTGCGGCGAGGGTGTCGGCGTTCAGACGGCTCGGCATCAGCCGGACTCCGGCTCCGGCGTATTCGACCCGCCGCGCGACCTCGAGCTGGTCGCGCCCGAAGGGAACGATAACGAGCGGTACCCCGTGGGAGAGGGCGCGCTGCGTGATGCCCATGCCGCCGTGACAGACGACGACCCGGGCACGTTTGATGATCGGGCCGTGCGAGAGGTAGCGTTCGACGCGACAGTTGGGAGCTGTGGCACCCGCAAACTCCTCGGGGCCGTACGCGGCGCTCGTCGCTACTACGAAGAGTCCCTTCTGTGGCAGCCCGGCGAGCGCGGCTTCCACGATGCCGCGGTCGCTCTGACGCTCGGTGGAGCAGGTGACCAGCGCGATCGGGCGCTCTATTGCCGCGAGCCATACGGGTGGATCGGCAGGCGGCACCCACCGTGCCGGTCCGACCAGCCGGAAGCTCTCGGGCCACTGGGTGCGCGGGTATTCGAGGGCTTCCGTCGTGAAGTAGAAGACGCGCGGCGGGCGACGCAGGAGATCGGTTATGCCCGCGAGCGGCGGCAACCCGACGCGTCCCCGCATGGTGTTGACGGCGGGCATGGCCACACGGCTCATCTTCGAGAAGATGAGCCGTCGCATAAGCGCGTCGCGGACCCGACCGGCCCCGGATGTCGACCTGCGGAGTCCCGGGCCGAAAGGGGGAATCCCCGGCGCCGGCAATGGCGTGAAGTAGGGCTGGAACGTTGCCCACGGGCGACCTGACGCCTCGGCGACGGTCTGTGCCCCCCAGCTGTTCGTGTCCACGAGCAACGCATCCGCCTGCGTTTCTTTCAGCGCGGCGTCGACGTCGTCGATCTCGAGCAACCCTCGTTCGCCGAACGTCTTCATGCCGAGCTCGAGCGACTCCATCGGGTTCCCGCCGCGCCAATCGTCCATCTCGCGCGTCTCTATCTCTGCCGCAATCGGCTCGGTGCGGAGACCGAGTGCCCGAACCCGGTCGACCTCCGGTGCGAGGGTGCGGACGTGAACCTCGTGTCCTCGTGCCGTGAGCTCGACCCCTGCGCCTATGACCGGGTACAGATGCCCGCGCGCGGGCGACGTGTAGATCAGAATCCGTGCCATCAATGCCTCCTCTCCAGTCCATGGAGTAGCTCAGTCATTACTTCCGCGACACGCGCCGGTTCCAGGCACAGATCGCGACGCAGCAGCTTCCACGTGCTCAGATCGGTGGCCACCGTCGCCGCGTGGACCATGCGCTCTCGTGCCTTTCCGTCAAGCCCGCGGAGCAGATGCCGGCAGTGACGCTCCACCCATTCGCGATGGGTCTTTCGTCCCCGTTCGACGATGGCCCGTACCGGCTCGAACAGATGCTCCTGTGCCACGAAGTTCGCTATCGTGTCGCCGTCGCGCTCGTAGTGATCGAGCAGCGACGCAAGCGCGACGGGAAGGCTCGCGCCCTCAGGAACATCGCGCTCGGCGAGGATGCGCCGGCCTTCGCGCTGCGCGAGCTCTTCGAACAGCTCCTCCTTGGAGCCGAAGCGGCGGATGATCGTCTGAACCGTCACGCCGCTTCGCTCTGCGATCCGGTTGAGCGTGACGCGGTCGAAGGGATCTGCGGAGAAGCTCTCGAAGGCGGCGTCCAGGATGGCCTCATGGGTTGCGGCCTCCGAATCCGCGCGGGCGGTCTTGCGGTACGACCGTCTCTCCCGCGCCTGATCCGACATTTCCATGTTAGTTATACTAACATGAAAAATTATGAGTGTCAAGATAATGTTTGGTCCGGATGATCAGGGAGGACGAGTACGGGCGGCGCGATCCCTTCCGCCGCGCTCTTACTGTGGGGCTGCGGTGTCCGCAGCACCGGGAAGGTGGCCGGGAAGCGTTTGCCGCCTGGTGACCCGGGACCCGGGCGGCGGGGCCTCCATGCGGGAGATGCCCGCGATGCGCGCGCCGGTCTGCGGGTCCGGGGCGACGGTATAGATCAGCGAGCCCGCGTCGTTCTCGATCTCGAGCTCGACCTGCATCCCCACGGGGTAGGAGAAGCGGTAGATCCGGCGTAGATCCTCGAACCACACATCGTCGAGCTGTCGAACCTCACGATTGCGAACCGTTCCGGACATCCTGCCGTCGGCGATCAGGCGAGCCGCCGCTGCCTCTTCCACAACGACAAGGACCCGGTTCTCCGCGGCGAGTCGTTCGCGCAGGTGCACGATGAGCTCATCAAGGTGAGCCCGGTCGTGCAGGTGCGGCTCTCTGCGAACATCAAGGGTGATGAGCCGGTCGATGATGCTCGTCCGAAGGCCCCCCTCATAGCGCCACTCGACCCGGGGGCCCTCGTG
>SKZO01000284.1 GCA_007127335.1 Spirochaetales bacterium | reverse complement strand
CGCGAACGGAGACCCAGGACGACTACTTCCAGCCCGACCTGGGCCGCCCGCGCGGGCTGTTCGGCCTCACCTCGGTTTCGGTTTCGACGCGCACAGTCGAGCTCGATGTCGAGATAACGAGCGAGCAACGTTCGTACGGCCCGGGCGACGAAGGTGACATGACGGTCCGGGTGACCCGGAACGGCCTGCCAGTGGCTGACGCGGAGGTGACCCTTCTGGGCGTCGATCGCGGAGTGCTCGATCTGATCGGCTACCGCGTGCCAGACCCGATCGAGTACTTCTACCACGAACACCACTTCCCCCTCGGCGTAACGGGAGACGACAGCCGGAGGCTGCTCCTGCGACCGGTCACCTACGACATAGCAACGCTCCAGGGAGGCGACGGAGACAAGCTTGACGAGCGCTCAGACTTCACGCCCCTCGCGCTCTTCGAGCCGGAGGCGCGAACAGATGCCGACGGGTACGCGCGGGTCACCTTCGACTACCCGGACAACCTCACGACCTACCGGTTCACCGCGATCGCAGTTCATGGCAGCCGGCTCGGCATGAGCGAGTACGAGGTGATGGTGCAGAACCCCATCAACGTTCGCACCGCGATGCCACGGCGGCTTCGTGGGCGCGACACCGCCGTCGCCGGCGTCGTGCTCACGAACACGACCGGCGTCGAGCAGCACGCGCGCGTGACGGCCGCCTCCGACATCCTCCTCATCGCCGACGAGTCGACGAAGGAGATCACCATCCCCCCTCACTCCGCCTACGAGCTGCCCTGGGTGCTCGAGGCGCACGAGGCCGGCGAGGGTGTGATCACCTTCACCACGCGCAGCAGTCTGGTCAACGAGGTACTGCGATCGCCCGTCGTGGTCGAGCGGCCGTTGATCACCGAGGCGTTCTCCACGACCGGGATCGTGGCGGACACGGACGACGGGACGCGCGGGAGGTCGGCGGAGGGACTGCTCATTCCTTCGGCCATCGGGTCGGCGTACGGATCGCTCGCGGTCACGCTGGATACGACAGCGGCGGCGTTCGTCGCTCCTCACATTGAGCGCCTCGAGGTGTCCGGGGCGCCTGCGTCGGACTTCCGTCGGCTCTACGACCTCTCGCTACGGGCGCTCGGGCATCTGCCCCTCGAGGACCGTGCCACGCTCCTCAAGAGGCTTGCTGAACACCAGTTCCCTGACGGAGGGATCGGGCTGCGGCCGCCGGCGACGGAGTTCGCCCGTGCGGATCTCTTCCTGACACTGCTGACCGCGCAGGTGCTCCAGCAGGCGCGCGACGCCGGCAGATCGATCGACGGGCCGATCGACAGGCAGGCGATCCTCAAGTACCTCGGCTCGTACCTCGCCCAGGCTCGAGCCCGAGGGGTCCCGGGGTTCACTCCGACCTGGGCAGCCTCGCTCCTCGCTGCGGCGGGGCAGCTCCCACGCGACGACATCGCATTCCTGCGCGAGGCGGGCGACGCACTCGGAATCGCCGGGAATGCCCTCCTCGCCGAGACGTACCTGCTCCTGGGTGAGGAGGCGACCGCTCGCGAGATCTATGACCGGTTGCGCACCTTCGTCGTGATCGGGACGCAGACTGTTGACGTGCGCGAGACGTACGAGGCACGCGGCTCCTTTGCCACGGGCGAGCGCGAGCTCGCGCTGATGCTGCGAGCCGGAACGCTCCTGGGTGAGGCCGAGGAGCTCCTGCTGCTGCTCGCCGCGACGCTCCGCGGCACGGAGAGCGCGAGACGGTTTGCCTCGACGCACGACGACTTCTGGGTCGTGCATGGCTTCGCTCCCTTCCTCGCGCGCGAGCGGACACCCGGCGGTCCTGACGGCGAGCTGGGCGTGACCGTGCGACTCGGCGAGCGTGCACTCGTCGAGCAGAGGCTCGACGCCGGCGCGACGTCGCTCGTTGCGGCCTACCCGCTCTTCGCCGGCCCGCTCGCAGACGCGCCGCGAGACGAGCTCCTCGCGCTGAGCTTCGAACGCGACGGACCCGGACAGCTCTACTATGCGAACGTCCTGCGCTACGCGCTTCCCGGGGAGACGGCGCCTCCAAGGGACGAGGGCATCGAGGTACGCCGCCGGATCGAACGGCTCGACGGGACGGAGATCGACGGCGAGATCCTCCCGCTCGGAGAGACCCTGCGCATGCGGGTCTTCCTGAGCAGTACGCGTCGGCTCAGCTACCTCAACCTGCAGGTGCCGCTCCCCTCAGGGGCGGAGATCCTTGATCCGAGCCTTCGCACGACGGGGAGCTACGTGGAGGCAGGAGGCCTCTCGAGCGAGACGTGGACTCGAGAGACGGTCTGGGGCGATGAGACGACCTTCACCGCCGACGGCTACGCGTCCTACGGACGAGGCGGGTGGGCGTTCTGGTTCTACCGCCCCATCCAGCGGATCTACGACAACGCCATGCTCTACACCTGGGAGGACTTCTACCCCGGCGAGCGCGACGTGAGCTTCCTCTTCCGCACGACCACGCCGGGGGTCTTCCCCACGCCGCCGGTGCAGGCGTCGCTCGAGTTCGAGCCGGAAGTCTTCGGTCGAAGCGACGGCCGGCTCTACGTGATTCGGGAGTAGGCGATGGGCTTGCGATCCCCGCCGGCGAAGCTCGCGGCGAAGCTCGCCGCGCTCCTCCTGTTGACCGCGGCGCTCGCATGGGGCCTCCTGCGCATCGCCCCGTACGCCGGCTCGGCTACCCTGGAGGCGCTGCGCTTCTCGCGGGTGTTCCTCGACCGCAACGGCGTCGAGCTTGCGGTACGCCCGGTGAACGACGACGGCCTGCGACGAGTCTACGTGCGCCGTGACAGCCTCCCGCCGCATCTCGAGCGCATCGTCCTCGCCGCTGAGGACCGACGCTTCTTCCTCCACCCGGGCGTCGACCCGCTCGCGCTCCTGCGCGCGGGCTACCAGTACCTGCGCCACGGCGAGGCGGTCAGCGGAGCGAGCACGATCACGATGCAGCTCTCGGGGCTCCTGCACCGGCGACCGCGCACCCCTGCGGGGAAGGTCGCGGAGATCATCGACGCGCTGCAGCTCGAGACGCGGCTTCGTAAGCCCGCGATCTTCGAGCTCTACATCAACCTCGTCCCCATGGGCTCGAACGTGGAGGGCTTCCCCGCGGCCGCCCGCCTCTTCTTCGGCCGCGACCTTGCCGAGCTCGACGCGGCGCAACTCGCGCTGCTCGCGGTCATACCCAGGAGCCCCACGCGCTACGACCCCTGGCGCAACCCGGCCGCCGCACGACGCGCGGCGGCCGGTGTCCTCGCGCATACACGCGGTATAGACGAGGCGGAGGCTCAGGCCGCCGTAGCCGCGGCGCTCGCAACCCTGACCGACCCGGCCCGGGCGGGAGTCTGGCCGTTTGAGGCACCGCACTTCGTGGAGTTCGTCTCGCGACAGCGTGAGGCGGGGCTGGAGGACAACCGCACCGTCACGAGGGCTGCCGCACCCGGCACGAGCGTCGTACGCACGACGCTCGACCTGGGGCTCCAGCGTCGGCTCGAACGGCTTCTCGCCTCATCGGTCGGGCTCGCACGGGAGTTCCGCATCGGAAACGCGGCGGGGCTCCTTGCCGACCCGCGTACGGGGGAGATCCTCGCGTACGCCGGGTCTTCGGACTTCCACGATGCGGGGGCCTCCGGCCAGGTGGACGGCGTGCAGATGCGCCGACAGCCGGGCTCCACGCTCAAGCCGTTCCTCTACGCCGAGGCCTTCGAGCTCGGACTCACCCCGGCGACGATCGTTCCTGATATTCCGCTCGAGTTTGGAAGCGACGAGATCTACGCCCCGGCGAACTTCAACGACCAGTTCCACGGTCCCCTGCGAGTCCGCGAGGCGCTCGCGGCGAGTCTGAACGTCCCGGCCGTCCACACGCTGCAGCGTATCTCGGTCGCTCGCTTCACCGGACGGCTCATCGACCTGGGCTTCACGAGCCTCGTCGAACAGCAGGCGCGACTCGGGGTGAGCCTCGCGCTCGGTGGCGCGGACGTCAGCCTCTACGAGCTCGTGCAGGGATACCTCACTCTTTACTCGGACGGCTCGTCGCGACCGCTCTCCTGGGTGTACGGCGAGACCGGAGAGCCCATCGCGCACTGGGGCCCGGCGGCGGCATCCCTCGTGCGCGACATCCTCAGCAGCAACGCGGACCGCGCTATGACCTTCGGGCTTCACAGCGCGCTGCGCTACGACTTCCCGGTCGCGGTCAAGACCGGGACTTCCAATCAGTTCAACAATATCTGGGCGGTCGCCTTCTCCGCGGATCTCGCCGGTGGGGTCTGGATGGGTAACTTCAGTGGTGAGACGGTGATCGGCGCGCCGGGCGCCTCGTTCCCGGCGCGTGTGCTGCGCGAGGTGATCGGCGGCTTCAGCACGCCGGCCACTCTACCGGCGATCCAGGGGGTGGAGGAGGTACGGATCTGCGCGACGAGCGGTATGCTCGCGACCGACCGCTGCTCGAACGTGGTCACCGAATACGTGCCGTTCGGCGCCGCGCCGCCCGCCTGCGACTGGCACGCCGGTGGGCCTGCGAATCCGATCCTCTACCCGCAGGAGTACCGGCTGTGGGCCGACCGCTACGGGTACCGGCTCGACTACCAGACTCAGGCGCCCCTGCGGATCGTCAGCCCGGTGCAGGACGCGGTCTTCTACTACGACGCGAGCGCAGCGCCGGGCTCGCAGCAGGTACGCTTATTTGCCACCGGAGCCGGCGCCGCCGAGCTCTCCCTGGAAGGCCGACGCCTCTTCGCCGGGGACCTGCCGGCGGGCGTTCTCTGGCCGCTCGAGCGCGGGGTGCACCTCTTCCGCCTGGACGACGGCGAGCGCGAGGTCGTTCGGCGGATAGAGGTGCGGTGAGGGCGTCCTGCGGCGGCTGAGTAGCCCGCTCCTACGACCGGTGCGCAAACTGGGGCAGGTAGTCGCGGTTCGCCTCGAACATCTCGTCGACCATCTGTTTCGTCTCTTCCATGCTGAGCATCGCGGATGTCAGCGGGTCAAAGAGTATAGAGTGGAAGACCTTGCGAGGGTCGCCGGTCATTGAACCCTCAACCGCGAGCTCCTCGCACCGGGCGCTCGTGTTGACGAGCACGGCGAGCTGCTCCGGGAGCGGCCCCACATGGATGGGCTCCAGACCATATGGGGAGGCGAGCACCGGCACCTCGACGCAGCAGTCTGCAGGCAGGTTATCGATCAGCGCGGTGTTGGGCACGTTGCCGTTGAACTTGAACATCGTCCCGTCGCCGAATACCGCGTTGAAGATGTAGGCCGCGTACTCGTGGCCGCGCTCGAGGTCGATCGTATCCTGCGCCATCCATTCGGTGATGTCATCGCGCCAGTTGTCCTGCCGTTGGGTATACGAGTTGAGGATGTAGGCGTAGTGCCCCGGATTCCAGTTCGTCCCGTGCGTACAGTACTTCTCGATGAGATCCGGCCGCTTGCGGAACCACGCGTTGTACTCCGAGTTATGGCCGCTCGACTCGGTCACATAGTAGTCGAGGTGGAGGAACATCTCGTTTCGAACCTGTTCGGCGTTCCGGATCTCCGGCTTCTTCATCGCTTCGCGCAGGAGCGGATAGGCATCCTTGCCGTTCCACAGGTACTCGAGGTAGAAGGCCTGGTGGTTGATGCCGGCACAGACGTAGGTCACCTCGTCCATGGGCGCGCCGATCCACTTCGCGAGCATCTCGGCGGTTCCCTGCACGCTGTGACAGAGCCCGGAAATCCGCACCGGAGAGACCGACTGCATCGCGCGGCAGAGCATTGCCATGGGGTTCGTGTAGTTGAGGAAGATCGCGTGCGGGCAGTGCTTCTCGATGTCCCGGACGATGTCGAGCATCACCGGAGCGGTACGCAGAAAGCGGAAGACGCCGGACGGCCCGCGAGTGTCGCCAACGTTGATGTCGATCCCGTACTTCTTGGGAATGAGGATATCGTTCTTCCAGATATCGACGCCGCCGGAAAGGATCGTGCAGATCACCCCGTCGGCCCCCTCGAGCGCCTCCGCGCGATCCTGCGTGGAGACGACCTTCGCGGGATACTTGCCGGCGGTAACGATCCGCTTCACCGCTTCGGTGATGTAGCCGAGCCGCTCGTCGTCTATATCCATCAACGCGATGGTCGAGTCCGCAAGTGCGGGGAAGGAGAGAATGTCCTTCACGAGTTTCCGGGTGAAGCCGAAACTCCCGGCGCCTATGAATGCAATCTTCTTCATGGGCGAAAGCATGGCCGGTTGCGTCCCGTCGCGCCATGGGGTAGTGTCGTCTTCCATATGGACAATTGTCGGATATCTGCCGCTTCACCCCGCGCGGCGCCGCTTCCGGCGGAGCTCACCGTGTACCACGCCGGCAGGCAGGAGTGCGCCCCCCGCCACCGCTGGGCCGGAGTCCGTGACCATTACCTCGTGCACTACGTGCTCGGCGGCTCCGGTCTGTTCAGATGGCGCGGCGCCGAGCATCGCCTTGGCGCCGGCAGCGCGTTCACGATCTTCCCGGGTGCATTTGCCGATTACGAAGCCGACGGTGAGGATCCGTGGCACTACTGCTGGATCGGGTTCCACGGGCGTGCCGTGGAGCACGATCTCGAATCGGTGGGAGTGACGAGCCTCTCGCCGCTGTTCACCTACGATCGCGATTCACAGGTGCGCGACTGTATCCTCGACTGCGTTGCGGCGTTGCGCGAACCGTCCGGCCGCGACTTCGCGCTGCGGTCGCTCGGCTACCGGTTCTTCCACCTTCTCGCCCGACAGCAGGAGCCGCGCCCGGCGAATGCCCGAGCGGCCTACGTCGCGGCGGCCATTGCATTTCTGAACCGCAACTTCTCGCACCAACTCTCCATCGCGGACGTCGCCTCGTACGTGGGGATCGACCGGCGCTATCTCTCGGAGATCTTCCGCGACGCGACCGGAACGAGCCCGCAGGAGTACCTTCTGCGGCTGCGGATCGCGAAGGCCCGGGAGCTTCTCAGCGATACCGATCTGAGCGTCGCGGCGGTCGCGCAGTCGGTGGGCTACGCGGATGCGCTCTACTTCTCGCGCCTCTATCACCGGAAGACCGGCGCGGCTCCGTCGGCCGTGAGGTCGCAGTAGCCATGCCGGGTCGTACGGACGCTCCCGGAGCCGCCGGCAAGGCCGTCTATTTTTTCTTCTACGCAGCCTCCGCATCGCTGCTTCCGGTACTGACCCTGTACTACGAGAGCGTGGGGCTCGCGGGCGGACAGGTGGGCATCCTTGCAGCCCTGTGGCCCGCGGGCAGTGTGGTGGGCGCGGCAACCTGGGCGGCGGCCGCCGACGCCACGGGGCGGCATCGTCGGGTCCTCGTCACGACGATCCTCTCGTCGATCGCCGCCGCGCAGCTCTTCGTCCTGGGCGTCGGCTTCTGGTCGCTGCTCCCGGTCGCGCTCGCATTCGCTCTTGCCTCCTCGCCGGTCATGCCGCTCGTCGACAACTCGGTGCTCGAGTCCCTCGGCGAGGACCGGTCACGCTACGGAAGGGTTCGGCTCTGGGGCGCCGTGGGGTGGGGGCTGAGCGCGCCGCTCGTGGGACTGGCGATCGACCGCGCGGAACTGGGTATCGTCTTCCCGGTGTACGGGGTGCTCATGCTCCTGACGCTCGCTGCCACGGTCCGCCTGCCGGTCACGACGATGGGGTCCGGAGTCGACGTGCGCGCGGGGCTTCGGCTGATGGCGTCGGACCGACGCTGGCTCCTCTTCCTGACGATCGTCCTGGTTCGCGGAGCCGGCGGCGCGTTCACCCATCACTACCTGTTCATCTACATGAGCGCAATCGGCTCGAGCGGAGTCCTGCGCGGACTCGCCCTCGCCGCCTCCACGGTGAGCGAGCTCGTCGTCTTCGCCGTCGCACACCGGTTTCTCCGGCGGTACGGTTCGCGGCGCCTGCTGATCGCGGCGCTCGCCGTGACCTCAGTGCGGCTCTTTCTCAATTCGGTCATCACCATTCCGGAGCTCGTCCTCCTGCCGCAGTTGCTGCACGGCGTGACCTTCTCGCTCTTTCTCGTCGCCGGTGTAACCTACGCGCAGGAGATCGCCCCGAAGGGGATGGGGGCGACGGCGCAATCGATCTTCACGAGCACGAATATGGGAGTCGGCGGTGTCCTGGGCGCGCTACTCGGCGGATACCTCTATCAGGCATTCGGCATCCAGCGGATGTTTCTCGCCGCGGCACTCATGACGGGGACGGCGGCATTGCTCTTCCTCTTCGTGTTCCGGGGCCGACGTCGAGTCCGCCGGAGCTAACCACGCGGAAGCCGGTACGACTCCTGCTTCCCGAACCCCTCGACCCGCACGCCCGCATCGTCGAGAGTGACAACAGCCCAGGCATTGTCCTCGCTCGTCTCGCCCTCGCACATCGCCCGCAGCGTCACGTACGAGACGCCGCCGATCGACTGGTACAGCCCCGGGTGGTAATGCCCCTGGAAGACGGTGACCGGCCGCTCCGAGCTCTCGAGTACGGAGCGCACCGGCGCGCAGTTCGCGACGAGGTGCGGGTCGCGTCCATCCTCCCACGGACGGTCGTCGAGGTTCTGGTGCACGAAGATGCAGGTATGCGCGGTAGCCGGGACCGTCGGTGTCCCGCTCCCGGCGCGGGGCAGCTCGCCGGCAAGCCACTCGAGCTCGATCTCCGGGATGATCGTATCGTCCCACTCGTAGTTTCCCGAGTCGTAGGCGGCGCCGTCGGCGCGGTAGTTCGCATCGAGCACGATCATCCGGCAATCGCCGGCGTCGAATGAGTACCAGGCGCCGTCGTGGACGGCTGCGCCCGCGCCGGGCGGCAGGCCAGGGATGGACGGCGGTTGGAGAGCGTCGCGCATCCGTCTCTTGCTCATTGACTCGATGTCGTGATTTCCGAGCACGTGATGCACGGCGAGGCCGCTGCGGTCGAGCAGCTGCCGTACCAGGGCGAGGTTGGCGAGATCGACCGCTTCATCGTGCGCGCCGTCGATGATGTCCCCAAGGTTCACGACAAAGTCGACCTCGCGCGCGCGAAGGGCATCGAGGCAGAGCTGCAGCTTGTCGAGCGACCGGTCGCAGTAGCGGCTTCCATACTGCTTCCCCTGCGCGTAGTGCGCGTCCGCGAAGAGCCCGAAGCGGATCACGCGTCCACCTCCACCATCTCGTGTACGCCTCCCCGTGTCAGTGCGTACGAGAACCCGGGCAGGAGCGCCGCCGCCCCGCACCTGCCGTCGCAATCGACCGCGAGGA
The DNA here is from genome assembly GCA_007127335.1 of Spirochaetales bacterium. GTDB lineage: Bacteria > Spirochaetota > Spirochaetia > DSM-27196 > SLST01 > SLST01. The sequence goes on along the minus strand of SKZO01000284.1, from coordinate 5,309 downwards.
GCGCGAGCTGTCGGTCCGGTCCCGGGCGCAGCCGCCGCCGGATGTGCTCGATCACGCTCTCGCACGCGGCCGCCGCGTTGAGCCCTCCGCGCATCCGCTCGATCACGAGTGCGCTCGCCGAGACCCGCAGCGCGAGCTCGCCGTGCCCCGTCGCGCCGGCGGCGCCAACCTCGCCGTCCACGTACAGGCCGGCTCCCACGATGGGAGAGTCCCCTACCCGGCCGTGCAGCCGGTTCATGAGCCCGCTCGTCGAACAGGCGCCTGCGAGTCGGCCCTGCGAATCACGCCCGAGCGAGACGATGGTGTCGTGGTTCTCGATGTTCGCCGGCGCGGTCTCTCGCACGCTCACCTTCTCCTCGAAGAGCCGCAGGGTCGCAGCGGTGACGAGGCGCTCCGGCTGCATCCCGATCGAGCGGGCGAAGTCAGCGGCTCCTTCGCCGGCAAGCAGCACGTGTTCGGTCTGTTCCATCACCGCGCGAGCAACGCTCACCGCGTGGACGAACCCTTCGAGCGCGGCGACCGCTCCGCAGCGGTACTCATGGTCCATGACGACCGCGTCGAGCGTAACCCGTCCGAGCCGGTCCGGATAACCGCCGCGTCCGACCGATCGAACCTCCGGGTCTGCCTCCGCGGTTCTCACCGCCGCCTCGACCGCGTCAAGGGCGGCTCCGGACTCGAGATGCGGCCAGCCTGCGGCATTCGCGCCGTGGCCGTGGTTCCAGGTTGACACGAGTACCGGTTCGCTCATCGCTGTGCTCCTCCCTTCCTCCACTCCACCGCCTGCAGGAGCGGCGCGTACAGGTCGTCCTCCGGTGCGATTGTCAGTGCCTCGAGCTCGGCGGCCGTGGGCTCGCGACTCTGGAACTGCACGAAGGGCAGATCCGTGGCGATCGCGAGGGGCGTCTGTTCGGCCGCCTCACCCATCACGGCGACCGCCGCCGCCGCGATCCCGAGCGCGACGTTCGCGCGGGTCATCTCGAGCGGCCGCCCGAAGAGGTCATCCGTCCCGACGAAGTCGTTCAGAGCCCGAAAGCCGCAGTGGGCAATGGGGATCCCGCAGACTCCCATGCGAAGCGGCATCGTCGTGGAGTCGGTGATGATCACGCCCAGTTCGCGCGTCCCGAACCGGCTCGTCAGATGCCGCCAGACGGCATTCGCGGACGACTGCGGATCGGCCGGCCAGAGCACGTAGTCGCCGCCGGTGTTCGACTCGTCGACGCCGGCCGAGGGAATGAGCACGTTACCCTTGATCGCGAGCGACACATCGTACCGGCTGCTCGATCGCGGGAGGTAGAACTGCGCCTCGCGCTCGACCAGTGACGCCTTGTCGGTGCCCGCATGCGGGGCGACGCGTCCCTCGCAGAGCGCGACGATCTTCGACGAAACCGCGAGAATCGAGCCCGGTTCTATCCGCTCGATCGATTCATCGAGCAACTCCTCGAGCGGTCTGTCGCCCGCGGTCACCCGCCTGGTTTTCACGGCCATCACGGTCATTGCGCGAAGATACTGAAACTACTCGCTTCGGGCTGCAACCTGGAAGGTGATCACGAGCAGAACCTGGAGCACCGCCGGGGTCACAAACGCCGCAGTCAGCGAGACCGTTTCCGCGAGAAAGCCCAGAAACCACTGGAAGGACCCTGCACCGATCGCTGCGCCCATCGCCATGACCGCGGTTACCGTGCCCACCCGCTCGGGGTCGCGCCGGTTGAGCTCGCCCATGACGTTGGGGAAGACACCGGAGAAACAGAGACCGATCAGGGCGAGGAGCAGGTAGGCCGACGCCGTACTCCGGGCAAAGAGGAAGAGCACGACCCCTACCGCCCCGACAAGCCCGGAAACGGTCACGAGGGCCCGGCTCGAGAAACGGTTCCCCAGAACGCTGTTCGCGAACCTGCCCGCGAGGATGCAGATCCAGAGGATCGAGAGCCCTGAGGCTGAGGCGACCGCGCTCATTCCGAGCTCGCGTTGCAGGTAGTGCACGACCCAGCTCGACGTGCCGACCTCCGCGCCAACGTAGAGCATGAGCGTCAGCGCCCCGAGCAGAACCGAACGCCTGCGTATCACCGTTCGCAGGTGGTTTCCTCTCGGCGGAACCGCGTCGCCGGCGGAGCCGATGGGTGAGGCGTCGGCCCGGGCATTCACGCGCGCAGGAAGCCGCAGTATCCCGGTCCACAGGAGAAGGACTCCGGTCGGCACGAGCGCGAAGAACATGACCGGCCGCCATTCACCGGTCGCCTCGAGGTAGAGACCGATCAGGAAGGGCCCGATGAACGCTCCGATGCTGAAGAACATGTGGACGAGGTTCATGACGGCGTGCGGGGGGCGTCCCGTACGGACGAGAGACGGCATCACGTTCGCCGAGGTCTCAATGAACGAGGAGCCGAGCAGCATGACGAAGTGTGCGGCCACGGCAAGCCCGAAGACAGGCGTCAGACCGTAGACGCAGAGGATGAGAAACTCGATCAGAAAGCCGATGAGCAGGGCGGCGCGTACATTTATGCGGTCGATAACCGCACCTGCAACGAGCGGACCGCAGAGGAACCCGAGCGCGCCCATCGCGAGGAGCAGGCCCGCGAGACTCTCGCCGATCCCGAAGGTCCTCATGATGTTCGGGATCATCGGCCCGACGAGCAGAAGGATGATCCCGTGCTGGGTCATCGACGCGAAATTGAGCGCGACGATCTGTCGGTCGGTCGCCGGTTGACGAGTGGCCATCCGGAACTCTACCACGACGGCGGGGCGATGAGGGAGTCGTGCACCAACTCAGAAGAGATCAAGCTGTGGCTCACCGTGGTCGTGCAGAGTCTCGTGATCGGCAACCCACTCGTGCCCGGTGCCGCGATGCACCGCGGTCGCGCTGGGAAGCACGAGATCGATCTCCTGCCGGGTCACGACCGGGAACCCGTAGGTCGTGTTCGTGTGACCCGGTGATCGCCCCTTATCCGCCTCGTACCGGCGTACAAACTCTTCGTGGGCCCGCAGGCGGGCGAGCTGACGCTCGTTCCCGAGCGTCGCTCCGGCTTCGATCGTTCCCTCGATCACCGGCAGGAGTCCGGTGTCTGCTTCAACGCCAATGGAATGCCGCGCGCAGGCGAGGGCCGCAGCACTCGTCGTCCCGGTCCCAAGGAAGGGGTCGAGCACCAGGTCACCCTGCATGCTGTACATGCAGGTGAGCCGAAAGCCGAGCTCGAAGGGGAAGGCGCCGCTGCGCGCTCGTGCCTCGTTCGAGCCGAGCCGCTGCTGAACGCCCTTGAAGTCCCAGAGATCGGAGAACCAGGAGTTACGCTCCTCCCAGAAGAAGGCGCTCTTCGACCGGCGCTCCCTGTCGGCCGGCGCGAAGACCCGCTTGCCGCCCTTGCGGAGGATCAGGATGTACTCGTGCTCGAGCGTCACGTAGGCGCCGGACGGCAGCATGCCGGATCCCATGAACTTGTTCGGAGCGTTCGTCTGTTTGCGCCAGATCACCGCAGGCAGGCTTTGGAATCCAAGCGCCTCGCAGGCGACGACGATGCGGGCGTGGTTCGTGTAGAGCCGGAACTCCCCGGCTATCGAGCGTGTCGCATCGCCGATGTTGATACAGGCGAAGCCTCCGGGACACAGGACGCGATAGCACTCGCCCCACACCTCGTCGAGCACCCGGTGCATCGCCTCGAATGCCGCGGGTCCCTCACCACGCTCGAGGTGGCTCGCGACGCCGGCGCCCTGCCCGGAGAACGACTGATCCCACATCTCGATCATGGGGTACGGCGGCGAGGTGACCACGAGGTCAACCGTTTCAGGGGGCAGATCGATGTTCGCGGCGGATCCCGGGATCACACGGTGGCGAGTCTGCATGCCCGCGAGGCTACCACGGCGGGAGCCGGGCTGCACAGGGCCGGAACGGCGCAGGCCGTTGGACCCGATCCGCCGCGCGCGGTATAAAGAGCCATGAAGCATCTCCCATTCGACCATCTCCTCCACGGCGGCGACTACAACCCGGACCAGTGGCTCGACCGCCCCGACGTCCTCGAAGAGGACGTACGCCTCATGAGGAAGGCAAAGGTAAACGTGGTAAGCCTGGGCATCTTCGCCTGGGTCGCGATGGAGCCGGAGGAAGGCCGGTTCGAGCTCGGCTGGCTCGACGAGACGATCGAACGGCTCGGAGGCGCGGGGATCGACGTCTTTCTCGCCACACCCACGGGCGCGCGGCCGGCGTGGATGAGCGCGAAGTATCCGGAAGTACTGCGCGTCGGCCCCAACCGGGTGCGCAATCTGCACGGGGCACGGCACAACCACTGCTACACTTCCCCGGTCTACCGCGAGAAGACGAGGATCATCAACACGAAGCTCGCTGAGCGGTACGCCGCCCTGCCCAACGTCGTCCTGTGGCACCTCTCCAACGAATACGGCGGCGAGTGCCACTGCCCGCTCTGCCAGGACGCCTTCCGCGCCTGGCTGCGCGAACGGTACCGGAACGACCTCGATGCGCTGAACCGCGCCTGGTGGACCGCCTTCTGGAGCCACACCTATACCTCGTGGGACCAGATCGAGTCGCCGGCGCCGCACGGCGAACGCGCCGTCCACGGCCTCTACCTCGACTGGAAGCGCTTCGTCACGCACCAGACGGTCGACTTCATGCGGCACGAGATCGAGTCGATCCGATCGGTTACGACCGAGGTGCCCGTAACGACCAACCTCATGGGATACTACCCGCAGCTCGACTACTTCAAACTCGCCCCGCACCTCGACATCGTGAGCTGGGACAGCTACCCGGGATGGGGCGGCGCAGGCACGATTCCCGGCGCCCGTGCGAAGTGGGATTCGCAGGGACGCGACTGGCGGCTCGCCGCGGACATCGGCACGCAGCACGACCTCATGCGAGGCTGCGGCGGGGGCAAGCCCTTCCTGCTCATGGAGAGTACGCCGAGCATGACGAACTGGCAGGACGTCTCCAGGCTGAAGCGGCCGGGCATGCATCTCGCGAGCAGCCTCCTCGCGGTCGCCCACGGAAGCGATTCGGTGCAGTACTTCCAGTGGCGCAAGAGCCGCGGTTCGAGCGAGAAGTTTCACGGCGCGGTCGTCGATCACGTGGGTCACGAGAACACGCGGGTCTTCGGCGACGTCACGCAGGTGGGCGAGGCGCTCGAACGCCTGCGCGAAGTGGCCGGCTCGCAGTACGTCGCCGAGGCGGCGGTCATCTACGACTGGGAGAACATGTGGGCCATCAACGACGCGCAGGGACCCATCCGCGCGGAGCGACGCGCCTACATCGAGACGGTTGAGCGGCACGCCTGCGCGCTCTCCCGGCTCACCGTGGGGATCGACGTCAT
>SKZO01000096.1 GCA_007127335.1 Spirochaetales bacterium | reverse complement strand
GTAGGCGTGATTGCCGCCTCCCTCGGGCTCGCCGCCGGACTGGTGCTCGGCTCCATGGCAGGCTACTTCGGCGGTGGAGTCGACAACGTGATCCGCACCATCTCGGATGCGGTTGTCACCATCCCAGCGCTCGCCGTGCTCATCGTGATCGCTGCGTTTTTTCCCATGCGCGATACCACTACAATGGCGTTCACGCTTGCACTGTTTGCATGGCCGGGGCCCACGCGAATCGTGCGTTCGCAGGTCCTGTCGCTGCGTGAGCGGGGATACGTGCGAATGGCAGTACTGTCGGGAGAGAAGCCTTTCGGCATTATGTTTCGCGAGATGCTCCCGAACATGCTTCCGTGGCTCGCGGCGAGCTTGACCGCCGGTATCTCGGCCTCGATACTCGGTGCTACCAGTCTGGAAGCACTCGGCATGGGCCCGACTCGTGTTCCGTCGCTGGGGAACATCATCAACCAGGCCATGACGAGCTCTGCTCTCATCCGTGGGATGACGTGGTGGTGGATGCCCCCGATTATCGCACTGATGATCATCTTTATCTCCTTCTTCCTCATCACCGTAGGTCTGGATGAGATCGCGAATCCGAGACTCAGGGAGTTCAACCAATGAGTGCAGATCTCGCGGTCGGCTCCGCGCTGGATATACCAACCGACAGACGAAAAGTGCTCGAAGTGGACCGCCTGAGAGTCCAGTACGAGACTCCGCGAGGGTCGGTCAAGGCAGTCGACGACGTTTCATTCTACCTCAAGGAGCAGGAGAACCTTGGGCTCGTGGGCGAGTCAGGGTGCGGAAAGACGACCACAGCGATGGCGATACTGCAGATGGTTCAGTCGCCCGGTCGGATCGTGGGCGGACAGGTTCGTATAAATGGCAAGGAGCTGGTCGGCATTTCCGAGGGTGAGTTGCGCAAGTATCGTTGGTCCGAGCTCTCGCTCATCCCGCAGGGTGCCATGAACTCGCTCAATCCGGTTATCAGGATCAAGGAGCAGATGGCAGACGCTCTGCTTGCTCACCGGCCAATGAACAGGAAGGAGCTGAAAGCCTGGATCCTGAAGCGTTTCAACGATGTCGGCCTGCCTGAACGCGTTTACAACATGTATCCGCACGAACTCAGTGGCGGCATGAAGCAGCGGGTCTGCATCGCAATGTCGATTTTGCTCAACCCTTCGGTGATCATCGCAGACGAGCCGACCAGCGCTCTGGATGTTGTCGTTCAACGCGTCGTTGCACAGACGATTATGGAGGTAAAAGAACGGCTCGGTGTGTCGATGATCATGATCGGGCACGATATGGGTCTGCAGGCCCAGATGGTTGATCGCGTGGCGGTGATGTATGCCGGACACTTGGTAGAAATAGGGCCGGTGAAGAACATGTTCAAGAGTCCCCTGCATCCATACACTCAGCTCTTGATAGAAGCCATTCCGTCAATCGCGGAGAAGAAACCCTTGAAGGTGTCTGAAGGGCTGACGCATGACCTGCGTCACACGCCGAAGGGGTGCATTTTTCAGTTTCGCTGCCCCTATGTTCATGACACATGCAAGGAGATCACTCCAAGTCTCGAGTACGTGGCGCCCGATCACTTCGTGGCGTGCCATCGCGTTTCGAGCTGATCGCAGAGACTGCGGAAAGGACCAAACGAATGCCCGAACCTTTGCTGGAACTCCAAAACGTCACGAAGGTCTTTGGCGGGGGGCTGTTGTCTACGAGTAAACCGATCGTTGCCCTCGACGACTACAGCCTGATCATCGATGATATTCCCGCGCGGATCACGCCGATCGCCGGAGAGAGTGGGAGCGGCAAGACGACGTTGGCGAATCTTGTGCTGGGGTACCTGTCGCCTACGAGCGGAAGGATCTTGTACCGTGGCGTTGATCTCAACGCGATGAACTCGCAGCAGCGACTCGCGTATCGCCGCGAGGTCCAGGCCGTGTTCCAGGATCCGTACGAGGTCTACAACCCTTTCTACCGGGTTCAGCATGTCTTCGACATGGTCGTTCGAAACTTCCGGCTGGGGCTGAATCAGCAGGAGCGGCGGGACCGTATTGAGGAAGCACTGAACCTTGTCGGGTTACGCGGTGAGGAGATACTCGAGAAGTACCCCCATCAGCTCAGCGGTGGTCAGCGCCAGCGAGTGATGGTGGCGCGGGCGTACATGCTGAGACCACGGTTGATCGTTGCGGATGAGCCGGTCTCGGCCGTCGATGCGTCGCTGCGGGCGATGATTCTGGACATCATGCTGAACTTGCGTGATGAGCATCACATCTCGTTCCTCTACATAACTCACGACCTGTCAACGGCCTACCAGATCGGCGACGACATGCATGTGCTGTTCCAGGGTACCACCGTGGAGAAAGGGGATACGGCAGGCATCATTGATAATCCGAAACATCCCTATGTTCAGCAACTGATTGGGTCCATACCGGTGCCTGATCCCGAGATCAAGTGGGACACCAACATACACCTGCCCTCGGAGGAGGAGATGCGCGCGAAGTACGCGCGCGGCTGTCGCTTCTACCCCAGGTGTCCGAGCGCGATGGATGTTTGTCGGCAGGAGAGACCGCCCCTGTTCCACGTTGATGAGGACCACGAAACGGCCTGTTTCCTGTACGATACCGTTGTGGCAGAGTGACGGGCTCTCCTCCGCCGAGTGAGGAGGTCCGACGTGGGCTTTGACGAGGGATCGATGCTCGACTTCCTGATCTATGCGTTGGCTCGGTTCTACCCGGATCTACTCCCGCTTTTATCCATGTTCCTCGTGCTCGCGGTGAGCGTTTTACGTGCGATTCGCAAGACTTCGTACCCACTGTTTCTGCGTCTTCTCGAGATCTCGAGCTTTGCGCTTCTCTTCGTTGCCGTGGGTCTGCTCGTGATGCAGCCCATGGTGCAGGTCTATCTCGAACAGGAGCTTGAGATGATATTCCTGGAGGCCAACAAGTACACCGCCTTGATGAGAAACCTCCGGTATCTCATCTACCCGATCGCCATGCTCACCCTTGGGGCCACCATCTTCTATGGACGCGATGAGATGGAGACCGAGCGGGGAGAATACGGTGCCGACTGAGTTCTACGCGCTTCTGCTGCGCAACACCCTCGCGAGCTGGGTTGTCAACACCGAGTTCGCCGCGCCGGTACTGATATACCTGTACGCGGTGAGCCGCCGACGGCAACTCCCTCGCCTCGAGCGTTTCCTTCGACTTCCCGTCGTGCTTCTCGTGCTCGCGGGTCTCGTCCGCCAGATTCACGAGCAGTTCGTCCTGCCTTGGGGCATGATCGCAGACAGCGGTGTACCGGTCGGTATGCTCAGCGAGTTCCTGCAGATCCTGTTCGCCGTGTTGTTGTTCGCCGGGTACGGAGGGCTGCTCTGGGCTGTTCACTACCGGCGACGTCCTCCGTCCTCAGAAGACCCTTTCGATTCGTCCCGCTCAGAGGCGCGAAACAGCGCTCACCATGAGGCAAGGTAGTCCGCGATCTCCTCGAATCCCGCGTGAACGGAGCCGTTTTCAAAGAGAACCGGAAACGCCAGCATCCGCGCGTCGGCTCCGGCGCTTCCCGCGGCTTCGCGAAGCGCGACCGATCCCTCCTCGTGTCGCAGATTGTGAATCTGCACGGTGACATGCTCGTGCGTACGATCGATCCCGGCCAGCTCGCCCGCGATCGCCTCCATCTGCGCCGTCTCCGGGCAGGTGGGGCAGAGCGGCAGGAAGAAGTACGATAGCAGTACCGGTTCGGGCGCGCGGCCGCAGCCAAGTACCGCGAACAGCGCAGCCATCACGAGCGCGAAAGCAGGTGTGCGTTTCATTGAGTCTCCAGTCAGTGTCATAATTGTCCGCTTTTCGCGAGATTCGGTCAAATGCTACACTGCCGCATGGCTCGCCGCTCGCCCGCTACGGCGCGACCCTCCTTCCGTTGAGCTTCTCAGGCACCTATCTCGGCTACATCTCGCCCGACGCCTACTACGACGAGCTCTACGACAACACCTCGCTCGCCTACGAGACGGGCATCATGTCGTGGGCCGGTCCCGGGCAGGAGAGATTCTTCACGGGGCTCGCCTACGCCGCGATAGACGAGCTCGGCTTCCGCTGACCGAACGCCGGCTCGATCTGCACGCGCTTCAGCCGCAGGGAGTTGTACACGACGTTCAGC
>SKZO01000095.1 GCA_007127335.1 Spirochaetales bacterium | reverse complement strand
CGAGTACCCCACGGGCGGGACGATGCGGGAGGGCTCGTCGAGGTAGGCCGGCCGTTGCTGGCCGGTCGCTCCCCATGCGGCCGGCGCAACGATGAAGGCAAGCAGGATCAGCACCGCGCAACCTGTGCGCCGCGGCGGCCATTGGGTGATCGGTGGGTGCACGGCTCGAGTGTACCTCACCGGGCGCGATGCGACCACCTTGTTTTGTATACCCCGGTATGGTATATTCGCCTCGAAGGTTCAGGAGCGAAGCCCATGATGAACGAAGCACAGAAGTCCAAGGCCGCTGCACGGCTGAGCCGCATCGAGGGTCAGGTACGGGGCATCCGGAAAATGGTCGAAGACGATCGGTACTGCGTCGACATCCTGACGCAGACCCGCGCGGTTGTTGCCGCACTGCGCGGCGTTGAAGACCTCATCATGGAAACGCACCTTGATACGTGCGTGGCCGACGCGATGAAAGACAACGACCCTCAGCTCCAGAAAGAGAAGATCGACGAGGTCATGAGCGTTGTGAGCCGATTCCGGCGGTACGGGTAGCGACGCCTACCGCAGCTCGTAGGTAACCTGGACGTTGGCCGTGTACCTCGCGCTTCCCGGCTGGACCGGTCCGCCGCCGTACCCGGCGTTCATCGTGCGCACGTCGTAGGGACCGGGCCCCGCGGCGACCGACTCGGTGATCTCGAGTACCGCGCCGACTGTTCTTCCTCCTGCAACGGCGAGCGCGAGCGCACGAGCGTAGGCGTCTTCCATCGCGAGGGTTCGGGCCTGCTCCTCCAGCGGACCGGGATCAGAGAACGAGAACTCGATTCCGTACATCTGGTTCGCGCCGGCGTCAATCGCGGCTTCGACCACGGCGGCGGCGCGGGTGACGTCGGACAGCACGAGGCGAACCATGTTCTCCACGCGGTAGGTGCCCGTCGGTCGGCCGTCCTGATCTCGCGCGCCCGGGGGCGCCTGGTAGTCGCGCTCGAAGAAGATGGAGTAGTTCATCGTCTGAACGTGACGCTCCGGTACTCCGAGCGCCAGGACGGCTGCGATGACCGCGTCCATCCGTTCCCGCAGCTCGGCCGCGGCAGCCTGTGCGCTTGCATGGTAGAGCTGGACTCCCACGGTGATTGCCGCCTGGTCGGGCTCGGCGAAGAGCTCTCCCCGACCGATCACCGTGATAGTGGCGGCGCGGTCTGCGGCGCGCTCTGCGGCGCGCTCGGCAGGCTGCTCGGCACCGCCACCGGCGGAGAGCAGAGCCGGTGCGAGTAGCGCGAATCCGGCAACAACGGCAAGGACGTGCACCCGCCGCAAATGGTGACAGGATGTTTTCATGGTTCGACAGTACCGCGCTCCCGACCCCGCGTCAACGAGCATAGGGGCGCGGCCCGGCCTGTATCCGGCGCGCGGTGATCGTCAGCCTCTCGCCGACCCAATGGTTCAGGCGCGAAAGCAGGTAGCCGGTGGCCAGGAGCAAGCCGACGCCTGTTCCGAAGGAGAGCAGCACGCGCGGCTGTTCGGCGAGCGATGCGAACAGCCACTGGTGCCCAATGGCGATCCCGGCGACGAGCGCGGCCAGTGGAACGCCGTACACCCAGGCGGTCGCCTTCAGGACCGTCCCACGGCGCATCTCCAGGCGCACATCCTCCCCCGGTTCGAGCGGCTCGTGCGAAACGGCCTCCACCACCGAACCGGCACCGTAGCAGTTCTCGCGGATCACGCAGCGATCACAGGTGCCCGGGAGCGTGATCTCCACCTGGTACCGATGCGTGCCCTCCGGCGACTGCTCGACGACCTGCCGAACGATTCCGTACTCGGTCTCGACTGCCGCGTGGGATTCGGCCTGCCGACCGTCGCTCACGGCGACTCCTCTTCCTGCGTCGCGCCGGTCCCGGCGGCGACATGCTCCTCATCCGCGTCGGCCGGCTCCTCACCGTCCGGGACGTACCCGAGCGCCTCGGTCTTGCGGACGCTGTTGATGCCGCAGGCGTAGGCTGTGGTGGGGCACTTCGCTCCGTACTCGGGTTTTGCGGCGTATGGTTCCGGCGTGACGACGGCGAGATTGCCGTTCATCGTCACCGCCTCCGCGCTCTCGTCCGTCGCGGCTGCCTTGACGCAGAGCCGGCAGGCAATGCACGCTTTGCTGCACACTTTGCGCGCCACCGGCCCGGGGTCCTGGCTCTTGCAGTAGACAAAGGTGTTGTGGCTGACCGGGTGCAGCTCGATCAGGTCGCGGGGGCAGGCGCGCACGCAGTTGCCGCAGGCGGTGCACTTCACCGCGTCGACGTACGGGATCCCGCCCTCGCTCAGGTGGATCGCGTCAAACGGGCAGCTCCGAACGCAGGAGCCCATCCCCACGCAGCCGTACTTACAGCGTTTGCTCACGTCCTGCGAGTAGATCGCCGCAGCGCAGTCCTCGATCCCCCGGTAGACGCCCGGGAATTTCGCCGCCTCGTCGTCTCCCTGGCAGAAGACAACCGCGACGAGGCGCTCCTTCTGCTCGCCGGAAACCTCGACGCCCATCACGCGCGCGACATCCTTCGTCGTGTCGGCTCCGCCGACCACGCAGAGGTTGAGTTCCTCATCCTTCTCGACGATCGCCTGGGCGTACAGCGCGCACGACGCGTAGCCGCAGCCGCCGCAGTTCACGCCGGGCAGCACCTGTTCAACACGCTCGAGCTTCGGGTCGGTCTCGACCGCGAACCGCCTGTTCGCGAAGACGAGAAATATTGAGAAAAGCAGCCCGATGACGCCCATCAGGACTGCTGCAGTACCAATCATTGGGTCCTCCTGCGAAAGTATTATGCCGAGGTCAGCCCGGTGAAGCCCATGAAGGCGAGGGCGAGAATCCCGGCGGTAATCAGAGTGATTGCGGCGCCACGAAACGCCCTGGGAATGTCGGCCACCTCGAGTTGCTCGCGGATTCCGGCCATGATCACGATTGCGAGCGTGAAGCCGACGCCGGCCCCAAAGCCCTGGACCACCGACTCGAGGAACCCGAGCTCGCGCATTGCCTGGATCAGCGCGACGAAGAGGATCGCGCAGTTCGTCGTGATGAGCGGCAGGAATATCCCCAGCGTGCGGTACAGGGCCGGCGAGGTCTTCTTGATGAACATCTCCACGAACTGTACGAGCGAGGCGATCACTACGATGTAGCTCACGTATTCGAGAAAGGGCAACCCGAAGGCGATGAGCACGTAGTGGTTGATGATCCAGGTAACGGTCGCGGTGATCGTCATCACGAAGGTGACCGCGAGTCCCATGGAGAGTGCCGAGTCGATCTTTTTCGATACGCCTATGAACGGGCAGATGCCTACGAAGTAGGTGAGGACGAAATTGTTGACGACGATCGCCGATATGAGCGTCACGAGATAGGTCATGATCACGTCCTTATGAGAACCGGATCGTTCTTCGCCTTCACGGCGTTGAAGACCGCCATGAGAACGCCAAGGGTGAGAAAAGCTCCGGGGGGCAGGATCATCACGAGCATCGGGCTGAAGCCCTCTCCAAAGAGCGCCACGCCAAGGAGCGCGCCGCTTCCGAGTATCTCACGCACGGCGCCAAGGACCATCAGGCTGAGGGTGAACCCCGCTCCCATGCCAAGCGCGTCCACGAGCGAAAGGCCCGGCCTGTTGCGCGTCGCGAACGCCTCCACGCGCCCCATGATGATGCAGTTCACGACGATGAGCGGCACGTAGGGGCCAAGCGACGCCGAGAGCGGCGGGAAGAACGCCTTCAGGACGAGATCCGCGATCGTCACGAAGGTCGCGATCACGACCGCGTAGACCGGGATACGGACCTGGGGTGGCACGCCGCCCTTGACCGTCGACGCGATCAGGGTGCTGAACACGAGGACGAACGTCGTCGCGAGGCCCATGCCGATCCCGTTGGCCACGCTCGTGGTTACCGCGAGCACCGGGCACATGCCGAGTACCTGGACGAAGACCGGGTTGTCCCGCACGATGCCCTTCATGAACTCCGTTGTGATCGAGCGGTGTACAGTCGTATCAGCCATTACGGAACCTGCCTTCTGATCGTCTCGAGTGCCGGTTCGAGCGTGGCGTTGATCCCGCGCACGACGGCCCTGCTCGTGATGGTCGCGCCGCTGATCGCCTGGATCTCGTTCTCCTCGCGGTCGGGCTCTATGTTCAGCACGTAGTCGATGGGTGCGTCCGCATCCAGCCCGTCGAACTGGCGGCGGAACTCGGGCTCCGTGATCCTGCCGCCGAGGCCCGGCGTCTCGACCTGCTCGACGAACTCGACGCCGCGTATTGTCTCGAGGTCCGGAGACACGCCAACGAGCATCGTGATCGTGCCAGCGTAGCCCTGCGCCTGGATTCGCACCGCGTAGCCTGTGATGTCTCCCGCGTCGGTAGCTCGGTAGATCGTCGGCCCCTCCACGTCAAGCTCCTCGTAGACCGGATCCGTACCGGGGAGGATCCGTTCGAGCGACGCGTAGAGCGCGGCGATCCGGTTCGCCTCAATGCGGTCGGCGAGCGACGCAAAGGTGCCGGCGAGTACGAGCCCCGAGAGGACCATCACGCCGGTCAGGACGATGATCATCTTCTTCATGAGGCCGCCTCCGCTCCAAAGACCCGGTTGTTCATCCGGTTGATGATGGGGGTCACCGCGTTCATCAGGAGAATCGCGTACATCACGCCCTCCGGAAACCCGCCGAAGAGGCGTATCACTACAGTGAGGATGCCTGCACCGACGCCGAAGATGATGGTGCCGGTGTTCGTGTACGGCGTCGTGACCATGTCGGTGATCATGTAGAAGGCGGCGAACATCACCCCGCCCGCGAGCAGGTGAAAGATCGGACTTGCATAGGCCGCGGAGTCGATCAGCCAGAAGATTCCCGTGCCCACGAAGACCGTCCCAAGGAACGAAAGAACCATCCGCCACCGCACGATGCCCATCGCCGTCAGCGCAAGCCCGCCGGCCAGGATGAAGAGCACGCTCGTCGCCCCGATCGACCCGGCGGTCTGTCCGAAGAAGAGCCGGATGAGCGGCTCGGTCGTGCCCTCGAAGCGGGCGGCGGCGAGGGGCGTTGCTCCGGTTGCCGCCTCAACCACGCTGAGGGTCCGCGACGGCGGCAGAAACCCGAACACCTCCCGTGCCGCGGTCCACGTCGTGATCTGCACCGGGTAGGCGGCCGCGATGAATGCCCGCCCCACGAGCGCCGGATTGAACACGTTGTGTCCAATTCCGCCGAACACCTCTTTGCCGAAGAAGATCGCCGCGGCGGATCCGATCACGACGAGAAGCGGCGAGATCGACGGCGGGAGGACCATGACGAACAGGAGCGCCGTCACCACGGCGCTGCCGTCGAAGATCGTCCGCCAGCTACGGCCGCGGGCGATCTTGACGAGCGCTTCGGTCGCAAGGCAGGTAACGATCCCGATCGCGTAGAGGCCGAGCACGTGCAGACCGAAGTAGAGGACGGAGATCACGACGACCGGCAGGAGCGAGATGTTCACCGCATGCATGATGCGGGGCACGCTTGCGCGGCCGTGCGCGTGCGGTGCGGCCTGCAGGACGAATCCCTCGTTGTTGCTCATCTTCAGATACCCTTCACCCGGACATAGTTCTTGGCGTACTTGATCCATGAAAGAATCTTGATATT
Source organism: Spirochaetales bacterium (assembly GCA_007127335.1). GTDB lineage: Bacteria > Spirochaetota > Spirochaetia > DSM-27196 > SLST01 > SLST01. The sequence continues at coordinate 9,047 of SKZO01000095.1, read as the reverse complement.
CGCGGGGCACGCCCAGGCGCAGCAGCCGCACTCGAAGCAATCAGCGAGGTTGGTCGCCTTCGCCTCCTCGAACTTGCCGGCCTTCGCGAAGGCGGCGAGCTTCAGCGGCATCAGCCTCATGGGGCAGACGTCGACGCAGCTTCCGCACTTGATGCAGGGCGACTCGTCCGGGTAATCCTGCTGTGTGAGGAAGAGCAGGCCGCCCGATCCCTTCGTGACCGAATAGTCGAGGCTCGGGAGCGCGATGCCGGTCATCGGCCCGCCCATGACGACTTTCGTGGTTCGTTCGGAGAACCCTCCGCAGAACTCCGCGAGGTCGGCGACGGGCGTGCCGACCGGCACGCGCAGGTTCTTCGGGGTTGCGATACCGGCCCCGGAGACCGTGACTATCCGCTCGATGAGCGGTTTTCCCAGGTAGGCGGCCTGCTGCAGCGCGTACATCGTCTGGACGTTGGCCGCCACGACGCCGACTTCAAACGGCAGCTTTCCGGCGGGAACGACCCTCTTCGTCGTGGACTCGATGAGGACCTTCTCAGCGCCCTGGGGGTAGCGCGTCTCGAGGGGTGCCACCTCCAGCGGCATGTCCGGAAAGCGCGCCGATTCACGGCGGAACGCCTCGAGAGCATCCGGCTTGTTCTCCTCTATACCAATGATCACTCGGCTGAAACCGAAGGCGGTATGGGCGAGCTCGATCCCCTGAAGGATCTCGTGCGTGTGCTCGACCATCATGCGGTGATCGCAGGTCAGGTATGGCTCGCATTCAGCGCCGTTGAGGATGAACACGTCGAGCTTCGCCGTTGGCGGCGGTGAGAGTTTCACGTCCGTTGGGAAGGTCGCTCCTCCCATCCCGACGATGCCCGCCTCGCGCGAGGTTCGAGCAAGCCACTGCGCGTCGACCTCCGCGAGATCGACGCTACGGGCGCGCCATTCATGCGCTTCAGTTGCCTCTTCGTCCACGTCTACCTGGACGTAGTCGCACATCCGTCCTCCGGGCAGCGGCTTCTGCACGACGGAGCGTACCTTGCCGGCTGCCGGAGTATGCACGTGAGCTGAGATCAGCTTTGGTGCCTCAGCGATCACGTTACCCGCGGACACCTCATCACCACGAGAGACCACCGCAGCGGCCGGCAGCCCAAGGTGCTGTGAAAGCGGAATCTCAAGCCGTTTCGGCAGCGGGAACGGCTCGATGGGGTGCTCGGAGGCGAGCTCTTTGTGGTAGGCAGGGTGTATCCCGCCGCGTAGCGAGAACGTCAGCATAGGTACCTCGGATTCGGGCAGCGGTCACGGTGGTTGTTTCCCTGACGGTAGACCGATTACCGACGCTTGTCAATCCTGACCGGTCGGCTATTGGATAACCGACTTCGGTGTCGCGACAATCCTCTTCACGACGATCTTCTTCCGGTCCAGATACTCGCCCACGCGCGGGGCGAAGTACTCGGTCCACTCCTTGCTTTCGTAGACCTTCCTGTAGAGCCGCTCGCGCTCCTTCTCGCTCTTGAACCGCCGCATCCAGTAGTAGAGGTTCTCGTCCTCCTCGTCGACGAAACTGCCGGCGACGACCATCCCCTTCGACACCTGAAACGGGATGATCTCGTTCTCCATGAACCTGACCCATTCGGCCCGCTTGCCCGGATGGGTCGTGTACTGCCTGAACTCGTAGAACATCTCTCCTCCTTCGGCCCCGTTGAGCCTCTATCGTACCATACCTGCCGGCGTCCGGCCGGATTCAGCCGCGGGGCCGGCATCCGGCGCACCTGCCTGCGATACCGTTGCACAGCAGGTCACCAAACTCGTCTGCTCGCATCGGATAGGCGAAGTGGTAGCCCTGGACATAGTCACACCCGATCGACTCGACCACCTGCGCCTGCTCCGCATTGAACACCCCTTCCACGATGATCTGCTTGTCGCGCGCGCGGATACTCTCCACGATTCCAGCCAGGTACCGACGGTCGTTCTCGCGTTCCTCAATGCCTTCCACGAGGCTGCGGTCGATCTTCAGTGCGGTCGCGGGCAACTGCTTCAGGTACGCGAGCGACGAGTGTCCCGTTCCAAAGTCGTCGATCCAGATCTCCACGCCGATCTCGCTGAGCTCGCGCATCTGCTCGATCGATGAGACCGGATCGTGCATCGTGCGGCGTTCGGTCAGCTCGAGTTTCAGCCGCTGCGGCTCGATCGCCGGATGCTGCGCGAGCGCAGCGCGCACGATCTGCGGAAGGAACTCGTCGAGAAACTCGTGCGCACTCACGTTGAGCGAGAGGAAGAGATCGAAGTGCTCGAGCCAGGACTCGAGCAGATTGAGCGAACGAAACAGGGCCCACTTGTCGATCGCCGCGATCAGGCGGCTGTCCTCAGCGAGTTCGATAAACTCGGCAGGCGCGAGCAGACCGCGATCCGGGTGGTTCCAGCGGATGAGTGCCTCCGCTCCCGCTATGCACGGTGTGCCCTCGGCGATTCTGATGATTGGTTGGTAGTAGAGCTCGAGCGCGCCGGTCGCGATTGCCGCGTGCAGATCGCTCAGCGTCGTCATCCGGGCTACGGCCTGTTCGTGCGTGACGCGGTCGTAGAACAGAAACGGCAGCCCGTGCTCCTCGGCCTCAACGCTCGATGAGTTTGCCCGCTGGATGAGCTCCTCCGGATCGTCGGCGTCTTCCGGGAAGAGCGAGACGCCCGTGAAGCTGTCGATCGTGATGACCTGATCACGGTACCGGTACGGTACACCCACCTCGTCGGAAATCTTGCGGGCAACCATCGCCGCGTCGGTCGGACGTGCAATGCTCGTCAGCAGCACGACCAGGTTCGTGCCGTCGAAACGGAAGACGATGTCGCTCGACCGGATCACCTCGCGGATGCGATTCGCCGTGTGCTCGAGCAGCAGATCGCCAATGTGATGGCCGAAGTTCCGGTTGATCCTCTTGAAGCTGCGCAGACTGACGAACAGCAGTGCTCTGGCTCCCACGTCCGCGGTCCGTCGCGCGCGCTCCATCTCGGAGACGAGCATCTCTTCGAGCGAACGACGATTGTACAGCCCCGTAGTGCGGTCGCGGTACTCGTACCGCGCGAGCTTCGACTCGATTTCGGCGACATGGGTGACGTCGTGCGAGAACACGAGCGCGTGCGTCGTTTCGCCGCCTTCGCCGTAGGGATACAGCGAGACATGCAGGCTCTTGCGCACCGAGCCGAACCGGAACTCGTCTATGAAGTGTTCTTCCGATCCGGCAAGGCATCTGTCAAGCCTGGGCTTGATCGCCTGCAGGAAGCGATCCTCGCCCCAGACCTCCGCAACGGTGCGGTGGAGTATCTCCTCCCGCGGCCGCTCGATCGCCCGGCAGTACGAGTCGTTCACGATTTCATACCGGTAATCGCGGTCGATCAGGGTGATGAAGTCGTGAGACCGGTTGACGATGAAACGATACGTGTCCGCCATGAGCGCCAGCTCTCAGAGCTTAGAGCCGGCGCCCGGCTTCGTCAATGACCGTCAGCCCTTCACGACGACATCGGCCTCTTCGCGCAGGCGTTCGACGTATTCCGACAGCGCGTCGGCCTGTTTCTGCTGGCCGAGATACTCACGAATGCTCTGTGAGACCTCAGCGATAGGGACCAGACCGGTGTCCATCCGCTCGGTTACCTGGACGATGTGGAACCCGAACTGGGTCCGGACGATGCCGGAGATCTCGCCCTCTTCGAGCGCGAAGGCCGCCTGCTCGAACTCCGGGACCATCTGACCGCGACCGAACGTTCCAAGGTCCCCGCCCTGAAGCGCGCTTCCGTCGTCCGAGTGCTCGCGGGCGAGCTCCGCGAAATCGGCGCCGGCGAGCAGCTCCTGCCGGATCGCCTCTATACGCTCCCGCGCCTCAGCGATCTCCGCCTCGCTTTCCATCCCCTGGGTGGAGATGATGATGTGGCGGGCCGCGATCTGCTCACCCTGGTCGAAGAACTCCGGGTGGTCGTCGTAGAACTCCTGCACCTCGGCATCGGTAATCTCCGCGACCGCCGAGTCCGCGACGGCGGTCTCGACCACCTGCTGGATCAGGTCGCCTCGTCTGATTTGCTCTCGCAGCTCAGACTCGCTCGTATTGTTTGCCTCGAGCGCCTGTTCCCATTCCTCGTCGGTCTGGAACTGGCCGCGGATCTGCCGGAACTGCGCCTCAACCGCATCGTCACTGACTTCCAGGCCCCTCGAGAGTGCATCCTGGTAGAGAAGCTCCTCGGCGATGAGTTGTTCCAGTATCTCAGCGCGGAACTCCTCCATCTGCGCCTCGGAGACGGGCTGTCCCTGCATCTGGAATCGCTGACTCGTCTGGGCTACTGCGGTCTCGAAGTCTTCGCGGAGTATGCCGACGCCGTTGACCGTCGCAATTTCGTCCCGCGAGATTCTGGTCCCTATGGTCGTTCCCGGTTCGGTGTCGGCCTGACGGGTCTCGTCCGCGGACTCGGTCTCCGGCGGGGCCTCGTCGGCTCGTTCGCGCTGGCCGCCGGCGTAGGCGAATCCTGCTGCGAGGACCATCAAAATGAGAAATATACCTGTGATTCGATTTCGCATGAAATCTCCTGCTATGTGATGGACTCAACGTAGTAAGGAGATCCGGCCGAGTCAATGCAAGGCGCACACCCCGAACGGTGGGCAGAGAGGAGAAACGGCCCGTCCTGGATGGGAGGCCCGCTCTGTCGTGCTGGAAGCCTAGTACCGCGGCTCCCGCGGTTCGCGCTCGTGGGCGATGTTGACCTTCAGCGGACGTCCGTCGAGTTCCATACCGTTCGCGGACTCGACCGCGGCGTTCGCCTGCTCCTCAGACGCCATCTCGACGAACGAGAATCCACGGTAGCGGCCCGAGTCGCGGTCGGTGATCATGCGGACCGAGACGACCTCTCCGTAGTTGGCGAAGAGCGTCCGCAGCCCATCCTCGGTCGTGCGGAAATTGACATTGCCGACATAGATACGATTGCTCACAGAAAAGACCTCTCCTTCGTGACAGGCCGAAACCTGTCCCGAAAGCAGTATTATGCGACCCATCCTGTCTGTCAAGTCATACTTTCGCCCGGCTTTTGCAGGTGACTCCGCAGCAGTACCTCACGGTAGAGGCTGTCGCGCCGGTAGAGCGCGTCCATGGGCGCCTGATACGCCGCCTCGATCTCTTCCCGGTTGAACAGCTCCGCAGTCGGGCCGATCTTGAAGTCTCCGGTCCTGGAGAAGAGCAGCATGTAGTCCGAGTACTTCTCGGTGAGCTCGAGATTGTGGGCGGAGTAGTAGATTGGGATTCCGCGGCTGCGCGAGAAATCGAGCAGGAAGGCAAATACGCGATCCTTCTGCGGCTCCTCGAGCGCGAATACAGGTTCGTCCATCATGATGATGCGGCTCCCGTAGAGCAGGCTGAATGCGATGATCGCCCGCTGCAGCTGCCCCTTCGCGAGGTGCTGCGTCTTCAGGTGAAGAAACCGCTCCATCTCGAAAGCCCGCTTGATCTCCTCGAGCAGCATTCGTTCATCGGTCTCGTAGAAGCCGTTCTCGTACACGAACTCCATCAGGTCGCCGACCGACTCCTGTGACTCGAACTCCATGTTCTGGTAGACGAACGACACGAGCCGGTTACGCTCCTGTTCGAGCTCGGGGTCAACGGCGGCATCCACGAAGGCCTTCGTGTCGGTACCCAGGACGGTCACCGTACCCTCGTGCGGAAAGAGCCGCGCCCCGGCGAGCAGCAGGAGCGTCGACTTCCCGATCCCGTTCTGCCCGACGAGCGACATCATTGCCGCCGGCAGATCCGCCGTCACGCCACTGAAGACCTGTGCGATCTCATCCGGGTTCTGCACGGCCGTGATCGCATTGTCCACGACCTCGATCTCCTGCTTCGGGTAGTAGAACCCGACGTTGTCGAATTTCACCGCGTATTCCATCTGGCCCCTCCGGTCAAGTGCACAAGGCCGCAAATCATTGTACCCTGTATACGGAGTAGAGTATGGAAGAGTTCATGATCAGTCCACCGGCGGTGATCCTCTACGTCGCCGGTGCCGTGCTGGTCGTCGCGGTTGCAGGCATCGCGGCGACGAAGGGCTCGTTCGCTCGAAAGGGCATTCGGATGGGGATCGTAGTGCTCCTGCTCGCCGCCGTGCTCTCGTACTTCTACCGCCCCGTTACGATCACTGTCGACGAGGACGGACTCGCGATATCGGGCGTCGGCGGTGCGGAGCTCGGGTGGGAGCAGGTGACCAGCGCGGTCTACGTCCCGGACCTCCGCACGAGCCCCTACCGGCCCACCGTGCGGACCCGCGGGTTCGCCCTGGGCGAGTATCGAAGCGGACGCTTCCTGCTGAGTACCGGGGAAGCGGCGCGGGTAATCATGGAGCAGTCGCGACATGCGGTGGTCGTACGGACCGCGGAGCGTGTCTACGTTCTCGGGCCGCGGAACGCCGAGCGGCTCGCCGCGGCGGTAGACAGACACCGTGTCTACTGAGGCGCCACAGGGGCGCCGCAGCCGCTGTCGCCTCCCCGCGGTCCGTGATACTCTTCGCCCGGAGGCGCCATGTCGTGTCACGAAGGTCAGCCGCTGCTCCATGAGGGTCCCGAGCTCCCGGTAGCCGACGCGGCCATGATCATACTCCACGGGCGCGGCGGCGCCGCGGTGGACATGAAAAACATCGCGTCGCAGTTCACGAGCGCAAACCTCGCGTTTCTCCTGCCTCAGGCCGAAGACGGCAGCTGGTACCCGTACAGCTTTCTCGTACCGCACCAGCAGAACCGCGCCGGGATCGAGTCGGCGATGACCGTGCTCTCGAGTCTTGCGCTCGAGGCCGAGCTCGAGCGGATCCCTCCGGACCGGCTGTTCATCTTCGGCTTCGATCAGGGTGCCTGCCTTGCACTCGAGTTCATCGTCAGGCACCCGAAGCGCTACGGCGGCGTCATCGCGCTCGGTGGCGGCCTGTTCGGGCCTCCCGGGACGACCTGGGAAGGGGAGTCAACGCTCGGCGGCACTCCGGTGTTCATCGGCTGCAGTGATGTCGATCCCCAGGTCCCGCGCTCTCGTGTCGAGGAGAGCGCGGAAGCCCTGCGCCGACTGGGGGCCGACGTCGTCATGGAGCTCTACCCCGGGATGGGGCACACGATCAGCGGAGCGGAGATGGAGACCGCCAACGCGCTCGTCGTCCGATCGCTCGAGCGATGAGGGCTCAGATTGAACGGCACCTGAATATTATCAAGTATATTGCTCGAAATAATTGAATATATTGATTCTTAATGTTAATATATGAGCGGAGGCACCAATGGGACTTCGTGTCAGCGCCTGTCCCGCCTGTGGGAACACCGACTTCAGGATCGAGCGGCTCGCGTGTACGAGCTGCGGCACTGCGGTCGAGGGCAGATTTTCCGTTTCACGGCTCGCGACGCTTCCGGAAGACCATGTGCGTTTCGTCGAAACCTTTCTCAAGTGCCGTGGCAATATCAAGGAAGTTGAACGCGAGCTCGGTATCTCGTATCCAACGGTCCGCAGCCGACTCGACAAGGTCATCGGCTTGCTCGGGCTTGGCGAAGATGAACAGACGATCACCAGAGTTGAAATCCTCACGGCGCTCGAGCGCAACGAAATGACGCCCGAGGAGGCCGTCGGGGCGCTCAAAGACCTCAGAGGGTAGGAGGGGCAGGTGAACGACGAACGGGAAATGATCCTGAAGATGCTGCAGGACGGGAAAATCAGTCTGGAGGAAGCCGACGCGCTGCTCGATGTCCTGAACGAACCGGGTGCGCAGGAGTCCGGCGGTTTCGCCGGCCCGCCGAAGACGGAGGAGCCTCCCGACGCCGGCGATGCGCGGGGCGACGAGTCCTCCTCGCACCGGGATCGCGAGTCTCGCCACGATCGGCCCGGGCACGCCCACGAGGGGTTTTCGTTTCGCGGTGAAAGAGACGAGGGCGTGGAGTTCGATCTCAGTGGGTTGAAGGATCTCCTTCGGACCACGATGGGGTCGGTCCGTGAGACGGTGGAGGGCGTCAGCGACTCCCTCAGAGACGCGTTCTCCGGACTGGGCGAAGCAGACGTCGCGGGCGCCTTCTCCCGGGCGATGGGCAAGGTCCGGGTAGCCGACGAGCGCGAGGTCTCGGCGGAGACCGGGTCGACGGGGAGCCTGCGCATCGCAAATTCCTGGGGCGACGTGCGGGTCACCGGCGTTGACGCCTCCTCGATCACCGCCCGGGCGAGGATCACGTGCTGGGCGGCCGACGAGGAGCTCGCGTCGGCATCGCTCGAACAGACGCGGCTGCGCCTGGAGGAGCACGCCGGCGAATGGGCCTTCAGCGCCGAGCTCGGATCGGCCCGTGGGACACGAGTCGACGTCGATCTCCTTGTCCCCCGCGATTTCCACGTGACGGTGTCAGGGGCGAGCGGTGACCTCTGGCTCGAGGACCTGCGTGGGTCTCAGACGGTGAACACCATGAGCGGTGACGTGAACATCGCAAGCCTCGGGTCCGGCCCGGAGAGCCGTCACCGGGCGAGCACGCAGAGCGGCGATGTGGTCGCGGCGGAGCTCAGCGGTCAGATCGCACTCAACACGCTCTCCGGCGACGTCGCGGTCAACGGCTTCACCGGGATGCTGCGCGTGTCCACGAAGAGCGGGGACATCCGGGTCACCGACGGGCGGGGCTCGGTCGAGCTGCGCGCGGTAAGTGGCGACATCAGGGCCGAGCTGCTCGAGCTCGGGCCGGAGCCCGTGAAGCTGACGTCGGTCAGCGGAGACGCGAGGCTCGAGATCCCCGTCGGCGCCGCGGCGACGATCGACGCGAAGAGCGCTTCGGGTGAGGTGCGCGCTGAGCTCGACTTCGAGAAGGTGTCGCGCACGAAGCACCATCTGTCCGGAGCGGTGAACGGTGGGGGCCTCGCGGTGAGTCTGTCGAGCGTCTCCGGCGATGTGACGGTGACAGATGGCTGAGCGTCCGGGCGCCGGCGGGCGGCGGGTGACGATCTGGACCGCTGTGCTCCTACTCCTGCTCGCCGCCGCCGGGATCGCGACTTTTCTCCTGCTTCCGCCGGAAGCACCGCCGGAAGCACCGCCGGAAGCACCGCCGG
>SKZO01000223.1 GCA_007127335.1 Spirochaetales bacterium | reverse complement strand
CGCAGGAACCACCGCATCCGGCTCATGCGATTAGTATCGGCCTGTTGACCGGGGGAATTGGGCCCGGATATTATCGTGCAAGTGAAGCGCCGTCGTGGTTTCGTCCGTTAGAGAATCATGACGATGCGGATTGGAGGGGATATGGCGAAAAAGACCAGTGCTCCCGGTGCGGCGCACAACGCAACGGGAGAGGAGAAGCAGAAGGCGATCGAAGCAGCCCGACTGCAGATCGAGAAACAGTTTGGGCAGGGGTCGCTCATGAAGCTCGGTTCCCGGACGAACCAGGCCGGGATCGAGACGATTCCCTCCGGGTCGATCCTGCTCGACGAGGCGCTCGGGCTAGGCGGATATCCGAAGGGCCGTGTGGTCGAGATATATGGGCCGGAGTCGAGCGGCAAGACGACGCTCGCGCTCCACGGGATAGCCGAGACGCAGAAGCAGGGCGGAATCGCGGCGTTCATTGACGCCGAGCATGCGCTGGATCCGGTCTACGCGCGGAATCTCGGCGTGAACATCGACGAGTTGTGGGTGTCGCAGCCGGATACCGGGGAGCAGGCACTGGAGATAGCCGAGTCTCTCGTGCGCTCCGGCGCGGTGGACATGATCGTCGTGGACTCGGTCGCCGCGCTCACGCCACAGGCGGAGATCGACGGCGATATGGGAGACAGTCACGTCGGCCTCCAGGCGCGGCTGATGAGCCAGGCGCTGCGGAAGCTGACCGGGACCATATCCAAGAGCGGCGCCTGTCTCGTGTTCATCAACCAGATCCGGATGAAGATCGGGGTGATGTTCGGGAACCCTGAGACGACCACCGGCGGCAAGGCGCTGAAGTTCTACTCCTCGGTGCGCCTCGAGGTTCGACGAATCGAGACGATCACGCAGGGCACGGACAACGCGATCGGGAACAAGGTCCGCGTGAAGGTCGTGAAGAACAAGGTGGCGCCGCCGTTCCGAAAGGTCGAGATGGAGATCATGTTCGGAAAGGGGATCTCCGCCTCCGGAAGCCTGCTCGATGCAGCGCTGAAATACGAGCTCGTGCAGAAGAGCGGGAGCTGGTACTCCTACGGGGATGAACGGATCGGGCAGGGACGGGAGAACGCGAAGCAGTTCATCGAGACGAACGAGGAGGTGGCGCGAACGCTCGAGGCGCAACTGCGCGAGAAGATGTTTGCCCATCTGAGGCCCGAACCCGCAGCGGCGCAGGAAACCGGTCCCGACGAGCACCCGACCGCCGGACGAAAGGAACCGGTCGCGGACGCGCAGGTCAAAACGGATGTCTCTTCACCGGAGGCGGAGGAGCTCTTCTAGCGCGGGGCTTTACCTCCTTCCGGCGGCAGGGTATACTCAGGTGAACCTTGAGCGACACACCCTCCGAACACGCAACAGGCAGACACCTCGTGCGACTCGAGCAGTTCGAAGGGCCTTTGGACCTGCTGCTCTTCCTGATCCGCCGGTCCGAGATCAACATCTACGACATACCAATTCACGAGATCACCGAACAGTATCTCCAGGCTCTTGAGTATGCGACCCGCGTCGACCTGGAAAACATCACCGAGTTCCACAGCCTCGCTGCGACGCTCCTGTTGATCAAGAGCCGGATGCTCCTGCCGTCGCGGTACGACGACGACGATGAGTTCGACGATCCGCGGCAGGAGCTCGTGGAACGGCTGATCGAGTATCAGAAGTTCAGGCGATTGACGCTTCTCATGTCCGAACAGGAGAAGTCCGCAGAATGGGTGATCGAGCCGCGGCGCAAACAACGTTCGTTCGAGTTCGTCGAAGACGATGAGTTGTGGCAGCAACTCGACGTGTGGGATCTGCTGCAGACGTTCTCCGCGATGATGGCCCGGCTCAGCCCCGAACGCATCATCGATCTCTACGAAGAGGTCTCGATCAACGAGAAACTGAGTTTGATCCATGAACTGCTCGACGATCGTGGTGAGTTTCTCTTCGAGGACATCGTCGTCAGGCCGGATTCCGTGATGGACGTCGTCTGCGCGTTTCTCGCGCTGCTCGAGGCCGTGAAGTCGCTGCGAATCGGGATCTTCCAGAATCGACTCTTTGGCGACATCAGGATACGCCGGCGACCGGAGGGTCGATCGCCGTCAGAGGAGCCGGACTCAGCGGAGGCCCGGACGTGAAGCTCGATACGGAGAGCGCGCTGATAGAGGCAATTCTCTTCCTGGAAGCCGATCCGGTTGATCTCGCCTCGCTGCAGCGAATCAGCGGTCTGTCGCGTGATGCGGTGCTCGGTGCGCTTGGCGGCCTGCGTGAAGCGCTCAGTACTCCGGCGCATGGACTCGAGCTGGTGGAGATCGCCGACGGGTACACCATCGCTCCGAAGCAGGCTATTGCCCCGGCACTGCGGGAGCGCTACGGGAAGCGCAACGATTCCCGCCTTTCACGCGCCGCGATGGAGACGTTGTCAATCGTTGCCTACTCGCAACCGATCACCCGTGCGGAAATCGAGAACCTCCGCGGCGTCAATGCCGACGGGATGATGCGCCTGTTGTTGAGCCGGAACCTGATTCGGGAGGTGGGCCGAAAGGATGCGCCGGGGAAGCCCGTGCAGTACGGCACGACGAAGGATTTCCTCAAGCTCTTCAGGCTCTCCACCATCGCGGATCTCCCGAAACTGGATGAAGCCGATCGCAAGAGGTTCGAACTTGACGAAGCGTGAGGGTTCCGCCGTCGAACCGATCAGACTTCAGCTCTACATGGCGAGAGCCGGGGTAGCTTCGCGCCGTGAAAGCGAACGCCTGATCGAGACCGGCGTAGTGACGGTCAACGGCAGTACCGTGACGCAACTCGGGACAAAGGTGCTTCCAGGCGACGATGTCCGTGTCGAGGGCCGTCGGATCTCGCTGGAGTCCCGGAAGGTCTACGTTGCGCTGAACAAGCCCCGACGCTACCTCTGCTCCGCTCGTGATCCCGAAGGGCGTCCCCTCGCCGGGTCGCTGCTCGAACCCCACTTCGATGAACGCCTGTTCAGCGTCGGCCGGTTGGATTTTTTGTCATCAGGTCTGATTTTCTATACAAACGATGGGGAGTTCGCTCGGCTTGTTGGACACCCCTCGCATCGAGTCGAGAAGGAGTACCGCGTTGATACCCAGCAACCGGTTCCCGAGGACGTGCTGCGCCGTTACCAGGCCGGCATGCGGATCGACGGCGAGTGGTACCGACTCGAACGGTACCGGTACCGGACCCCGAGAAGCGTCGACCTCGTGCTGACCGAAGGCAGGAACCGTGAGATTCGAAAGGTCTTTGCTCATTGGAGGATCGGGCTGCGCAGGCTTCATCGGGTGCGCATAGGGATCGTCTCCCTTCGAGACATCCCGTCCGGGCAGTACCGGCCGCTGTCTCAGCGCGAGATCGACTGGTTTCGGACGAACAAGGCAGGCGGCGGGGCGAAACCGCGGGAGAGTTCCGGCCGGAGGGAGAAGTCATGATTGTCGCAATCGACGGCCCCGCGGGCACCGGCAAGTCGACGGTGGCGCAGCGAGTTGCCCGTTCGGCTGATCTGTACTACCTGAACTCCGGGAACTTCTATCGAGCCATCACCTGGTACGTGCTTCAACAGGAGATCGACTCCGAAGACCTGACAGCCGTGGCCGCCGCGGCGAAGAGGCTGTCGCTTGATGTCTGGTCGCACGGGATCGTGGTCGATGGCGAGAAGCTGCGGCGTCAGCTCCGGGAGGAGTCGGTCGAAGCGAACGTCGCGTCGGTCTCGTCATCGACGGAGGTGCGCGAGATCGTCAATCACCATCTGCGACGCATCTCGAGGCACCGGGATGTCGTCGCTGAGGGGCGGGATATGACAACGGTGGTCTTCCCGGACGCGGATGTGCGGATCTACCTGGACGCCTCGCTCGAGTCCCGTGCCCGACGACGGTACGACGACCTTGGGCATACGGTGCCGCTCGGGGAGGTTCAGGAGCGAATCGCCGAGCGTGACAAGATTGATACGACAAAAGCCGTCGGGCGCTTGAAGTTGGACCCCTCCGCATTGTACATTGATACATCAGACTTGACGATAAATCAGGTTTGTGAGATTGTGTTGCACGCTATTTTCTCAGCAAAAACAAAACCATCTACAGGAGCAATAGGGCAGTCATGACAGACAGGGACGTACAAAACGGCGATACCTCTGCGCATCAGCAGTTGCAGGAGGCACTCCAGGAGCAGTACCT
>SKZO01000240.1 GCA_007127335.1 Spirochaetales bacterium | reverse complement strand
GACGGTCGGCTTCGACGCATCCATCGTCTGTTCGTACCCGGACAGCCAGGTGAGCTCGGGCAGGACGGGCGATCGCTCGCCACCGGCCGGCACGACCGCCGCAACCCCGATTCCGACCGCCGAGCCCAGGACGAGTACGGCGAGGTGGATCCGGATCCGGATCACGCCGTCGGCACCGCGGCGCAGGTGCATGAACGCGCCAACCGCGACCCCGACGATGAGTCCGGCGACCATACCGGGTGTACCGCCCGGATAGTAGAGCAGACGTGACGGGGCCTCGACGATCTGATCGAACCGGGTGACGAGCGGCGTCAGCTTCCAGACGAGGAACCCGAAGAGCACCCCGCTCAGCGCGACGTCGTTCGCCGCGGACCAGGCATCCCGTTCGTCTCGCCAGACGGTACGCTGGAGTACCGCTACGATACCCAGGCCCACGACGCCGGCGACGAGCCAGACCGGGATATTCAGGGGACCTATGCGAAGGAGCTGATCAGCGAGCGCCATGGGACCTCATGCCATGAACGTAGACATCGCGGCCCCGCTCGGCAAGCCGGAACAGTCGTCCACCAACACCACGCTGCACGACGTCCCAGCAGCCGAGCCGCTTCAGCAGGATGCCCCCAAAACCGTGTTTGAACCGGTAGAGGCCGTGCATCGGGTGCGACGGGTCGTCGGTCGGCGGCACGCCGAACAGGTCGTACCAGCGGCATCCGTCGGCCCGGGCGTCGAGCATCGCACGCCACTGAAGCGCGTAGTTCGGCATGAGGTTTCGCTTCTCGTTCGAGCTCGCGCCGTAGAGGTAGGTTGCCGCGCCGCGGTACCGCACCACTATGATTCCTGCGAGCACGTCCGGCCCGTGACGCGCGAGGTAGAGTCGCAGGCTCGGAGCGTCGTCGGTCGCAGGGAGCTCGAAGAGCCGGGCGTAGTACGCGCGCGAGTGAATCGCGATCCGGTCGCGCTTCGCGGTCTGCCGGTACAGCTCGTACCACAGATCGACACTCGACGCGTCCGCACGTTCCACTTCCACGCCCTTGCGTTCGGCGAGTCTGATGTTGTAACGGTTCTTGCGGTGCATGGCGGCGAGCAGCTCGTCCGCGTCCGCCCGAAGGTCGATCACGACCGTGTCGGGAGGCTGAACGGCCACGGGGGCTCTGCGCGCTCCCGGTCCGGACGTGCTCTCAGAGAGCAGTGAGGTGGACGCACCACCGCCCCACGCCTGCGGAAGGTCGAACCGCACGAGAACCGGCGATCGTCCGAGCTCCCGTGCGACCTCGCGTGCTGCCGCCGCGGCTGCACGCCCGATCGCCTGGGCGAGGTCTTCGGGTGCAGGTCCGGGCGACCATGGGGCGCGTTCGTCCGCGATCGCCGGCGCGTACGGGACGTAGGAGAGGAGCAACCGGGGCGCCACGCGGCGCGTGAGCACGAGGAGATCCGGGAGGCCCTGGCCCACCTCGCCGCCGGCGATGCTCGAGACATGCCAGCCGAAGGCCGCCTTGTGCTCGCCCCAGAACGGGGTCTGCAGAACGTGCCAGGGCGGGGAGGCCTTCCGGTCGCGGACGGAGCCGGCCCGACCGCCTGCCGGGCTCATCCAACCGACCCGTTCTCGACGAATCTGGTGCGCACCTCACGGCCGCCGGCCTGAAGCGGCGAGTCACCGACAGCGACGACTCCGCGCTCGGCGCGAATCGGGATCGAGAAGAAGGTATCGATGTCGATCTGACCCGGCTCCTCCTGCGGCTGTGGAGCGCCGACGGGCGACACGGGTGTTCCCGGCTCCACGTCGTCGAGGAAGAGCACGTCGACGCGCTCCTCGCCCTCCTCACTCTTCTCGCTCGCGGCGAGCAGCATGCCCTGACTCACGACTCCTCGGAGCTTCGCCGGCTTGAGGTTGTCCACGACGATAACGGTCTTCCCGAGCAGATCGCCAGGTTCGTAATGCCCCACCAGACCGCTCACGATCTGCCGCTCCTCACCGCTCCCGTCGTCGATATGCTCGATGTAAAGACGGTCCGCCTTCGGATGCGGCTCCACCCCGGTGATTCTCGCGGCGACAAGACGCACTTCGCGGGAGAAACGCTCCTCGGGCGACGCTGCAGCGCCGGCTGCGGCGCCGGCTGCGGCCTCCGCTGCGCGTTCCGATTGGGATCCCGAGAATGCTGCTCGAAACCGCTCGACATCCTCCTCGTTGATCTGAGCAAAGAGGATCTCGGGCCTCCCTACCCGGCTGATCCCGGAGAGTCGGCCCAGATCGCTCCAGGTGAGCTCGGACATCCCCAGGAAACCGGCGATCCGGTCGGCCGTCTCCGGGATGTAGGGCTTGACGAGGATCGCGAGATCGCGGATCAGGTAGACGAGATCGGTCAGCAGACGCAGAGTGCCTTCAGGATCCTCATGCCGACGCTTCCACGGCTCTCCGTCCTGAAAGGTCTTGTTGCCGAGCGAGGAGAGCGCGAAGACGGTGCGAAGCGCGTCGCGCAGATTGGCCCACTCGAGCAGACCGGTGACCTTCTCCTCCATCGCGGAAACCTGTTGCCAGAGCGGTTCGTTCACCTCGCCCCCGGGCTCCGCGAGCCGTCCGTCGTAGTAGCGGTGCACGAAGGTAAGCGTGCGGTTGACGAGATTGCTGAGGTTGCCGATGAGCTCGCCGTTGACCTTCTCGCGGAAGTCGTCCCAGGTGAACAGGTAATCGCTGCTCTCCGGCCGGTTGTAGTACATATAGAACCGCCACACGTCGGCAGGAATACCGGTCTCCATCGCATCGTTGCCGAACACACCGATTCCCTTGCTCTTGCTGAACTTCCCCGCCTCGTAGTTCAGGTACTCGCTGCTCGACATATGGTGGAGCATCGTCCACTTCTCACCGCTTCCCAGCAGTGAGCAGGGAAAGATCACGGTGTGGAAGGGAATATTGTCCTTCCCGATGAACTGGAAGAGCTCGGTGCCTTCGGGGTCCTTCCACCACCGCTCCCAGTCGTCCGTGTGGTTCGCGGTGATCGAGATGTACCCGATTGGCGCGTCGAACCAGACGTAGATCACCTTCTCCTTGTACTCCTCGAGGGGCACCGGTATGCCCCACTTCAGGTCGCGGGTGATCGACCGTTCCTTCAGCCCGTCGCGGATCCACGCATTGGTCATCTGGATGGCGTTGCGCGCCCAGCGGCCCTCTTTGGACGCGACGGCCATCCAACGCTCGAGCTTGGGCCTGATCGCAGGCAGATCGATATAGAGGTGCCGGGTCTCCCTGACGACCGGCTTCGAACCGTCGAGCGCCGATCGCGGGTCGATCAGGTCGGTCGGGTCGAGCAGCTTCCCGCACTGCTCGCACTGGTCGCCCCTCGCCTCCTCGTAGCCGCAGGCAGGGCAGGTTCCGCGGACGTAGCGGTCGGCGAGGAACATCCCGGATGCCTCGCTGTAGAGCTGCTCGATCGTGTGCTCGGTGATGTAGCCGTTCTCGTGGAGCCGAAGCAGGATCGCCTGCGTGATCTTCGTGTGCCACTCGGTGCTCGTGCGGCCGAACCGGTCGAAGCTGATGTTGAACCAGCGGTAGATCTCGTCGTGGATCCGGTAGTAGCGGTCACAGAGCTCCTGAGGTGTGATCCCTTCTTCGCGCGCGCGTGTCTCGGTCGCCGTCCCGTACTCGTCGGTCCCGCAGATGTAGAGCGTCTCATACCCTCGCATCCGGCAGAACCGCGCGAAGACGTCCGCGGAAAGCACCTGGATGAGGTTCCCCAGGTGGGGGATGTTGTTGACGTACGGCAGGGCCGAGGTGATGAGTCGCTTCTTCATGGAAGCCAACTATAGGAAAGCGACCGCCGGCGGTCAACCGAGCTCCCGCGCGGGCCGCAGGCCCGGCCTTGACCGCGGAGCGGTCTGCCCGTACCCTTCGGTAGTACAGACTAGGAGGCCATATGTCTGAAAGAGACGGCTCCCCTCCGAACATGCCGTTCAATCTGCGACCCAAGCTGGTGGTCACGGTGCTGGTCGTGGTGGTGCTCATCGCGCTCACCGCGAGCACCTTCTACGTGGTCGACCAGACCGAGCAGGCGGTAGTGCTTCGATTCGGGAGATACCTGAGAACCACGGGACCGGGATTGCAGTTCAAGCTCCCCTTCGGGATCGACCAGAACTACAATGTCCGCGTCCAGCAGGTCCAGCGCGAAGAGTTCGGGTTCCGCACGGCTGTTGCCGGAGAGCAGACGGT
>SKZO01000110.1 GCA_007127335.1 Spirochaetales bacterium | reverse complement strand
CGGTCACGCGGACCTTCAATTTCGCCTCCGGTTCGGCCGGACGCACCGGCGATGCCGCGCGCCTGGTCTACGTCAAGGTGACCGATTCCGAAGGGCGCGTGGGGTGGGGCGAGGGCCGCCCGCATCCGCAGTGGTCGTACGAGTCGCCTTCGAGTGTTGCCGGCGTGATCGAGGAGCACCTGGCGCAGGCGATTACCGGCATGGATATCTGGGACCTCCGCGGGCTTCACCGGCGCATGCACGCGGCGGTCGGCCGCGGCCCGTCAACCGGCTTCCCGGTCGCGAAGGCGGCGGTGGACCTTGCGATGCACGATCTGTGCTCGAAGGCGGCGGGCCTTCCGCTGCGCTGTTTCCTCGGCGGGACGAGTGAAGCGGACACGGTGGAGCTCAGTTGGACGATCGCGGTGGGCGGGGCCGACGAGGTGGACGCGGAGATCGCCCGCGGCCGCGAGGCCGGTTTCCGCCAGTTCAACTTCAAGGTGGGGTCTCACCCCTTGCCCGAGGAAGAGCTCATGGCGCGGAAGGTCGTAGAGGCGACCGAACCCGGCCTGATGGTCTGGGCCGACGCCAACCAGGGGCTGCCGGAGGCGCAGGCGGCCGAGTTGTGTTCGCGTCTGCACGAGAGAGGCGTCGATGTGATCGAACAGCCGCTTGCCGCGGACCAACTGCACGCGATGCGCACCCTGCGCCGCCGCACGCCGCTTCGTCTCGCGGTGGATGAAGCGTCGGTCAGCCCGTCGGACTTCTTCCAGTACGTCCGTGAAGACCTCGTCGATTTCCTCGTGATCAAGCTCACCCGCTCGGGCGGCATCCGCCCCACGATGGACCAGGTCGCCGTCGCGAACGCCGCCGGGCTGCCGCTCCTGGTGAGCGGCCTTGCCGACGGGATGCTCGTGAAGACCGCCGCCTGCCAGGTCGCCGCCGCCTGCGGCTACCGTGGTCCCGCGGTCCTGAACGGCTCGCAGTTCATGGACGATTCAGCGCTCTTCCCGGCGAAGCCCGACGTCGAGCGCGGGAATACCATTCACCTTGGCGGTGCGCTCGGGATCGGGATCGAGCCGGATGAGGCGGAGCTGCGGCGGCAGCGGGGGGATGGACTATGGTAACGAGGATCTTCGCCGAGTTGGGCTCCGAACGGGCCTTCGAGCTGTTTGATTTTCTCGTGCTGCTCTTCCTCCTGGTGTCCATCGTGACCCTGGCTGTCGTGCTTGTCGGCCAGATCACGTCTCGACGGCGTGCGCGCGCGGCGGACGGGCGGATCGTCTCAATCGTGCGTCTACTGGGGAAGGACCTGTTCGGCGACGAGGCGTGGGAGGTCGTCGAGCGCGCGGTTTCCGGAGACGGCTCGCGCGTCAACGCACTGTTGTCCGTCCTCGACCGGGCCTCGTTCGAGACGTGGGCCGCGGAGGCAATCAGGGCCGGACGCGTCTCCGGCGAGGAGCTCGAGCTGCTGCGCGACCGGCTCACACAGGCGACCGAACCGGCGCACCTTCCTCCGCAGCCGGAGCCGTGCCGACCCACTTTCGGGATGCCGGTCTCCGTCGATCAGCACGGCTACCAGGTACGCGGGACGGTGGCCGACGTGGACGAGGACGCGCTCACGGTCTGGATCCTTGGTGCCGGCGAAAACTTCGACGAAGAGCAACCGGCCTCGTTCATGCTGCTCTCACGCAACGGGGCGTACCAGTTCGAGTCCCGGTTCAGCAAGCGGCCGGACGATACTCTCGTCGTCGAGCGCCCCGAACGAATCGTATGGACCCAACGCAGACGCTTCGGCCGCCATCCGGCGACCCTGCCCGTTCGCTTGACGACCTACCTTGGTGACGATGATCCGGTGGAGTCGACGATCTG
Source organism: Spirochaetales bacterium (assembly GCA_007127335.1). GTDB lineage: Bacteria > Spirochaetota > Spirochaetia > DSM-27196 > SLST01 > SLST01. The sequence continues at coordinate 2,350 of SKZO01000110.1, read as the reverse complement.
TGAGCTCGGTGGAGGTGGTGCGACGATCACGAACCCGGCCGGCTCCTTTCGCGTCGGCAACGTTCTGACCCTCGAGTTCACCGCCGGAGGCGCCGAGTACTCGGTCACCGGCCGTGTGGTTCGTTCCAGTCACGAAGCGAGGCGTCTGCACGTCCGTTTCGAGGCCATGATGGACCAGCAGCGCTACGCGCTCGCCGAATCCGTTGTCAGGCATACCGCGTGAGCGCCGCGAGCGCAGCTGCCGGGGGCCTCAGGCCCCTCGCTTCGCCTCAATCACCGGGTTGACAGTTCCAGGCGCACCACCCGCGCCTCGGCCTTCGCCCTCCACAGATCGTGAATCGTGAGAGTCCTGCTCGCGGTGGGGAAGATCGAATTGTTGTGACACAGCGGCTCGCTTCGAAGCGGGTACCGGCTGACCTCGCAGGCAGCCTCGAAGAGCGGCGTCCCGGGTACGGGTGAGTACTCGGCGACGTAGGGTGCGCATCCAAGCCTGGCGAGACCGCCGAGCGTGCCTCGCAGCTCATCCGCCGTCTGTCCGGGGAGCCCGGCGAGCACGTAGGCGGCGATTTCGCGCCCGCGAAACCCCGCGTCGGTCAGAACCCGAACGGTCTGTGCGATCGCATTGCTGCGGAGCTTGCGGTCGTAGCGCGCGTGGAATCCTTCGTCGAGGCTCTCCACCCCAAGTCTCACCTCGCGGCAACCGGCCAGGTAGAGCAGACGGGCGACGTCGCTCGTCAGCCGCTCGACGTGGACCGCATTCGGCAGGTAGAACGCGAGTCTCCGCTCGCCGTGGACCGAAACCACCCACTCGAGGAGCGGCTCGAGCAGGGTTGCTGAATCCTCGAGCAGCGCGTCGTCGTAGAACGCAAACGTCGTGATGCCGGCCGCGGTCGCTTCGCGTATCCGTTCGCGCGCGTCCTGCTCCGTCCCGGCGCGAAATCGAGGCGTGATGAGACGCGAGGCGCAGTAGGAGCAGGCGCCCCGGCATCCTTCGTGCAACCGGATCACCGCGGCGTCGCGGAGTCGCGCCGAGCGCAGCTGAAGCGAAAGGCCAGGGTTCGCCGGAAGCGGACCGCGGAGCGGCGGCAGGCCCAGGGACGCGAGAAGCTTGGGCAGTGCAGGCCCGGACGTCCCGCCGGACGCACCGCCGGAAGCACCGCCGGAAGCACCGCCGGAAGCGTCGCCGTCGCCGCGAACAACGTAGTCGGTGCTCGCGGCCTCAGCGACCGTCTGCGGCGTCAGGGTTGCCGCGATTCCCCCGGCGATTACCGGTGCCGAAGGCATCTCCTCGCGAAGCATCTCCGCGATTTCGGCAAGGCCCTCGTACCAGTAGGTCATGCCGGTCCCGAGCAGCACGACGTCGGCGGCCGAGTTGCGGATTCGCTCGCGCAGCGTGTCGGGCGCGAGCCCGTACCGGGCGTAGCGGCGCGGCACGTCGCGGAGGACCGCCGGGGTCTCGACGACCGAGCGCCCGATCCGACCGCGCCCGGCCCCGTCTGCGCGACCCGGGCGGCGGGCGTCGAGCGAGTCGAGGAGCTCGACTTCGTATCCCGACTGCTCGAGCCATGCGCCTATGCGAAGGAGCCCGTAGGGGTGCAGGAACAGGTCGTAGAGCGCGAAGTCGTAGACCGGCGGCTGCACGAGCAGGGCTCGCGGCCCGCTCGCCTTTTCAGGCATGGGGACTACTGCTGCTTCTTCATCGGCAGATACGGGTAGATTTCGCCCGCGAGCGTCTGGATGCTCATCGTCTGCAGCCACACTTTGCCCGGACCCTTGAGCGTGGTGAGGAAGAGGCCTTCGCCGCCGAAGAGAAAATTCGAGACGCCCTTGATCCGCTCGATGTCGAAAGTCACCGACGACTCCATGAAGGCGAGCGCTCCGGTTTCGACCTTGATGAGCTCTCCGGAGCCGAGCGTGAGCTCGATCGTCTCCCCGTCAATCTCGAGGAACGCGGTGCCGCGTCCCTTGAGTTTCTGCATGATGAACCCTTCTCCGCCGAAGAATCCGCTGCCAAGCCGACGCTGGAACACGATGTCGAGCTCAACCGACGTCTCACTCGCGAGAAAGGCGCGCTTCTGGCAGACGTAGTCGACTGCGCCCACGTCGACCGGGACGATCTTCCCCGGGTACGTGTGACCGAGCGCGAGGCGCTGACCGTCGCGGCTTGCCGTGTAGAAATTGAGGAACCCTTTCTCGCCCATCATCGTGCGCTTGACGAAGCCTCCTATGCCGCCCTGCACGCCGGTCTTCATCTCGACGCCGGCGTCCATGTACTTCATCGCTCCGGCCTGACACTGCACCGTCTCGCCTGCCTGCAGCCGGCACTCGACGACCGGCATGCTCGTCCCGT
>SKZO01000255.1 GCA_007127335.1 Spirochaetales bacterium | reverse complement strand
GCTCGCGCTGATTGGTGTCTCCACGGTCGGCAGCCTCGTTCGGGTGGTGGCCGGCCCCTCGATCTGGGATCGGCTGCTCGGCGTGGGCTTGAGCGCGAGCAAGATCACGCTCGCGGTGATCGTCGTCGCTCTGGCGTTCGACGAGAGCTACATCCTCGACATCGCGCTGCTCTTTTCCATCCTCGGTTTTCTCGTCACGGTGCTCCTCGCGCGCTTCGTCGAACGCCGGGGCGTTCTGGAGGGCCGCGGCGAATGAGCGTGGTTGCGATCGCGGGCCAGGCAATAATCCTGCTCGGTCTTCTGATCACCGGGTTCGGCGTCTATACGGTGCTGCGCCTCGACAGCTTCTACGCGCGCATGGTGGTCACCTCGAAGGTGGAGGCGATGGGCTTCGTCACGGTCGTGATCGGGGCGATGGTCGTAAGCGGCCTCTCGGCCGCGACGCTGAAGCTTGCCACGATCCTCGTGTTCGAGCTGCTCACCGTGTCGGTCAGCGCGCACGCGATCGCCCGATCGGCATGGGTCAGCGGCTACCGGGTCCGAACGGTCATCGAGTCGGAGGCGTCGCGTGATTGAGGTCGGCACCCTCCTGCTCATGGGGCTCTTCGCCGTTCTCGTGATCCAGAGCAACCTGCTGCGCCTGTCGGTCATCTATCTCGCGATCTTCTCGCTGCTGTCGAGCTTCCTCTACGTCATCTACGCGGCTCCGGAGCTCGCGATCGCGGAGGCGGTGATCGGGAGCGGACTGGTGACGCTGCTCTACCTGGCGGCACTCAAGCGCAACCGCGTCTATACCGTCGCGGTGGTCAGTGATGAGCGCCGCGACCACCTGACCGATCACTATCTCAATCACGTGGAGCGCAGCAAGGCCCTGACGGAGATCCGGGAGTTCTTCGTCCGACGCGAGTACGAGGTGCAGACGGTCTTCGTCTCCGAGACGCTCGATGAGGCGCTGCGGGACCCGGCCTACGACCTCGTCGTCGCCGAGGATGAAGAGGGTTTTGCGACCTATACCGACGATGAGAGCTACGTGATACTCGAGCTCGAGCTCATGTTCCAGATGCACGGAACCGACTCGGCCCTGCGGTTCATCCGCTATTCGCCGGAGGCGGTTCTATGAGAGTCGTCGCGTCGGTTCTCTTCGTACTAACGGTGTTTCTCCTGGTCACCGGAATCACCGCGTCGAACCAGGTCGAGCTCGATCCGCTGATGTACGACTACATCGTGCGGAACTTCGAAGAGGACACGCACGCGAAGAATGCGGTTGCCTCGATACTGTTGAACTACCGGATGTACGACACGATGTTCGAGGCGCTGATCCTGCTCGCGGCGATCATCGGAATGAACCAGTTCCTGCCGCGGGAGAGCGACATGCGCCACCACGAATCGCGCGAGCAGCAGACGGAGGACAACGATGAGTGAGGTCAGCCGCGAGGTCTCCTACGGCGAAGAGTCGATCATCCTGAAAACGATGGTCGGCCTGCTCTACCCCTTCATCATGCTCTTCGGCTTCTCGGTGATCCTGAACGGTCACTACACGCCGGGGGGCGGATTTCAGGGCGGCGGCGTCCTCGCCTCGCTCTTCGTCGCGAGGTTCGTCGTCTACCCGGTCGAGGACACCGACAGCGAGCGGCTCCACGCGCTCCAGCGTCTCTTCCTGGCGCTCATCGTCCTTGTCCCGGCGGCGCTCCTGTTCACCGGGGTGGTCGCCCGTTATGAGGAGTTTCGCAGCGCGTACCTGACTTTGATGGACATTCTGATCGGCGTGCAGGTGGGCCTCGGGCTCGGGGTTGCTGTCCTGCGCTTCGCATTCTTTCACGGAGTGGGCCAGACATGGCATTTGTAGAGCAATTACGGGTCGCGGATCTCGCGGTCGGCATCTTCTTCCTCGGCCTCTACGGGGCGATGAGCCAACGCAGTATCGTGAAGACGATCATGTCGGTGGGCATCATGGACATTGGCGCGATCACCTTTTTCATGATGGCAAACCATCAGGCCGAGGCGCTTCCTCCGATCGCGCCCAACCCGGCGCAGCAGATGGCCGATCCGGTGCCGCAGGCGCTGATGATCACCGCAATCGTGATTGGCGTGTCGGTTATCGCGATGTGTCTCGCGATGTACATGCGGGTCGCCTACCGCTACGGGACGGCCGACTGGAATATCCTGATCAGGCGGCTCGACCAGTGACGTCGGTGTTCTCCGTACCGCTGCACTTCCTGGTGCTCATACCCGTCGCCGCGGGCGCGGCCGGCTTCTTCCTGCCGAAGCGGTCGTACCACTTCCTGCTCTTCCTCGTGAACGTCGCAATGGTTGTCTTCGCGGTGTCCACCTTCGCCGCCGTGCGCTGGGGTGCCGATGTCACCGAGCTCATGGCCGGCTGGCCGCAATGGATCGCAATCAGGCTCGTCGCCGACCGCTACTCGGCGCCGCTCGTCCTGCTGACGGCGGTGTTCTTCGCCGGCACATTCCTGTTCAGCACGAGAGCTGACTACCTCGACAAGACCTTTCTCTTTCTTTTTGCAATGCTCGAGTCCGCCCTGATCGGGATGTTCCTGAGCGGCGACCTCTTCAACGTCTACGTCCTGATCGAGCTCGGCATGCTCGTGATCGCGATTCTGATCATGTACAAGCAGGAAAAGCAGTCGGTCTACGACGCGATGCTCTACCTGATGATGAACTTCATCGCGATGGCCTTCTTCCTGCTCGGGATCGGCTACCTCTACCGGATCACCGGAGTGCTCGATCTGGCGGCGATGCATCAGCGACTGCCGCTCCTTGAGAACCCCCGCGCGGTCATCGTCCCCTTCGCGATGATCATGACGGCGATCGCCGTAAAGGCGGCACTCTTCCCCCTGTTCAGCTGGCTGCCGCGCGCGCACGGTGCACCGAGCGCCCCGGCAATCGTCTCCGCGGTGCTCTCAGGCGTCCAGGTCAAGGCCGGTGTCTACCTGCTCGTGCGGATGTCGCAGGTCTTCGAGGGGGTGATCGACGCCACCCCCTTCTTCCTCGCCGTGGGGTTCATCACCTCGATCGTCGGGTTCCTGCTCGCGATCGCCCAAAGCGACATCAAGCTCATCCTCGCCTACCATACGATCAGCCAGGTCGGGTTGATCGTGGTGGGGCTCCACCTGGGGTCCGACGTCGCCTTCTGGGGCGGGATGTACCACATCATCAACCATGCGCTGTTCAAGGGCCTGCTCTTCCTCACGGCCGGCATCATCATCGAGGAGTACGGATCGCGCTCGTACGCCGAGATCAGGGGCGTCCTGCGCCACATGCCGGCGATCGGGATCGGGACGCTCGCGGGCGTGCTCGGCATCACCGGCGCACCCTTCTTCAACGGCAGCATCTCCAAATACTTCATCCAGCAGGGGCTCGAAGGCGATCTGGGCGGAATAGGCCTCTTCCTGATCAACCTGGGCACGACCTTGAGCTTCGTGAAGTACTCGCTCATCCTCTTCGGCAGGCCGACCGTGACGCGGCCTCCGGCGCGGGACCCGTGGGTTGCGGGCGTATCGCTCGTCTTTGGCGTCGCATGCCTTGCCGGGGGGCTCTTCGGCGGCCCGACGGTCGCGCTCGTCTATGGTCCCGAGTACGCCACGGCGGGAGCGATTGGCGCGGAGAAGATTCTCACCTTCCTGCTCACGCTCGGCATCGCGGTCGCCGCCTACTTCCTGGTCGTGAGACGGATCGGCGGCTTCCTGTCGACGATCAGACGGTTCAAGTTCAGCTTCAACCAGATCACGGTCTTCCTCACGCTCTTCTTCGTCGGCCTCCTGGGGTACACCTGGTGGTTCACTTGACGGAAGGCTCGCGCATGCCTATGCTTCGCGCATGCTGAAGGAATCGCTCTCCATTGATCTGGTAACGACAGAGCTTCCCGGTCGCACCAAGAACGAGGTGATCGAAGCGCTGATGGACCTGATCTGCAGGAGCGGCAGGATCAACGACCGGGAGCAGGCGCTCCGCGATGTGCTCGACCACGAAGCCGGCATGTCTACGGGCATGGAGAACGGGATCGCCATCCCCCATGCGAAGACCGACGCGGTAGACGAGCTCGTTGCCTGCGTGGGTGTCACGAAGCGCAGGATCGACTTTGAGAACCTCGACCGCAAGCCGTCACAGATCTTCATCATGACCCTCTCGCCACGGTCGGGGACCGGGCCCCACGTACAGTTTCTCGCCGAGATCAGCCGACTCCTGACCGACGCAAAGACGCGCAAGGCAATCGTCAAGGCAAAGACCGACGAGGACCTGCTTCAGATACTCACCGCGTGACCGGCGGGCTCTGCGTCGTAATCGGCAGCTCAATGTCCGGCACAGCCTCGAAGATCAACGTCAGCATGAACTCCTCGCCCTCCGGAAGAGGCTCCACGAGCTCCATGAGCATGATGTGCAGCCCACCGGGGCGCAACTCCACCGTCTCGCCCGGCAGGAGCTCGACGCGCGGAACCATACGCATCCGCGCAACGTCGCCGTCCATGATGTGGGTGTGCAGCTCGACATGGTCGGCCACCGGCGTCTCCGCCGCGACGAGGAACTCGGACACGGAACCGGTATTCGTGATCCGGAAGTAGACTGCACTGACTCCGCCGGCAGTCGGAGCCGGACGCGCCCACGGTTCTTCGATCAGGATCGTCTCCGTCTCGACGGCGGCCTCGCGTACGCCGCGTGCCCACGTCGTCGTCGCGACGCTCACGAGCAGCACGCCAAGAAGCAGTGCAGCGATGTCTCTGGTTCTCCTCATAGTCGATCTCCTCAGGTGCCGTCACCTCCGCTCAGGTGCTGTCGCACCGTTGCCGCAATGCGCCGTGGCGTGGTGTCGTGACCGAAGCTCGCGAGCACCTCGCCGCCCGGTCCGAGCAGATAGATCGTTGAGCTGTGATCCATCGAGTAGTTCCCCCTGCTCTGTTCGACCGCCTCGTAGCGGATGTTGAAGATCCCGGCGACGTGCGCGACCTGCTCGGCACTCCCTGTCAAACCTACTATGCGACCTGCAAACTGTCCAACGTAGGGCGCAAGCACCTCCGGCGTATCGCGATCCGGGTCGATCGTGAAGAACAGCCCCCTCGCCTCGACCTCATCGCCGAGCTCGCCGAGTGCGGCCGACTTCAGCGCCATCGTCGCCGGACAGATGTCGGGACAGGACGTGTACCCGAACGAGACAAGTGAGTAGCCGTCCGAGAACTCCTCATTGGTAACTTCCCGACCGGTGTGATCGGTGAGGGCGAACTCGCCGCCGAGCGCTCCTTCGTACAGCACGGCGGTTATCATGCCGCCGGCCGCGTGCTGCAGCTCGTGGCAGTGGAAGAGCCAGACTCCCGGGTTGTCCGCGAGGAACTCGACGTCGTAGCTCTCGCCGGGCAGAAGCGGCAGGGTGTTTCGCACGAGCTGGGCGGCCTCCGGCACGGGGTTCCCGTCGGTCGCGACGATCCGGAACTGATGGCCGTGCAGATGCATGGGGTGAAAGGTCGACGAGCCGGCGTTGATCATCCGGACGCGAACCCGGTCGCCCTCCTTCACCCTGATGAACTCGGTCTCCGGGTAGATCGCCCCGTTGATGGGAAACGCCCCTTCACTGATCCGCTCGGTGAGGACCATTGTGTAGTCCACATCCGGCGGGTCAAAGTCAGGCGGCTCGATCACGAAAGCGCCGGCGAGCCCCATGTCCATCTGCAGCGCCTCGTCGCCGTGGTGCGATCCGTGCGTATGGTAGAACCGGGTGCCGGCCGGGTACGCATGGAACTCGTACACGAATGACTCACCCGGCTGGACCGGATCCTGCGTGTAACCGGGGACTCCATCCATGGCGTTGGGCAGGTCAACACCGTGCCAGTGCACCGTCGTCGCGACCGGCAGGTGATTGGTGAAGGTGATTCTCACGAGCTCGCCCTCGGTAACACGGATCTCCGGACCGGGCAGCTGCCCGTTGTACCCCCACGACTCGATGACGGTCCCGTTGCCGTAGTCCCAGAGCACCGGTTCGGCGGTGAGCTCGAACTCTTTCGCCCCATCGGCTGCCACCGTGTACGGCAGCCGTGTGATCCGCTCGGCGGCGCTACGGACGGGCAGGTCGGCGGTTGCCTGCTGGTACTGCGCGAGCACCGCGTCAGGGTCGTCGCGGGTAACGATAATCCTGCCCTTCTGGTCGAAATGCCCCATGCCGCAGTAGACCGAGCAGTAGTACTCGAACTCCCCTTCCTGGTCGGCAACGAACCGGACGGTGGTCTCCGTGCCGTTCGGGAGGCGTCGGTCAAGCCCGAACTCGCGAATCGCGAATCCGTGGTCCACCGTGTCTTCGTTGTTGATGTTGATCGTGACCAGCGCTCCGTAAGGCACAACGAGCACCTCGGGGTCCCACTTCCATCGTCGTGGCACTACACGCATATCGTGGACCACCTCGCCGTCAGCGTCGGAGAGCACGAGCGTGGAGGCGATCACATCGACGGTTCCCCATCCGACGAACGACAGACCGAGGACGATAAAGAGATAGAACGCGGACCTGAACACCACATGCTTCTTCATTGTCTACCCTCGGCTATAGACTACCAAACACGACATAATACGTCATCTTTTTCGCGCTTTTTTGTTTGATTGGCCGGCAGGACCCATGGTACATTTCCGGCCAATGAAAAAGGTGATAGTCTTCGTCGCAATCATCCTGCCGCTCATTCCGGCCGGCGAATGGGTCGTGAGTCTCGTTCGTGACGTCTCAGAGCTCGCTGCGCTCCCGGATGTCAGCGTCCCGCTCAGCCTTGCGCTGGTGTACTACCCCGCGCGCATCTTCGCGCTGATAGGCTTCACGCTGATGTTCTACCAGTTCCTGCTCTCCGCACGGCTTCCGGCGCTCGAAGGCCTGTTCACCCGTGCCGCGCTGATCAAGCGGCACCGCTCACTCGGCAAGGTCGGCTTCATCCTTGTTCTCCTGCACGGCCTTCTGCTGCTCCTCTTCGACCTCATCGATCACGGAGCGATCATCTTCACCTGGGAGAAGCTCCTGGGTATCGCGGCCCTCTTCCTGCTCATCATGGCGGTCATCGCCGCCTGGCACTTCAAAGCCCTGCAGTTCAGCCTCAAGACGTGGCGGAGGTTCCATATTGCCGCCTACTTCGTCTTTCCGCTCGCCTTCGTGCACGCGATCCACATTGGCACCGTCGCCGGCCGGCTCGGCCCCACGCAGATCCTCTTCTCCCTCTTTCTGATCGTCTATCTGTTCGTAGCCGCGCGCAGGATCGTCACGATCACGAAGGAACGGAGGACGACATCGGCGGAAGCCGGCCCGCCCCAACGTTAGACTGTTGCAAACAGGAAGACGAGAACGACGCCCAGAAAGCCCGACATCAGAATCGCCATGCCGTTGAAGGAGACGGACATCTCCCGAACCCGCTCGAGCACCGACAGACGTGAAACCCCGAAGAGATACACCGTCACGGCCGCCGCAAGAGTCCCGGCGAACGCGACCGCCTTGCCGGCTGCCGTCGCTCCGGAGACGAGCTCGAGCGGCGATTCCACAGGGAAGAGTGCGGACATCACCGGCCCGGCGAACAATCCAATCCCCAGGATCGCGGCCCCGAACACAAGCGCAACGACTCTCGTCCACGGGTCGACCGGCCGGGTCGACCGGTCGGTCACGGACGAACCGCCCGACCGCGCGGCGGGGCGTCCGAAGAACACCGTCGCGTACCTGGTGAAGACCAGCATCGTGCCAAAGTTGACGAGGTAGATCGCCGCCTGCCAGCGTGTGCCGCCCGCAAGCCCCGACTCGATCAGATACTTGGAGATGCTTCCGTTGAAGAAAGGAGCGCCGGTCATCCCGAGCACGGCGAGGAAGGCCGCGGTTGTCACGAGCGGCATCCGGCGGAAGGTGCCGCGGATCTGGTCGAGGTTACGCGTCCCGTACTCCTTCGCGATGAGACCAGCCGTGAGGAAGAGCAGCGCCTTGAACAGGGCGTGGTTCACGATGTGCAGCATCCCGCCCCAGAAGCCGATGACGCTCCCGGAGGTGAGACCGATCATGATGAGCCCGATCTGCGAGACGGTGCTGTAGGCAAGAACCAGCTTGATATCGCGCTGGCAGATCGCGAGGAGAAAGCCGGAAACGGCGGTGAGCAGCCCGACGACGAGGAAGAACCCCGTGGTGTCGAGCGTGAGCCCGATCATCTGCTGGAGCCGGATGAACAGGTAGATGCCTACCTTGACCTGCAGGCCCGACAGGAGCGCGGAGACCATGGACGGCGCACTCGGCGCCGCGTGCGCGCGAGGAAGCCACCCGAACATAGGCAGGAGTCCGGCCTTCATCCCGACCGCGGTGACCATGAGCGCGTACGGCAGGATGAGAGCCCGAGGGTTCTCGAGCGCTGCAGCCCGCTCGGTGATACCGGCGAAGTCGAGCACGCCGAAGGTGCGGTACACGAACCCGATCCCGAGCAGGAAGAAGGCCATCGCGAGAATACTGAACATCAGGTAGACCATCCCGTTGTAGAGCGCCGGTTTGCCGCGCTTGAACAGGATCAGCACGGTCACGATGATCGTCGTCAGCTCGGTGAGCACGTAGACGTTGAACACGTCGCTCGTAAGAAAGAGCGAGATCATCACACCCTGGAGACTCACGAGCAGGAACTGGAAGGTGTTCACCATGTAGAGCTTGCGGTAGTTGAACAGCACGAGCAGAAGGAACACGACCGTGACCAGCAGGACGAGCGGCGCGGAGATCTCGTCGAGCGCGAGCTCTATCCCGACGGGCGCCTGCCACCCTCCAAGGCGCTCCAGGATGGCGCCGGCGGTGCGCACGCGCGCGAGGAGAATCGCAGCGAGAAAGACCTGCACCACCTGGACGGCAATAAGGAGGTGTTTGTACACCTTGGTCTGCACGAAATACCCGACGGCTGCGGCCACGACCGGAAGCAGAACCGGGACATAGAGCGGGACCGAATACAGGTAGCTGTTCATCCGCGATCCACCCGGTACACGATCTTCTGCCAGTCCGACGTCCCGTACCTGCGGAAGAGCCCGATGAAGAGCGTGATGCTGACCGCCGTCACGGAGATGCCGATCACGATCGCGGTGATCATCAGCGCCTGGGGCAGCGGGTCGGCCATGGCGGCGACATTCTGCGACCCGATCGGCGGTATCTGGTCCGGACGCCGGTTCACCGTGATCAGGAAAAGAATCGCCGCCACATCCATGATGTTCACGGCGATGATGCTCTTGATGATGTTGCGGTTCGAGAGCACTCCGTACAGACCTACGAAGAAGAGCACGAGACTCACGTTCTGCACGTTGATGATGTCACCCATTGCCTACTCCTCGTAGAACGCGTACCGGAACACGACGATCGTCAGCCCGATCGCGACCTTCACGCCTATCAGCAGGTTCATCGCGACGAGGTACGGCTCGTGAAGCGCAGGGACACGCTGAGCGGCCACGGTCAGGATGAAGCCGGCGGGCACGATTACGATCGCTGCGAAAATCGCCTTCTCGATCAGGTGGGCGCGCGTGATAGGCAGGTCGTTCGTCGGATCCACGATATACCTGCCAATGAAGAGCGCCGCGAGGATTGCCCCTCCCTGGAATCCGCCGCCCGGCGTGTGATGGCCGTTGATGATGATATAGATCCCGAACAGGACCACGTAGGGGTACAGGAGTCCGGTCACGACGGAGACGATCGATCGTTCTTCGGTCATTTCTTCCCCCCTATCTCAAAGAAGTGGAGCATCGCCGTGATCGCCGCAAGGAGGATGAGCGCCTCGAACAGCGTGTCGTAGATACGGTAGTTGAGATAGATCGCGGCGACGGCGTTGCGCGCACCGGTGTCCTCGGTGAAGCTCTCCACGTAGTATTCGGCGAGCTCCTGGGGCGCGGCATCGACGTACCGGTTCGCCGCGTGGAGCACTGCCGCCATCAGCAGCACGACGAACCCGATAATCAGCGCGCGCCTCATGAGGCTTCCCCCTCGGCCTCGGCAATCGAGTCCCCATCGGTCTCATCGCCGGATCGGATGAACCTGACGTTGAGATCGTGGTACCTGAGGATGAGGAGGACTTCGAGCTCGTCCACGAAGTAGTTCTCCCGACTCCCGTAGACGCGAAGCTCTTCACCCTCCTGACGGATGATCAGATCGTACCGGCCGGTCCCGGCGACGACGTCGAGGCTCTCGGGCGTACAGACCACCTGCGGCTCGAGCTCGCGGGCGATGCAGAATTGCTCGATCTCGTGCAGGAGTGCGCCCCGTCGCGTCCCCTCGAAGATGTACCGGTCGTTGACCCGGCGGAACGCCTCATTGGTGAAGCAGATGCGGTAGACGCGGTACCGCTTGAGCGCCGTCAGGAACAGGAGCGTCGTCAGGCCGCTGGCCATCACGGCTTCAGCAATCGCGACGTCGGGAGCATTGTAGAACAGGTACAGAAACGACATCAGAAGAGAGAGAGTCCCCAGGTAGATGATCGAGACCCGCATGATCCGACCCTCGATCGCCAGGATGGAGAGCCCCAGGAGCGCGATGAGAAGGATCACCTCAATCATCGGTACCGGCCTCCCGCACCTTGTACCCGCTCGCGTAGGCGGAGTGCGCGATCGAATGCGTCGACAGAGGATTGGTCAGCAGCTCGAAGATGAGAATGAGCCCGAGCTTCAGCGAGAAGAAGCTCAGCCCGTGCATGAGCATCACCCCGATGATCAGGGTTATCAGGCCAACCGTGTCGACCTTCGCGGTGATGACGACGCGTGAGTAGAAGTCCTTCAGCGCGAGCATGCCGTAGACACCGACCGCCATGAAAAAGAGGCTGACGATCACCAGCCCCTGACCGATCGCGTAGATCATCCCTCGCCCTCCGTCCGACGCTCGAGAAACCGGGCGATGAGCACGCTCCCGATGAAGCCGAGCAGCGAGTAGACGATTGCAATGTCGAGCAGGAAGGTACGCTCGAGCATCGATGCGAACACGACGATCGCCATGATGATCTTTGAGGAGATGAGGCTGAACCCGAGGAGCCGATCCCAGATCGTCGGCCCCACGAGAACGCGAGCCATCCCCCCGACCATGAGCACCGCCATGACGGTGAGAACCGCGGGATGAAATGTCATTGTCGGCCTCCACGAAGCATACGCTCGAACCCTCCTTTTATCAGCGGCCCTGCGAGCTCCGGATCCCGCGTCACGCAGTCGAGCCATATGACCCTGAGACGTCCTCCGCGCCGCTCGAGCGTGACCGTCCCCGGGGTGAGCGTGATCGAGTTCGCGAGAAGCGATACTCGGAAGTCGTCCTCGAGCTCCGTCGTGATGTCCACGATGTCGACGTTGACCCGCCCGGTCATGAGTCGATGCAGCGCCTGGAACCCCGCTACGTAGATCTGTATGAAAAGCGCGGCCGCGTACCGCACCGCCCGCAGGGGCCCCATCGCGTAGAGCCTCTCGTAGTCGCCCCGCAGCACGTAGCGATCGACAATGGCCAGCGTCAGGACTCCAATCACCGCGCCGGCGATCACGGTCCGCACGCTGAGCTCTTCTTCGAGGATAACCCACACGATGACCACGATCGGTGCAAATCGCAGATGATGGAAGAATCCCTTCATGGTTACGGCCCTCCGGGGACTGGTGTGCCTACACAGTACGAGTTTGCCAACTTGACTGCAAGGCTCGTCTTTTTCTACTCTGACGCATGCTGAAGGATGCAGTCGGCACTCAGCCCGGCAACCGACCGCTCGGCCGCGCACTCTCCACGAGCTACGCGCATGTCGTCGTCACGGTGGCATTTCTCGATACCATGGTGCAGCTGCCACTCCTCTCACCCTTCGCAGCGTCGCTCGGAGCGGGCGCCGCGACTGCGGGATTCATCCTGGGAGCATACTCTCTCGTCAACATGATCGGCAACGTCGTGGCGGGTCCTGTCATCGACCGTGCCGGACGACGCCGTACAATCGCCGGCGGCATGCTCATCGCCGGGGCGGCGCTCGCGGCGTACGCACTCGTGCGGACTCCCGGGCAGCTTCTCCTCCTGCGCCTTGCCCACGGGGCCGGCGGGGCGGTCCTGATACCGGCCGTCTTCGCATGGATGGGCGATCGGTCTCGAGACGGGTCGGTGGGTCGGTCGATGGGGTATGCCGGAGCGGCGGTCGCAATTGCCGCGATGATCGGGCCGGCGATTGGCGGGTTTGGCCGCGATCTTCTTGGCGTGCGCGCGGTCTTCCTGGGCGTCGGGGCGCTGCTCTGCGTGACGGCGATATCAGCCCTCTTCTTCGTGCGCGACGCAGCTGCGCCGCAGCCGCCGGCCGAACGCACGCGAAAGGCCGCGGTCCATGCGGTGCTCGCCGCACTCGGCGACCGGCACCTGCGCTACGCCTACTGGTCGGTCTTCGGGCTGACCTTCGCGATGGGTGTGCTCGCCTACACCTTCCCGCTCACGATGGATCGAGCCGGTTTCTCAGCCGGCCGCACCGGCGCCTTCTTCTCGGTTTTTTCCGCGGCCGCAATCCTCGTACTCATCCTTCCCACGAACCGCCTCTCGGACCGGTTCGGCCGGCGACCGCTCATCATCGCCGGGTCGCTCGCGGTCGCGATCGCACTCGCCTTTCTGCCCGTCGCGCACACGGCCGCGGCAATCGCCGCGACGATGGCACTCTACGGCGTCGGGTACGGAACGCTCTTCCCGTCCGCCTGCGCGACGGTCGTAGACGCGACCTCCGCGGCGAACCGCGGTACGGCGTTCGGCCTCTTCTACGCGGCGTTCTCGCTCGGCGTCACTACCGGGCTGATCGCTGCGGGCCTCGCCGCGGGTCTCGCGGCAGCCGCCGGGATCACCGCCTACTGGCTCGCCGCGGCGCTGCTCATCGCGATTCGCCTTGGGCTCCTTGCCGCGGGCCGACGTCGCTCACGTCAAAGGGCCTGAACCCCACCCGCAGCGCCGGAGAGTCGCCCCGAATCCGGAAGTCGCCGTTCTCCGGAGAGAAGAAGCCGGGGTCCGCGACGATGCTGTGCGCGTCCGCGCCGCGCTCGCGCCACTCGGTGATCGGGAGCCCGGCAAAGGTGACAGGCTTGCCCGAGGCGTTGAAGTAGAGGTTGGAGTCGATGTGCGAGCTCACCTCCTTCCAGTTGCCGGAGAGCACCTCGCCCTCGGTATCGAAGTAGAGGATGTTGTTCGTGAAGGTGAAGCTCGCATGGGCTTCGACCCGGCTTCTGGACACCTGCTGCTCGCCGCCGAATGCGAAGACGTTGTTCCGCACGACGTTCTCCCGGCCGTAGTGCTGGTTGTAGACCGTGCTCTTCGTACGGTACACCACGTTGTTTTCGATCAGGATGTGCGACGATCCCTCGTCGTTGTAGATCCCCCAGCCACCGTATCCGCGCGAATAACAATCGTGAATCACGTTGTACCGCAGGCGGGTCCCGGGCTGCACGCCGAGCGTGTAGATGCCGCCCATGTCGCTGAGCATCCCACGACCGATGTTGTAGATGTGGTTGTACTCGACGAGGTTGCCGTACGCCCCTCCTTCGTCGTACCCCCAGGTCCAGCCGACGCTCACCCCCGAATAGTCGAAGTCGTGAATGCTGTTGTGCAGCAGCTGCACCCCGGTACACTTGCCTACCAGGACGCCCACGGCCTGATGGAAGCGGTAGCCGCCGTCGCTGATGACGTTGTCGCTGATCACCACTCGCCGGCAGGTGACGGCGTCCTTCCAGTCCGGACCGGCGCCGGGCATGACCGGCTCGCCGGCCTGCGGCGGCTCGCTCGCGTGCCATACCTTGACGCCCCCACCGCCAAGGTCGGTGATGATGCTCCCGGTGACGGCGACATCGCTGCTCCCGCCGCAGACCTCCACGCCGTACCCGCCGAGCCCGCTGAAGCGGCACGAGTCGAAGAAGATGTCGTGGGACCGCTGTACGACGACGCTTCCGGGCACGTGGCAGGCCGCCTGCGGCGTGGCGGTCTTCGCCTCGTCGCCCGGCACCCACTCGGTGTGACTGAACCCGATGCCCGAGAAGCTCACGTGGTGCACAGGAGTCTGCGCGCCGCCGTCGATGAAGAGCACGTACGGGAGGAAGGGGGCTACCACGTCGGCATCCTCCATGCGTTCGCCCTCCCGAGGAACGTAGTAGAGTTTGCCCTCCGGCCGGTCGAGGTAGAACTGCCCTGGAGACCCGAACGCTTCAAAGACGTTCTCCACGTAGTACGGGGCGCCGCCGCGCTGGAAGTCGTCGGTCAGGCGCATCCGCGACGTCCACTGCAGCTTCGCCGTGCGGGTGGACTCGTCGATCGCGGCAAAGGGGATGCGGCTTTCGATCCAGTAGTGCAGGCCGACGAACTCTACGTCGCTGACGTTCTTCCACGCGCGGAGGTCGCCGGCGGCGAAGCGGAACTCGTCCTGCCCGGTGAAGAGCACCTCGTGTACGTCGCCTTCCCAGACGACCTTCCCGAGCGGCTCTTCGATCACGAACAACCCGGATTCCGGAAGCCGCGGGCGCCTCGCGCGTACCCCGTTGACCCACAGCTGCGTGAAGTTCCACGCCCCGGATGCAACCTCCGGAAGCTCGGCGACCCAGGCCTCCACGCCGTTCACCTCCGTCTGCCTGAACCCGCCGATCGTGCGACCGCCGCTCAGCACGGGCCGCTCGCCCTCGTACGCGCGCCAGGTCACGCCGCGGGGCGGACCGCTGACGATGTTCCACCCGCTCTCGGGCGCCGGCGAGCCGGAGTCTTCCGCGCCGAGTCGCAGCGGCTCGGT
>SKZO01000120.1 GCA_007127335.1 Spirochaetales bacterium | reverse complement strand
GAGGGCATTACCGTCAACGGCATCGCTCCGGCCTTCGTCCGGACCCCCATGGTGATGGAACAGCTCTCGGCGGAGAAGCGCGCGGAGGTCGCGGAGAAGATCCCGGTGGGCAGGTTCTGCGAGCCGGAGGAGTTCGCCCACACGGTCATGTTCCTCGTGTCCGAGAAGGCGGGGTTCATCACCGGAGAGATCGTCGACATGAACGGCGGATTTCAGTTCGACTAGTCCGACCTGGAAGGCCTGAACACCCATGACGCTCGTCTCGCTCCTGCTCGTACTCACCTCGGCCTTCGTGCACGCGTCGTGGAACATGCTCGGCCGGCGCTCACGGCCGGTTGGCGCGTACTACCTCGTGGCATCCCTCGTAGGCGTGCTCGTGCTTGCTCCGTTCGTGATCGTCTGGCGGGACGTCGTGGCGCTCATGCCCGCGGCGACCTGGTGGCGGTTGCCGCTTGCCGGTCTCTTCCAGACGCTCTACTTCACGGGTCTCGCCGGAGCCTACCGCTCAAACGACATGGCCGTCGCTTACCCGGTGGCGCGGGCGCTTCCGGTCCTGCTCGTGCCCGCGGTAGCTCATCTACTCGGTCAGGGCGACCCGGTCACGGCGCTCGGTCTCGCCGGAATGATCGCGGTGACGTTCGGCATCCTGGTTCTGCCGCAACCGTCGTTTCGTCGCTTCGCGTGGAGGTCATTCGGCGGGGGATGGCTGCTCTACGCGATGCTCGCAGGAGTAGGTACGACCGGCTACTCGATCGTCGACGACGGGGCGCTCGCGGCGTTCCGGTCGGCCGTGGGATCGGCCGGCGGGAGCGTTCGCGCGCCGCTGGTCTACGCGATGTTCGAGTCCCTCGCGTCCGCCATCGGTCTCACCGGACTCGCGATCCTCGCCGGCGGGGCCGGAAAGATCGCCCGGGATCTACGCTCGATCCGCGTGAAGGAGGCGCTGGTCTCCGGGGTCGCGATCGTTGCCGCCTACGCGCTCGTGCTCGTGGCATACGGGTACGCGCGCAACGTGGCCTACGTCGTCGCCTTCCGTCAGGTGAGCCTGCCCATTGGCGTGTTCATGGCGATCGCGATCCTGAAGGAAAGGGTGAACGGACCGCGCGTCGTGGGAACCGCCGTGCTCCTCGCCGGACTCGTGATGGTAACGCTTGGGTAGCTCCGACGTCAGTTCGCGTGTTCCGCGACGAGGATCTCCCCCATCGTTCTCTTGGGAACGTGGTGCGACTGGTCCGGCTTGCGGTAGTACGTGACCGACCCGCCGGGCTCGGCATCCTCGAGGACTACCTCTTCGACCGGCTTCCCTATGGCCAGAACCAGGCCCGGCTCGAGGCCTTCGGGAATCGAGAGTACCTGTCTGAGCGCAGGCCGGTTGATCGCTCCGACCATGCACCCGCCAAGACCCATCTCTACCGCCGCAAGGAGCATCGTCTGTGCGGCGATCCCTATGTCGTTTCCGGCGTTCGGGTTGAGGTCCTTGTCGACGAGGATGACGACGTAGGCGGTCGGCCGTTCGTGCGGCTGTGGCCCGTCCCAATCCTTGAGCGAACCCGCCCACGAGAGCGTCTCGTAGATCCGCGCGTTCGTTTCCGGGCCGCACGAGATGATGTACTTCAGCGGCTGCCGGTTCATCGCCGACGGAGTGATGCGTGCGAGCCCCACCAGGTCGCGCATCGTCTGCAGCGAAACCGTGTGCTTCCCGTCGTACCTGCGATAGCTGCGGTTCTTCCGTACCAGCTCTGCAAGATCCATCTTCGCCCCCTTCTCAGTATCCCACGGTCTTGTCCACCACGTTGCGCAGTGGTTCTCCGCGCACGTACCGGTCAAGGTTGTCGAGGAAAATATCGAACACCCGGTCGTTGTACGCAGGCGTACTGCCCGAGTAGTGCGCCGTGATCAGCACCTGCTCCATCTCCCACAGCGGCGAGTCTTCAGGGAGCGGCTCCGCCTCAAAGACATCGAGCCCGGCGGCGCGCACCTTGCCGCTTCGCAGCGCGTCGACGAGCGCCTTCTCGTCGATCGTCGCGCCCCGTCCAATGTTGACGACGATCGCCCCCTCTTTCAAGAGGGCAAACTCCTTTCGCCCAAGGAAGTGGCGCGTTTCCGAAGTCAACGGGAGTGTGTTCGCGACGATGTCGGTGTGGGGAAGCTCCTCGTGCAGTTTGTCCATGCCGACCATCCGTCCGACCCCTGCCGCGGGGACCTCCGGGTTGCGCCGCAGACCAACGACTTCCATCTCGTTCGCGGCGCACAGCCGTGCAAACCTCTCCCCGATTGCCCCCACCCCGAGTACGAGCACCCGCTTGCCTGCGATCTCGAAGACATCGGGGTCGTCGCTCCGCGTCCAGACGCCTCTGCTCTGGCCGCGTATCGCCTTCGGGAAGGCACGGGCGAGTGCGAGCAGAAACCCGAACATGTGCTCGCTGATGGGAATCGCGTGAACACCTGAGGCGCTCGTCAGCACGAAGGGCAGCTCGCGAACCGCCGGATAGCGGTCCAGCCAGTCGGCCCCCGCGCCGGCCTGCTGAAACCATCGAAGGCTCGGCGCGGACGCGAACAGGTCATGCGGGAGGTGGGCGAGAGAGATTTCGATCCGTTCGAGATGGCGCTCGATCTCGCTTCGGTCCGTCGAGACGAGGAGCTCATAGTCGGGCGCTCGAGACTGCACCGCCTCAACGGCGCCCGCGGGGTACCCTTCGGGGTTGATGCCAAGGTGAATGATTCGTTCATCGCTCATCCGTGCTAATCTCGCACATACGTCGTCTCTGGACAACAGCGGAGCGACGCTGTCAGGAATGTCCGGATGCTCCTGATGCCCGTGGCGATGGTGTTCTTGGGAAACGGATGACGAACCGGTTCGCCGAGTCGCGTTCGATGCGAAGCGTGCCGTGAAGCTGCCGGACGAGCCCGTCGATCAGGCGCAGGCCGCGACCGTCAGAGCTTCGCAGCGTCTGCGGAGGCGGCAGTGGTGTACCGTTGTACTCCACGGAGAGTGTGTACGAGTCGTCCGTCTCCCGCAGGCGGACGCGGAACCAGCAGGCTTCCGATTCTGCGAAGGAGTGCTTCTGGGCGTTCGTGGCGAGCTCGACGACGATCAGTCCCAGCGGCAGGGCGCGCTGCCCGTGCACGCGTGTCGAGGGCACCTCGACGGTCGTCTCGACCGGCTGTCCGGTAGCGGGGAGCAAGCCGTCGACGATCTCGTCGAGGTAGGTCGACAGATCGACCCGGACGTGCTCTCCCGACTGGTAGAGACGCTCGTGCAGGAGCCGCACCGCTCTGACGTGCGATTGTACGAGCGATAGATCCCGCTCCTCGGGCTCTTCGCGTTCGGCTATCGCGAGAAGCGACTCCACGATCGAAAGGTTGTTGCGGGCGCGGTGGTTGACCTCCACGAGCAGCGTCTCGAGCAGATCCGTCCGCGCGCGTATCTGGTCGAGTTGCGAGTAGAGGTCGGTCACATCCTGGAAGACCCACACGACCGCCTCGTCGGCGATGGTCCGTCCAGCGATCGACCACCACCGGTCGTTCCGTGCGTCATACGCCGGCTCCGAATCCTCCCTGGTGCCGGGAGCACGCGAAAGACGCGCGGCGAGATTCGGCGAGAGGTCGCCTCCGAACACCTGCGTAAACGAGGCGTTCGCATATCGCACCGAGCCGCCGGACGGCGCGACAACGCAGATTGGCGTGGGGATCCAGTCGAAGAGGGCCGTTGCCTCTGCCCGCGTCAGCTGGCGGGCCTCCTCGGCGCGCCGGCGTCGCATCGCGGAGTCGATGGAGGCGAGCACGAACTCTGCGTCGTTCGGCCCTTTCGCAACGATGCCAAAGCCGTCGGAGTCGCGGACGAGGGCGATCGTCTCATGGTCCGTATGTCCCGTGTAGAAGACGACCGGGACGCGGAAGCGCTTCCAGATCTCCGTCGCGACCACACCACCGTGGGCTTCATCCACGCCCAGATCGATGTCAAGCACAACGACGTCGAAGCCGGGTCCGTCGTCGAGCTTGTTCAGGCACTCGCTGCCGGAGAGCGCGAAGTCGGCCTCGAAGCCGCTGAGCTCGAGGAGCTCGCAGAGTTTCCGGGTTATGAGCAGTTCATCGTCGACCACGAGCACGCGACTGCGTGGGGCTGTCCGGCTTCGTGTGTGAGCAGGCATGAAATTCCTCACCGAAATGGAGGTAAAATATTAAGTGGAGATTATCACATCGCACAGATCGTGTCAAGCGG
>SKZO01000212.1 GCA_007127335.1 Spirochaetales bacterium | reverse complement strand
CCCGTTACGATGCGCTCATCGATCGGGATGCCGACGTCGTAGGCCGCCCATACCGAGAGCGGCCTGATCTCAAAGGTCAGCAGATCCACCTCGACCTCCACGACGTTCACGCCCCAGCTGAACGCCGCGTAGGCGTCGCCGGTAAACGTCTCCTGATCCCACTCGATCCCCGGCGGCTGGCGGTAGACCTCTTCGATCTCAACCGGTCCGTCGGTGACTGGTTCGCCCGGGAGCGCGCCCGTGCCCCGGGCCTCAGCGAGCCTGCGCGCCGCACGTTCGAGCAACCCCCCCACGACCATGACCGTGCGCGAGGCGACGGTCGGCCCGGAGTCGGGGACGCGGTCCGTGTCCGCAGCGGCGAAGGTCACCCGGTCGAGACCGATCTCGAGGGTGTCCGCGACGATCTTCCGCAGCGTCGTCTCCGCGCCCTGGCCCATCTCGACGTTCGAGCAGAGGATCTCGACCGTCCCTTCGGGCAGGAGCCGCACCCGTGCGCGCGCCTTGATGATGTCGCGCTCACCGCTGCCGGTGAATCCGCACCCGTGGCTGAAGATCGACAGGCCGACGCCCTTTCCCCGCTCGTTCCGCCGACGCTTCTCCCGGTAGCCCGACCGCTCGAGCACGTCGTCGAGCATCTCCTCCACGACGACCGGATCGCGCAGTATTCCCCCGGTGACGGTGCGGTCGCCCTGCCGAAGCAGGTGGCGCCGCTTGAAGTCGGCCGGGTCCTCTCCGTCGGCCCGCGCGAGGTGGCACATGTGCATCTCGATCGCGAAGAAGGCCTGCGGCGACCCGAAGCCGCGGAACGCGCCTGACGGCACGACGTTGGTGCGGTGTGCGCGGCCGCGCACGAGCACCTCCGGGATCCGGTAGACGCCGGAGGCCGCGAACATCGCGCGCTGGAGCACGACCGCGGAGAGCCCTTCGAAGGCGCCGGCGTCGGTGCGCACGTCGATCGAGCTGCCGAGCAGCCGCCGCCCGGAGGTCAGCCGCGATGCGAGCGTGATCCGCGACGGATGGCGCTTGGTCGACATCCGCATGTCCACCGACCGATCGAGCACGAGCCGCACCGGTGCGCCGGTCTTCCAGGCGGCGACAGCGACAAGCCCCGCGAGAAACGACGGATACTCCTCCTTGCCCCCGAACGCGCCGCCGGTCGTCGACTGGACTACCCGTACGCGGTCGGGGGCGAGACCAAGGATGATCTCCACCGCGTGCTTGACGTAGTAGGGGCACTGCATTGATCCGCATACGACGATCCGCCCGTCTTCGACCCACGCCGCCATTGCCTGCGGCTCGAGGTAGACGTGCTCCTGCAGACCGGTCTCGAAGGTCTCGGTGAGCGACGCCGCGTCCGCTGCCGGTCCTGCAGCCGCGGGCGGTCCCGGTGCGCCGCGCAGGTCGTAGTCGACGAAGGTGTCCGCGTCGTCGATTCCCATCACCGGCTGCAGGTCTTCGTACTCGACGCGGGCTGCGTCTATCACGTCGGCAAGCACCGCGCGGTCGGGCCCGGTAACGAGGAGAATAGGCTGCCCCACGTGGCAGACTCGATCCTCCGGAAAGAGCGGCCAGCTCTCGTTGATCATCGCGACTGCGTTACGTCCCGGCACGTCGCGCGAGTCGATTCGCGTGTAGCCGTGGGGCAGCTCCGGAAGCTCCACGGCGAGGAGTCGCGCGTGCGGCCGGGTGGAGAGCAGGAGCGCGGCGTGGAGAGCGCCGTCGATCGGCAGATCGGCGAGGTAAGGCACGGTGCCCGAGGTCTTGCGAGGGGCGTCGTCGCGAGCGGCGGATCGGCTGATCGAGCTCATGCGCCCTCCGGTCGCGGCGGAAGCGGCAGTCCCCGGGCCGCGCTCTCCACGTCCTTGAGCCCGGTTCCCGTGATCAGGAGCACCACGACCGAATCCGACCCTGTCGTCTCGCGGACGGCGTGCAGCCCTGCAAGCGGAGCCGCCGCAGCCGGTTCGGCGAAGAGGCCCGTGCGCGACGAGAGCTCGCGCTGGGCGGCGAGGATCGCCTCGTCGCTCACCTCCACGCATTCGCCTCCGTGCTGAACGAGCCTGCGTACGGCCCCGTGCCCGTTCGCCGGCGCCCGCACGGCGATCGAGTCCGCGAGGGTGGGTGCGCGATGCCCGGCAGGCGCGAAGGAGCCGTCCCGCAGCGCCCGGGAGATCGCGTTGCTGCCTTCGGCCTGGATCGCGTAGACCTTTGGTACCGCGTCGGCAAGGCCAAGCTGGACCAGATCCTCGCAGCCCTTGTACACGCCGCCAAGAATGACGCCGTCTCCCGTGGGAACGAAGACGGCGTCCGGCATACGGCCGAGCTGCCCGTAGACCTCGAGCATGACCGTCTTCTTCCCCTCGATCGTCAGCGGGTTGTACCCGGTGTTCCGGGAGAGGCTCTTCGCGCTGAGGTGCTCGAGCGATGCGGCGTACGCCGCGTCGTAGTCACCCTCAACGGTGACGACCCGGGCGCCGTACTGCAGCGCCTGCACGAGCTTCGCCCGAGGCGCCGTTCCAGGCAGGAAGATCGTCACCCGAATCCCGGCCGCGGCGCCAATGCCCGCCATCGAGCATGCGGCGTTACCGGTGGAGGCAACGACGATCTCCATAACGCCGTGCCTGCGCGCAAAGGCCGCCACCAGAAGCGATGCACGGTCCTTGAGCGATCCGGTCGGGAGCACCGTATCGTCCTTGAGGAAGAGGTTCGGCATGCCGAGCGCCTCACGCAGCCGCGCAGGCGCCCAGAGCGGCGTCGGCCCCATGGGCACATCCGGGAAGTACCGGGCCTCAACCGGGAGGAGCCGGCTCCACGGAGGATGCCCGCCGGAGAGCTCTTCGACCGTGTAGCGCCCGCGCTCGGCGTTCAGCACCGTGTCGAGCACGCCGCGCTGCGGCCTGCCGTCCTGTTGAACCTGCGAGCACTGAGGGCAGAGCATGACCCGGGGGCTGATGTCGTAGGTTCTCTCGCAGACGGCACAGCGGTAGAAGAACTCCACTACGGTCTGCCCCCCATGAGGAGGGCGAGGACGCTCTTTGACGTGTGAAGGCGGTTCTCCGCCTCGTCATAGACGATCGAGGCCTCGCTGTCGAGCAGCTCGTCGGTGATCTCGTTCCCGCGGTCGGCGGGAAGCGCATGCATGATCCGGGCGCCTCTGCGCGCGCCGGCGAAGACCTCCCGGGTGCAGATCCAGTCACGGTGCCTTTCAAGGTGCTCTTTCATGACGCGTGCATGCTCCTCGTCGTCCTTGAACCGGTCGAACCAGGCGAACCCGCCCCAGTTCTTGGGAATGACGACGTCGGCCCCGGAGACCGCCTCCTCCATCGAGTCGGTGAGCGCGACCGATCCGCCTCCGGTCTCCGCGAACGCGCGGGCGCGCTCGATCATGGTTTCAGGCAGCGGAAACTCGGGCGGATGCGCGATGACCAGGTCCATGCCAAAACGCGGGAAGAGGAGCGCCTGCGAGATGGGAACCGAAAGCGGCTTCGCGTGCGTTGTCGCATAGGCCCAGCTCACCGCCACGCGCAGGCCGCGCGGATGAGAGCCAAAGTACTCTTCCATCGTCATCAGGTCCGCAAGCGCCTGCAGCGGGTGGTACAGATCGTCCTGCATCGAGATGACCGGGACCTCCGCATGCTCGGCGATGCGCCCCAGGTAGTCGTTCCCGATCCCGTGGAAGCAATTGCGTATCGCAATCGCGTCGCCCATCCGCGAGAGTACCTTGGCCGTGTCTTTTGGTGACTCACCATGCGTTATCTGCATCTTGTCCGGTGTGAGGTCGTGTGCATGGCCACCAAGCTGCGTCATGCCGGCCTCAAGGGAGTTGCGCGTCCGCGTCGACTGCTCGAAGAAGAGCATGAACAGCGTCCGGTGCGCGAGGAGCTCCTCGTAGCGGCCGAGCGCGTAGAGCCGCTTCATCTCCAGCGCGATGTCTATGACGGTGCGGATCTCCTGAAGCGACCAGTCCGCCAGCGTGATGAGGTCCTTCCCCCGCAGTACGGTGTTCACAGCTCCTCCTCCATGATCCAGGGCAGCAGGGCATAGAATGCCGACGCCTTCTCCAGGTGCTCTACCGGTGTCCGCTCGTTCGGTGCGTGTGCGAGCGTTTCGTCCCCGGGGCCGAACCCGATCGTGGGAATCCCGTGCCTCCCGCAGATCGCCACGCCGTTCGTCGAGAAGGTCCACTTGCCTATGCGAGGCTCTTCGGCGAAGAGCGAACGGCAGGTCT
>SKZO01000148.1 GCA_007127335.1 Spirochaetales bacterium | reverse complement strand
GGAACCGGCTCGATCGCCAGTCTCGTGGGCGGCGACGCTCCCGGCGCGGCGATCGCCATTGGAAACTTCAACATCGGCGGCCTCGGGCTTGCAGCGATCGTCGGTATCCTCCTGAACCTGATCATCAACTTCGAGAGCTTCAAGAAGAAGCAGTAGGCAGGACGCACACCGGCGCGTCGCCACGGCGGCGCGCGAATCTGACGAAGGAGGCCCGGGAGACCGGGCCTCTTTTCGTTGCGTTCTCCTGCGGGCTCGGGGCTGCCGCCTCTACCGCAGCGGGCGAGTCGTGTTGAACAGTGGTGTCCGGCTCGTGAGATCGGGCGTGGAGAGCTTCAGGAAATAGGCAGGGTCGATGAGCTCGTTGCCGAGCTGAATCTCGAAATGGAGGTGAGGTCCGGTGGCGGTGCCGCTGCTGCCGAGCGTCCCGATCCGGTCGCCCTGGGACACCTCCTGGCCTCGCTGAACGTCTATCGAGTTCATGTGCGTGTACTTCGTCCGGAATCCATACGGATGGTCGATCTCGATGTACCAGCCAAAACCGCTCACATTGTCGTACCTGACTTCACTGACCACACCGTTTCCTGCCGCGACCAGCGGGGTTCCGGGGTAGTACCAGATGTCGAGGCCGCGATGCATGTACCAGACACCGGTGATGGGATGAATGTTCGGACCGAACTCCATCGTGATGTGGCCGAGCCCGTTGATGACCGGCCAGAGGTTCGGCAGGTCCGAGAGGAGCTCCTTATGCAGCTCGAGCGCCTCGGACAGCTCACCAAGGGGCCCGATCGCGGTTCGCAGCGACGCAACGACGCCCTGGAGCTTCTCCAGCTGACGTCGCTGACCGTCACCAATGCCATCCGTGCGAAGCAGCGAAGCGAGATCGGCCCGGTCAGCGGTCCTGCTCCGGCCGGGAAGCTCGCCGTCTACCCGCTGAAGCGTATCCGCAAGTACGACGGTGAAGTCGTCGTATGCCTGCAGGAAGTGCACGACCTCCTCACGGAGCTGTTCGAGACTGGCCTCAGCATCGCGCAGCCGCGCACCCTCACCTGCCGCGCTGCGCACCGAATGCTCGCCGGCTCCCACGAGGAAGACGAAGCTGCTGAGCACGACGATGGCGAGGAAACCCACGAAGAGCATGGCGGACACCTGGAGCTGCACGCTTCGTGGCTCGCGGTCCGAATGAGGAACGAGCATGACGGTGACACGACGTTTGAAGAAACCCGCGATGTGACTGGGTATGGACGCGGCTATGCGCAGAAGTCGATGAAACATATTCCTCAGTACCAAATCCCGTGCGGCCCGGGCGCCGGCTCTGCTTCCCCTATCGGATTATCGTGCACGAGCCTATAGTATGCAACAACTTCACATGGTACAAGGGGATCAAAGTCAGGGGAGGCACGATGTTCGGCCGTTTTCCGCCGGTGGTTGCCCTCAAAACGGTTCTGAGGGGCACTGGGTTCCCCCAATCCGCCGAAGGCAGGGTACTGTCGCTCCATCGGGACGCCATCAACATCTCGTTTGGAGGCGACATTCCGGAGGCGGTTCCCGTCGAGCGCGCCATCCTTGGATCACTGGTCCTGCAGAAAATCGACATGACCGCCTCATCACTCCTCGTCCAATCACCGCACGAGGGGTTCCGGATGGACGATCTGCCCATGTCGCGGGGCGACACGGCGGTGATTCGGGGCTCGGCCATTGAATGCGCCGGCACATGGACGATCTGTCTCGCCTCCGTCAACGATGCACCCCCGTATGACGGGCGCATCTCGATCCTGCGACCCGAGTCGCGGAGAGAACGCCTGCGGCAGCTCGCGAGTCCCATAGCCGGCGCGCTCCTCGAGGCCGGTCGGCGGCGCGGACTCGCACCGCTCGCTGCGGCAATACTCGGGGAGGCGTCCCCGGAGCGCATCAGCGCCGCGGCGCGTGATCCGTTCGTTCGAGCCGCGTACGCGGCGCTCGCCCCTGCGCTCGACGGCGCCGATCCCACTGCGTCGCTGGAGAAGCTCATAGGCCTTGGCATCGGTCTCACGCCCTCGGGCGACGATTTCGTCGTCGGGGCGCTTGCGGCACGCGCGCTCTACGGTCCCGGAGCGCTTCCGCAGCGGGAGCGCGTCGGCATTGAACGCCGCCTCGCTCATACCACCATCGCCGGCGCCTCGATCGTGCGGGACGCGCTCGACGGCTCATTTCCGGAGTACCTGAGACGCTTCACCGGTCATGTCGCCAAAGCTACCCTGCTCGCCGACGAGCAGGCGAGGACGCGCCGGGTGACCTCCGCGGTCGTGCAGGCGGGCGCGCACGGGCATTCGTCGGGACTCGACGCGGTGACCGGGTTCACCTTCGGCTTGACAACGTGGCGATCCGGGGGCATCGTCATCCAATGAAACGGGTAATGGTCCGCCGGGACTCGTACTACGACTCGGTCGTTCTGATGCTGATCAGCACGGAAGTCAAGAAGATGCCGGGAATCACCGAAGCGGTCGTCGCGATGGGTACGGAGATGAACCGCGACCTGATCGCGGACATGGGCCTCTGCGACCCGGAGATGGACTCGGCGACCGCCAACGATCTGATCATCGCCGTGGAGGCCGACGAGGAGCCCGCCGTTGAGGCCGCGCGGTCGCGAGTGGACGAGCTCCTGAGCCGGAGAGGCGGTACCGGCGACGGTGCCGACGATGCCACGACGGTTCGTCCCGCAACCATCGGCGCAGCATTGCGGCAGGCGCCTGAGTCGAACCTCGCGATCGTCTCGCTTCCCGGCCGCTTCGCCGCGCGCGAAGCACGCAGGGCGCTGCAGGCGGGTCTGCACGTGATGCTCTTCAGCGACAGCGTTCCCGTGGAGGAAGAGGTCTCGCTGAAACGGCTCGCCGTGGAGAAGGGGCTGCTCATGATGGGGCCCGACTGCGGCACCGCAATCGTGAACGGGCATCCGGTCTGCTTCGCAAACGTCGTGCCCCGCGGTCCAATCGGGATCGTCGCTGCTTCAGGCACCGGCCTGCAGGAGGTCGCCTGCGCGATCGCAAAGGCCGGCAGCGGCGTGAGCCAGGCGCTCGGCACGGGGGGCCGCGACCTTCGGGAAGAGGCGGTCGGCGGCATGATGACGCTGCACTGCATCAGAGCGCTCGCCGACGACGCCGGAACAGAGGTGATCGTCGTCATCTCCAAACCTCCAAGTGCTTCGCTGACCCCGCGGGTGATCGAGGCGCTCAAGCGGTCGGGCAAGCCGGCGATCGTCCACTTCGTGGGGAGCGAACCCGCCGCGGACGACGGGCCGGTGCGCTACGCCGCCAACCTCACGCAGGCCGCCCGGCAGGCGGTCGCCGTAGCGAACGGCGACGACGCGGCCGGGACTGAGCCGGCAACGGGCGCCGGCTTTGACGCGCCTGACGACGAGATCGAGGCTATCATTACCAGAGAGACCGGGGGAATTGCCCCCGGGCAGAAGTACCTCCGCGGGCTGTTCACCGGTGGAACCCTCACGGACGAGGCCGTGGCGGTGCTCACCGGGCCGCTTGGCGGCGTGCACTCGTTCGACGCATCGGATCCGAAGCTCGCGCTGCGCGACCCGCACGTCTCGCAGGAGCACACGATCGTCGACCTGGGCGAAGATGCCTTCACGGTCGGCCGTCCGCACCCGATGATCGACCCGTCGATCCGCACCGAACGGCTCGACCGCGAGGCCGAAGATCCGCAGGTCGCGCTTCTGCTCCTCGACTGCGTGCTCGGGTACGGCTCGCATCCCGACCCTGCCGGAGCGATGGTCTCCTCCATTCAGGCGGCTCGCGACAGGGCGGCCGCACGCGGCGGGTACCTGCCGGTCGTCGTCTCCATCACCGGCACCGAGGGCGATCCGCAGGGCCTCGATGCGCAGCGGACGAAGCTCGAGGCCGCCGGCTGCGTAGTCATGCCCACCAACCACCAGGCAGCGCTCCTCGCGCTTCGAATCATGGAAGGGAGGGCATGATGGCCGCCTCACGGATAGAAGAGCTGTTTGCCAGCGACCTGTCGGTCGTCAACCTGGGACTCGGATCATTCGCGGAGAACCTTCGCCCGCGCGGCGTGCACGCCGTGCAGGTCGACTGGAAGCCGCCTGCGGGCGGTGACGAGCGCCTTGCCGGGCTGCTCTCGCGGCTCGAGGCGAGCGCGACGGCGGACGTTGCGGCTGCGAACGCAGAAGCCTTTGCGCGAATTCTTGCGGGAAAGCCGACGCTCGTCGGCATCGGCCG
>SKZO01000253.1 GCA_007127335.1 Spirochaetales bacterium | reverse complement strand
CGAGCAGCGCTCCGAGTACGCCCGGACGGTGACGATCCCCTTTCGGATCATGCTCTTTCTCGTCGTCGCGGTTGCCCTGTTCATCATCTACTCGAGCTTCCAGGTCGTCGTCACCGAACGACTGCCGGTGATAGGCACCTTCCGAAGCCTTGGAGCCACACGGCGGACGACGACAACCGTGCTCCTCTGCGAGAGCGCCGCGTACGGCGCTCTGGGGGGGCTGCTCGGAGTGGGGATCGGAATCGGCATGCTCCACCTGATGGCGTACATAGGGGCGACAGGATGGGTCGCCCGGGCCGGCCGGGTCGTGCGGTTCACGACGCTCCAGGCGGCTGCCTCGTTCGGCTTCGCGCTCCTGCTCTGCGTGGGCAGCAGCCTCATTCCCATCCTTCGCACCGCACGGTACCCGGTGAAGGACGTCATCCTGCGACTCTACCAGCACCCGCCTCGCAGCGGGCCGGGCCGGACCGCCGTCGGCACGATCTGCTTCGCGCTTGGGATCATCCTGCCGCTCGGAGCCCCGGAGGGCTGGGTGCTCGTCCTGTTCGGCGTAGGCATGGGTCTCGTGCTGGTGGGGATGATCATGCTCGTGCCCGCGGTAACCGGACTGATGGTGAGCGGCTTCCAGGTGATCTATTCGGTGGCAATCGGCACGATCGGCCGACTCGCGGCAAAGAACCTCCGCGAGAATCAGGGCATCCTGAACAACGTCGTCCTGCTCACTATAGGGATCTGCGGGATGTTCCTCATCAACACGATCAGCTCGAGCATGGCCGAGAGCGTGGCGAACGTCTATCGCGACGCGCGCTACGACCTCGAGGTCTGGAGCTGGCCGGCCGACCGGGTGTTCGAGTCGAGGCTGCGCCGGATGCCGCAGGTCGACGAGGTCTACGGCTACTACCAGACCGGACGCGTGCCCCTGCCCGAGCGGCGGGAGGAGATCCGCAGGGTGATAGGGGTCGACCCGGCGTACGCAACGATGTGGAGCCCTCGCTACTCCGCCCCCGGCGACGAGCTCCTCGCTCGTCTGGGAGAGAAGAGATCGATCATCGCGAGTTACGCGCTGCGCGACCGGCTTGGGCTCGAGATCGGTGACCGGGTAACACTCGAGATGCGCCGACGCACCAACGCGTACGAAGTGATCGGGTTCGTCGACAGCCGACTGCACGGCGGCGACTTCGCGCTCGCAGGAAGCCGCTTCGTGCGCACCGACGACGGTCGTGACAACGTGAACAGCTTCCTCGTGCGGGCGGCGGGGGATGCGGCGACGGCCGCCGATGCTGCCGCTGAGGCGATACGCGAGCAGTTCGCGCTTCGCGGCGTGCGGGTGCAGACGCTCGCCGAACAGATTGCGCGGCGGCAGACCTCCGACCGGGAGCTCTTCTTCCTGCTGCAGGCGTTCTCGTGGATCGCGATGCTCATTGGCACGGTGGGAGTCGTGAACAACTTCATCGTGGGGTTTCTCGCGCGTCGCCATACGCTTGCGCTCCTGCGCTCGGTCGGGATGAGCCGGCGCCAAATGGTGGGGATGGTCGTCACCGAGGCGATCACGGTGGGGGTGATAGGCGCGGTCACCGGCATGGCAACCTCGGGCGCACTGCTCCACACGATTCCGGCGGTCCTCGCGAGCTTCCGTATCCCGCTCATCGTGATCTTCTCCTGGCCCATCGCGGCGGGTATGCTGCTCGTGGGCGTGGCCGTCACGACCGGCGCGTCGGTATCCCCGGCGATCCGCTCGTACCGCCTGCAGATCGTGGAGGCACTGCGGTATGAATGATGGAGGCCGACCGATCATTGAGACGCTCGACGTCCACAAGTGGTACGAGGCGGGCGAGCAGCGGATCCCGGTGCTCAGGGGCGTGACGATGAACGTGGGAACCGGTGAGTTCGTCTCCATCATGGGTCCGTCCGGGTCCGGCAAGTCGACGCTGCTCTACCTGCTCGGCGGGCTCGACCGACCCTCATCCGGGACGATCCGGTTCGAGGGACGGGATCTCGCCTCGCTCTCAGACGGGGAGATGAGCAGGCTCAGGCGGCGAAAGGTCGGGTTCGTCTTCCAGTTCTTCAACCTCGTGCCGAATCTCACGGTCGAGGAGAACGTCCTGCTCCCTGTCCTGCTCGACGGGGGCAATGAGCGAAGCCGACGGCGCGACCTCGAGCGCATCCTCGAGACGGTCGAGCTCACCGACCGTCGCCGCCACAGGCCGAACGAGCTTTCGGGCGGCCAACAGCAACGGGTCGCGATCGCCCGCGCGCTCATCTGCGAGCCGGAGCTCATCCTCGCGGACGAGCCCACCGGCAATCTCGATTCTCATACCAGCCATGAGGTGATGGAATTGTTCCGACGAATCAACGAAGAGCACGATCAGGCAATCGTCATGGTGACCCACTCCCCGGAGTCCGCCGCCTACGCACGGCGGCACATCGAGGTCATCGACGGCCAGGTGAGAATCCCATGCGCGGGGTGATGGGGGTTCGGCACCGCAGACCCGTCACTGCGCCGGCGTGGAAAAGAACGCGACGGGGCACGCCCCGGGCTGCGGCCGTGGCGACCATCGTGCTCCTGGCGCTGCTCGCAGGGCTCGCCGGCTGCAGGCCCGGCCGCACCTCGCCGGCCGCGGCGCCGGGGAACGGCCAGCCGGCGCCGGGGAACCAACCGCGCAGCGCCGCGGCCCCGGCTCCGGTCGATGTGTTCGGGGTGGTCCGATCCGACGAGTCGCATTCGCTCGTGATCGAGTTCCAGGCACGGGTCGTGCGGGCAGACGTCAGAATGGGCACGATCGTCGAACCCACCAGGGCGCTTCTGGTAGTCGACGCGTCGGAAGCGCTCCGTGAGATCGACACGCTCGACTCGCAGATCCGCGCCGCCGAGCTGCGCCTCGACCAGCGGCGCCGCGAGATAGAGCGGGCCGACGCGGCGCTCGTCCAGGAGCTGCGCTCACTCGAGCAGGAGATCGCTCAGCGGGAGAGTGAGCTCGCACGGACGCGAAGCGAGCTCTCGCAGCTGCGCTCAGCACTCAGCGACGGCACGGACCTCGACCTGCTCAGCCGCGCAGCGGAAGTGAGCCGGCTCGAGTCCGAACGTGCCCAGGCGAGAGAAGACCTGCGTCTCGAGCAACGCCTGCTCGAGACGGGCGCAATCGCCCCGGCGCAGGTGGACCAGACGCAGAGGCGGGTTGCCGATCTCGAGAGCCGCCTCTCGACGGCACGGCTCGAGCTCGCCCGGACGAGCCGGGCAAAGGAAGAACGAACCGACGAGCTCACCTTTCAGGCTGAACAGCTGTCGTCGACGATTGAACGGCTGCGGCTGCGACTCGAGTCGCTCACGCCGCCCGACCTCATGGAAGCGCAGATTCAGGAGGCGCAGCTCGAGCAGTTGCGGCTCCAGCGCGAGAGAATCGCCGCCCGTTTCGAACGGGACTATCTCTCGCGCAACGGCACCTATCTCGAGGTCCGTTCGCCGGTGGGCACCGCGGTCGTGAGCGAGATCACAGCGACGCCGGGAGACCTCATCTCGCCGGGAACGCGCGTCGCGCGCGTGGAGAGCGCGACGGCCCTGTCCGTCGAGGCGTTCGTACCTGAAGAGTTCATCCGCGAGGTGAGCCCCGGGGCTGCCGCCCGCATCGTCACGCTCGCCGACCGCGCACGGGTGTACGAGGGGACGGTAGACCACGTCTCCGCCGCGGCGGAACAGCGGGGCAACGAGACGGTCTTCCGTATCCGTGTGGGTATACACGATCCCGACGACTTCCTGCGGCCCAACATGAACGTCGACCTCTCGATCAGACAGGGTGGCTAGAGCGCGAAAAGACCCCAGATCCCGAGCGGGATGAGGTAGACGCTGAACACCCAGAGCCGCCCGCCGCGGATGAGGCGCACGAGGAGCGAGAGCGAAAGAAAGCCGAAAACGAGCGCGCCGGCGAAGCCTGCGGCCATCGCCACAGGCGCGACGGCCGCCCCCAGATCGCCAAGGTGCCGCAGCTCCAGGACGAGCGCCCCCACGATCGCGGGAATGGAGAGGAGGAAAGAGAACTCGGCAGCGCGGTCGCGCGAGACACCGCTCGCAAGCGCGGCGAAGATGGTGCTTCCCGAACGGGAGATGCCGGGGATCACGGCGAGCCCCTGCACGGCTCCCACGATGAGGGCGTGGCGCTTTCCGATTCCCTCGTAACCGGTGGGGCCGCCTGCGAAGTGCGAGAGGATCAGGAGCGCGGCGGTCACGAGGAAGG
>SKZO01000386.1 GCA_007127335.1 Spirochaetales bacterium | reverse complement strand
TTCGTGTCGATGATCCGGTGGCCGTTCTCGCTGTTACTCATTCAGTACCCCGCCTTCGGTTGCACGCTTCCCTCGGCGATCCGGCACCGGACCTTGTGCCCCGGCGCCACCTCGGTCAGGGGGATCTCCTCTCCCATGCACAGCCCGGCCTCCCGGTGCTTGCAGCGCGAGTAGAAACCGCACCCGGTTGGGAGGTTCATGGGGAACGGTACCGTGCCGGGAATGGACAGAAGCCGCTGTCTGCCTTCCGCCCCGGTTACCGTGGGAATGGCGCCGAGCAGCGCTCGAGTATACGGGTGCAGCGCACCGTGGAAGAGCGTATCGACGTCGGTCTGTTCGACTACCTTCCCAAGGTACATCACGGCGACATCGTCCGCCATCTCCGCGATGACGCCAAGGTCATGGGTGATGAACACCACCGATGTCCCAATGCCGCTTTTCAGCTCGTTGATGAGCTCGAGCACCTGCGCCTGAACGGTCACGTCGAGTGCCGTGGTGGGTTCGTCGGCGATCAGGATGGACGGGTTGCACGAGAGCGCCATTGCAATCATCGCGCGCTGCCGCATTCCTCCGGAGAGCTGATGGGGATACTCCTTGAGCCGCTGCTCCGGGTTTGACATGCCGACCTTCCTGAAGGAGTCGAGCGCGATGGCCTCCGCCTCGTCAGGGTCAGGCGTATTGTGCAGGAGTATCGCCTCCGTGATCTGGTTGCCGATCGTGTGCACCGGGGAAAACGCCTTCATGGGCTCCTGGAAGATCATCGCGACCTCGCCACCGCGAATCCTCCGGATCTCCGGGCTGTTCTCGCCCATCTTGCCAAGGTCCACGACCGAACCGATGCTGCCGTGCTTCCGCAGCCGCAGCAGCATCTCTCCGTCGACGACTCCCGGCTTCGGGACGATCCTCATGATCGCCTGGGCGGTCACGCTCTTGCCGCACCCGCTCTCGCCGACGATACCGAGCGTCTTTCCCTCGCGAATCGCAAGGTCGACCCCGTCGACCGCTTTCAAGGTGCCTTCGTCGAGGTGAAAGTACGTCTTCAAGCCCTTCAGCTCGAGGATGACTCCGTCGTCGAGGCGGGTACCGGTCTCACCCGGCGCGCCCTTCTCTTTCGTGCCCTGTGCTGGTCTACTTGTACGGATCTGCGGCATCTCGTAATCCATCCCCCAGGAAGTTGAACATCAGAACCGCCAGGATGACAAAGGCCGCCGGCCACAGCAACCAGGGGTGGTGCGCCAGCGTCTGGATGTTCTGCGCGTTTTGCAAGAGGACCCCCCAGCTCACGACCGGCGGCTGCAGGCCAAGGCCGAGGAAGCTGAGTGAGGTCTCACCGATTATCTGCTGCGGTATCGACAGCGTTATGCTGACGATGATGTAGCTCATGAACGAAGGAAGCAGGTGCTTCCGGATGATCCGACCGTCCTTTGCTCCTGCCATGCGCGCGGCGAGGGTGAAGTCCTCCTCGCGCAGCGAGAGCATCTTTCCACGCACCACGCGGCCGAGACTCGTCCAGCCGATGATGGAGAAGATCAGGATCATGCCGAAGTAGATCTGAATCGGGCCCCAGGTGCGCGGCAGCGCTGCCGCCAACGCCATCCAGAGGGGAATCGTGGGAATGCAGAGCAGCAGGTCGATCAGCCGCTGGATGAGCGTATCGACGATTCCGCCAAGGTACCCCGACAACCCTCCGAGTATCAGCCCGATGATGAGCGTGAAGAAGATCCCCATGATGCCGAACGAGAGCGATATTCGGGCTCCGTACAGGATGCGCGTGAACATGTCCCGTCCCAGGTGGTCCGTGCCCAGGAGAAAGAAGGGAGCATCCAGGTCCCGGACTCCGAAGAGCCGGATGGTGCCCGGGATGAAGCCCCAGAACTTGTACGGGCGTCCCCGGACGAAGAGGTGTATATGGTACTTCTCTCCCGGTACTTCGCTGTAGGTGCGACGGAAGGTCTCGGGATCGGTGCTGCGTTCAATGTCATAGACGAAGGGACGGAGGCTGAACTCACCGGTCTCCACGTCCACGAAGCGGATTCGGCTCGGCGGGGCGAAGGTGTAGTCGGAGTAGCGGTAGGTCGGCAGGCCCGGACCGAAGAACTCGCAGGTAAAGGCGACCACGTAGAGGATGATCAGGACCGGGCCGGCGATCGTCGCCATCCGGTGCTTCTTGAACTTCCACCACATGAGCTGCCACTGTGAGGCGACCTCGTACTCAGCGCCCCCCTCGCCGCGTCTGCCCTGCCGCGCTCGCTTTCTCGCGTGGGGCTTCGCCGACTCGTCGGTAGCCGTCAGTTGTTTCTCCGTTGCCGTCTGTTCGACGGTGTTCTCGGGATTCTGTATGTCGTCGGTGTTCTGCATCGTGTCGTCAGGGTTCATTCGCTCACTCCCCCGAATCGAATCCTCGGGTCAAGAATTGCCAGCAGTATGTCCGAAAGCAGCGTGCCTATGACGGTCAGCACACTCGTTATCAGGAGGAAGCTGCCTGCGAGGTACATGTCCTGACTCAGGAGCGCCCGCAGGAGCATGGGGCCGGTCGTCGGCAGGTTCAGGACGACCGAGACGATGATCTCCGACGAGATGACCGCCGGCAAGAGCCAGCCGATCGTGCTGACAAGCGGGTTGATCGCCATGCGGATGGGATACTTGAGGAGAAGCCGACGCTCCTCCACGCCCTTCGCTCGCGCGGTGATCACGTACTGCTTCGAAAGCTCGTCGAGCATCATCCCGCGGGTCACCCGGATCAGCCCCGCCATGGGCGCCGCGCCAATGACGATGACCGGCATCCAGAGGCGCGGGAGCATGCTCACGAACTTCGCCCAGCTCCACGGCGCCCCCTGAAACTCGGGCGGGAACAACCCCGTAAGCGAGACCCCCGTCATGCTGAATATCCCGTACACGAGCAACAGGGCCAACAGGAATCCGGGCACAGCTATCCCTATAAACCCGAAAAAGGTGAATATGTAGTCCGGAACGGAGTACTGGTGCGTCGCCGAGTAGATGCCGATGGGGATCGCGATCAGCCAGGAGAATGCGATGCTGATGAGCGAGATCATCATGGACATCCCGATGCGGTCGCCAATCACCTCTCTCACCGGTCGTTGCCACATGAACGAGCGACCCAGGTCGCCGCGGAAGACGATGTTTGCAACCCACCGGAAGTACTGGATGACGGGCGGCTGGTCGAGCGCGTACTGTCGCCGCAGACTCTCAACCGTACCTTCGGCGACTTCCGTGCCGGAGAGCTCGAGCTGCTGGATGTAGGTCGTCAGGTAGTCGCCGGGAGGCAGCTGGATCACGCCGAAGATGATCACGCTGATCGCGATGACGAGCGGGATGAGCTGGACGGTACGTCGCACGATGAAGGTGAGCATCAGCACTCTCCTCTTGAAAGGTGCCTCATTATCAGGCGGCCCCCGTGATCTGTCAAGGATTGATCCCAGGAAACCGCAGCTGCAGCGGTGCATTTCTGTTATGGCGAGCCCGTTGGTCGATTTTCCCTTGACAACACGGAGTGTCGGGTTACACTTGTGTCACTCGATCATCATGATCGGCCGATCAGTTGATCGGATAATTCCCAAAGGAGGCTCTCAAATGAGGAAACTCAGAGTTCTCACATGTATGGCCGCCCTGCTCATGGCAGCGACGATGCTGTTCGCAGGAGCACAGGCGGAGACCGCGGCAGAGGTGGATCCTGTCGTGGAAGGAAACGAGTCACCCATGCTGGCTCGTCGTGTGCAGGAAGGCACGCTGCCGCCGCTCGAGGAGCGGATGCCGGCCGTTCCCAAGCTGACCAACGAAATGGCGGCGCACCAGCTCGACTTCCAGGTTGGCCGCTACGGCGGGACGCTTCGCACCGTCACCTCGGTCCCGGAGTGGGACGCGGACGTGTTCGTCATGAACAACGAGCCGCTCATCAACACGCCGGGTATCCTTGGTGAAGAGATCACCCCCAACATTCTTCAGGACTTCGAGGTCAGTTCCGACCAGCGTGTCTTCACCTTCTACATGCGCGAGGGACTGCGTTGGTCCGACGGTGAGCCCGTCACCACGGAGGACGTTCGCTTCGCCGTCGAGGACGTGCTGAAGAACGAGCAGCTTACCCCCATCTTCCCCGGCTGGCTTCGAACCGGCGGAACCTCGGCGGGAGAGCCGTTTGATCTCACCATCATCGACGACTACACCTTCCGGTTCACCTTTGACGAGCCGTACGGAGGTCTGCTGATCCGGATGGCGATTCAGGGATGGCGCGGCTACACCGATCTTCTGAAGCCCGCCCACTTCCTCAAGGCCTATCACGCCGACTATACCGACGTCTCGGAGATGGCGGACGAGATTGCCGAGCAGGCTTTCTCCGAAGGCGAGTGGTGGAATCTCTTCCACTACCGCGACGTGATCAACTGGGAGATGAACAACCGTGAGGCGATCGGCTTTCCGCGTCTCTATCCCTGGCTTCTCGTAGAGGACTCAGGCGAAGGACAGGTCTACGAGCGGAACCCGTACTACTTCAAGGTAGACCCCGCCGGCAACCAGCTTCCTTACGTCGACCGGATTCGAAGCCGCCTCGTGCAGGACATCGAGATGAGCGCGATGACGACGATCGCCGGTGAAGTGGACTTCTCGCGCGAAAGCGCCGCGCTCGTGAACATGCCGCTCTACCGGGAGAACGCACCCGCACGCGGCTACCGCGCGCTCCTCGCACAGATGCACGTGACGCCCACGGACATCTTCATCAACCAGACCTATGCGGACCCCACGTGGCAGAGCGTCGTGCAGGACGTCCGGTTCCGGCAGGCCCTCAGCCTCGCGATCGACCGTGACCAGATCATCGACGCAATCTACTACGGCTTCGCCGAACCGGGCGACATCGTCGACCCCACCTATGACCCGGTTGAAGCGGAACGTCTCCTCGACGAGATGGGCATGGAGTACGGTACGGACGGGTACCGCCGCGCTCCGAATGGCGAGCGATTCGAGATCTTCCTGGAGCTCGGCGCCCAGGCGCCGGACATCGTTCCCATGGGCGAGCTCGTCTCGGACATGTGGGAGTCCATTGGTGTCCGGGTGACCATGAGCACGATCGACTCGACGCTCTGGGGCCAGCGCAACGCCGCGAACGAGCTCCAGGCGACGATGATCTGGACGCACACCCCGCTCTGGTACATGGGCGACTGGGGCCAGAACTTCTGGGGCCGCGCCTGGTGGGCCTGGTGGCTTGCCGGTGGCGTCGAGACTCCAGACGCGGACAGCCCGCTCGTCGAGCCGCCTGAGGAGATCAAGGAGATCTATCGGCTCATTGACAGACTGTCGGTCGTCGGTCCGGACGAAGGCCGCCGGGTCTTTGATGAGATCTCCGCCCGCATTGGAGACGGCTATCATTACATCATCCCGTTGACCGACGTTCGCCAGCCGCTGATCGTCGATGCGAATCTGCGGAATGTTGGTGAGGACGGCTTTGCGATCGGCTGGAACTTCTCCGCGGAGCAGTTCTGGTTCGACAATTAGAAAAGGTTCGCGGCTTTGCCGCGGAGCTTGTCTCAGGTAATGTATGGGACCGGGGGTTTACCCTCCGGTCCCACTTTTTTGTGCGTTTCAGGCGCGAACGATTCAGGCGTGAATGCGCTCGCTCTTATACACGAGCTCGAAAGGATGCCCCGCGATCTTCTCGTCCTTCTCTGCGGTGATGAACCGCGCCATAGGATGGGGTGTCGCTCCGTGGCCCGGAATCCCCGTGTAGACCGTCTGCTCGGTCATGTAGTGCAGCGCGATCGCTCGCCGGTGTCGTCCGGACGTGTTGTCATGCGAACCGTGCCAGGTCAGCCCGTGGTGGAAGTGGACGCAGCCGGCCTTCACCGGGCAGAGGACCTTCGTGACCCTGTGCCCCTGGTGTTCCTCAGGCAGCCTGTGGAAGTCCTCGATGCCGTGGAGGACCTCGTCCGCCGGACCCCAGTGGTGCGACCCGGGGACCATGCTCATCGCGCCGTTCTCCTCGTCCGCGTCGTCGAGCGCAATCCACGCGGTAATCTGGCGGCCCTTGGGCGCGATGGGCGGCCAGGCCATCGAGTCCTGATGCCACCCGGTTTTGCCACCCCTCTGCGGAGGCTTGTACTGGATCTGGTCGTGCCAGATCCGCAGTTCATTGGCCTGCATCAGCTGAGCTGCGGCGGCCGCGACGCCCGGGCTCCGCATCAACTCCTCGAACACCTTGCTCCCCTGCCAGATATTCACGATCTGCCACACCGGCCGGTCACCCTTTCCGCCGGTCATGTCCTTGACCCATACCGGCTGAGGAATGTCGGCGCGGTCACGCTCGTCTATTACCCGCATCACCTCGGCTACCAGGTCCCCGATCTTCTCAGGCTCGATAACCTGCGGCCCGAGGATGAACCCGTCCCTGGTGAACTGTTTGATCTCTTCATCACTGAAACGGAAATCCGCCATTGAGATCCTCCTCGTAATATTATAAGAATAATAAGGTTAAAGAGGAACGGCCCCGGGCTCAGGTCGGCCGCGTACCGGAGAGCTCGTCGAGGAAGGCGATGACGTCCGCGAGACCGCGAGCGTCCACGAGACACGCAGCTGCCGGCCGCGTCGCCTGCGGTTCCGAAAGCCCCCGGATCAGGTTCCAGTGGTACTCATGAAGCACGGTATCTATCAGCACGATCTTGTCTCCAACGCGCTTCGCCCGCGGGTACCGGCGGGAGAACTCGCGAAAGGCCGGAAGCGCCGCACCGCCAAAGAGCTGACGGCCTTTGTACGTTGCCCGGTAGCGTTCCCACGCGAGCGACCATTCGCACGCCGGGCACCTGAGTTGGGGAAGGGTGCGACTGAAGACCGCCGCGCACGACGGGCATTCTATACGTCCCCTGACCGCTTCGGTGACCGTGAGAATCGAGCGGCAACGCGCGAGGAGCGCGATGCCAACCTCGTCCACCAGCTCGTCATCAAGCAGGCCGCGAGCAGACTCTTCGTACAGTCTGCGGATGAGGCTCCTCTTGACTCTTGGAGCCCACTGTGGCGGAGATCCGGGCGTACAGGAACCGCCCGCCGCGGCCGGAGACTCGTCCTGCATTGCGAGCATCGTAGAGACTCGGCGTCGGCTTCGCAAGACCCTGGCATCATTGTGCTAACACGCGGCGCGATGGTGAAGGTAGCCGCCGGCGGACCATGGTATCATCTGCGATGGGAGGAACCATGGCCTTACAGGTAGCAGTCGTGGGAATCGGGAACATCGGCAGCATTCATGCCGGCATCTACGTGGAGCACCCCAAGTCGGAGCTCGTGGCCGTGTGCGACATAGACCGCGAAAAGGCCGACCGCAAGGCGGCGGAGTACGGCTGCAGAGCCTTCTACAGCGTGAAGGAAATGCTCGGAAGCGGCACCAAGCTCGACGCCGTGAGCATGGCGACCAAGGGCGAAGAGAACGGCGGGGATCACTACGAGCCCACGATGGAGCTCCTCGCCGCGGGGATCCCCGTGCTCGGGGAGAAGCCCATCTCCAACAGGATTGGCGAGGCGCGGAAGATGGTCGCGCTCGCTGAGGAGAAGGGCGTGCCGTATGCGATCGACCTCAACCACAGGTTCACGCCGGCGGCCGAACGCGCGCGGGCGTGGCTCGATGATGGACGGCTCGGCATGCCGCATATGGTGAATATGCGCATGTGGATCAACAACCCGGCCGAGACCTCGCCGTGGTTCCACCTGAGGGCGCTCCATCCCCACTCGTTCGACATTCTTCGGTATTTCTGCGGCGAGGTGAAGCGGGTCGCCTGCTTCTGCTCGAAGGGGGAAGGGCGCGCGATCTGGTCCAACGCGCAGATCCTGCTCGAGTTCGAGAACGGCATGATCGGGAACCTCGCCGGGAGTTACGACGCGACCGGCCCCAGCGGGAGCTTCGGGCTCGAGCACGTGGACGTCTCAGGCTCGAAGGGGCGCTTCCTGCTCGAAGAAGCGTGCCAGGCGCTGACGTACTATCCGCGCAACAGCATGGAGATCGAGACGTACCGCTACCTTGGAGGGATGCTCCACTTCCAGGAGACCTTCAAGAGCCGGATCGGCGCGTGGATCGACCAGATGTCGGACGGTGTTCCGCACGACAGGATCGCCGGCTCGGGCCGCGAAGGCTTGCTCGCGCAGGAGATCATCGAGGCGGCAATCGTGAGCTGGGAGGAGGGCCGCGTGGTCGCCATGGCGGAGATGGCCGGCCGGGAGTAGATGGGGTTCGCGGGCGCCGAAGCGGCGCCGCGCAGATCATACGAAAGAAAAGGAGAGACCAATGAAAGACACGTTTCGTCCAGCCATAGCCGTGTTCGTCGCCGTGTTCGCGCTCTGCGGGGGAATCGTCTTCGCCGGCGGAGCCGCCGAGCAGACGGCCTTGCCCGACGACGCGGTGGAGCTTCGGATCTACGTGGGAGAGTTCACGCCTCGCGAGCGACTTCCGTCGGACAGGTGGGACCCTCCCTCCTATCTGAACACGATCATAGAGGAGTACCAGGAGCTGCACCCGAACGTCCGCTTCGACATCCTGCCCGAGATCCCCGACGGGGACGAGTTCCTGACGTGGATCACCACACAGTACCTCGCCGCGAGCGGGCCGGACGTGGGAACCATGCTCTTCAGCGAAGTGAACCGGAACGCGCACCGGGGATGGTTCGCGAATCTCCTGCCCTATCTCGAGGAGCCAAATCCCTACGTTGCGGACAACGAGGCCTGGAAAGATATCTTCCTCCAGGGAGTCCTCGACACCGGGACCGCTCCGGACGGCAATATGTACGTGCTGCCTACCGGTCTCGTCGGGACGGCCATCTTCTACAACCAGGACATCTTTGATGAGGTTGGCGTGCAGCCGCCGCAGACATGGGCGCAGTTCATGAGCATCCAGCAGGAGATCAAGGACGCAGGCTACATACCCTTCGCGTTCCATATGTCGGGTAATCCCTACCAGGCCAACTGGGCGCTTCGCTCCATGCAGGACATGCTCCTCGACGACCGGCTCGGCGAGATCAAGGGGACCGGCGAGCCCATTGAGCGAACGACGATCGAGGCCGAAGGCGTGAGCCAGAAGGAGCTCGTGGCGGCTATCAGGCGCGGCGACTATTCCGCGCTCGATCCTCAGTGGCAGGAGCAGCTGCGGCTGCTCAAGGAATGGTCCGAGTACTGGGACCCGAGCTGGATCGCGATGAACGTGGATGACGCGCATCGTTCCTTTGTGCGGGGACAGTCCGCGATGATGTGGCACTCATCGGGCCGGGTTCGGATGATCGAGGCGGACACGCTCCGCGATTTCGACTACGGAACCTTCAGCTTCCCCACGATCACGCAGGAGAGCTCTCCGTACGCGACCGGCATTCCGGCGCCCGCGATTGGCGGCTACACCGGGGCCGGCGCCTTCACGATCGCGCAGCGGACCGAGGAGCGCGGGACGAGAGAGGCGGCCGTGGACTTCCTGCGCTTCCTCACCGCGCCGGAGAACTACGTCCCGCTGCACGAGGACCTTGGGGCCTATGCTCCCGGTATACGCGGCGACTTCGAGGTCTCACCGGAGATCCGCCCCTTTCTCGAGTCGCTCGAGAGGGGAACCTTCAGGATCGAATCGTTCTTCCGGGGCCTGACGCGGCAGTACTCGGACGAGTTCGTGCGCGTGCTCCAGGAGTATCTGACCGACCGTGTCACACTCGACCAGGCGTCGCAGACGGTTCAGCGCCTCCTCGACGAGGCCGCCGAGGATCTCATCGAGTCGCACAACTGGACGGACATCCCCTGAGGCTCCGCTCCGGTGACGACGAAACGGATCCCCCTGGCATCGCGCAAGACCCTTCTGGGTCTTGCGCTGATGCTGCCCATGCTCGTCCTGCTCTTCTCGCTGCGCCTCTACCCCATCTTCTCGGCTTTCGTCCATTCGTTCTTCCGTTGGGACGGATTCGAGACGGGGCGATTCCTGGGCCTGGGCAACTACCAGCGGCTCGTCCGTGACCCGAACATGATCCAGTCGGCGGCGAACATCGGGAAGTTCGTGCTCACCCGGCTCGTTCTGAACCTGACCTTCCCCATGATGGGGGCGCTTCTCATCTATCACCTGCGGGCTCAGCGCGCGGGGTACCTCTACCGGGTGCTCTTCATGGTGCCCATGGTCGTGCCGCTGATCGTCGTTCTGCTGACGTGGAAGTTCATCTACCACCCGTACGACGGCGTCCTGAACCGGGTGCTCGAGCTCATTGGGCTCGAGCAGCTGCAGCGTATCTGGCTCGGCGACTTTGACACGGCGCTCTGGGCGGTCATCGGGATTGGCTTCCCCTGGGTGACCGGGCTCGGGATCTCCGGGTTCGCGCTGCTCATCTACCTCGCGGGCCTGCAGCAGATCTCCACCGACGTCATGGACGCGCTGACAGTTGACGGTGTCCGGATGCCGACGCGTATCTTCCGGATCGAGATCCCGCTCATCGCGGACCAGAT
This sequence comes from Spirochaetales bacterium, assembly GCA_007127335.1. Classification (GTDB taxonomy): domain Bacteria; phylum Spirochaetota; class Spirochaetia; order DSM-27196; family SLST01; genus SLST01. The sequence continues at coordinate 4,371 of SKZO01000386.1, read as the reverse complement.
CAAGGTCATCTCCGTGCTCACAACGATCAACACTCTCCAGAGTTACGTTCCCGTGATGATCATGACCGGCGGCGGGCCGTCGAACGCTTCGCTCGTGCCCGGCCTCTACCTCTACCAGACGGCCTTCCATCACGACCGGTTCGGGTATGCCGCCTCCATAGGCGTGGTGATGGCGATCGTGCTCGTAGCGGTGACCATGCTCACCAACCGGTTCGTACGGACGAGGCAGTGAGCATGGCGAGTCCTGCGCTGCGGATCCGGTACGGCCAGATCATCTCGCATGCGATCCTCGTCGTCCTCGTGATCCTGAGCCTCTACCCCTTCGCGTATATGCTCATCACGTCGGTCAAGAGCATTGACCAGTTCTACCACAGCTATTTCGAGCCGACGCTTCCCTTTCACTTCGAGAACTACCTTGAAGCATGGAGCCAGGTGGGCCGCTACATGGTCAACAGTCTTTCTACCACTGCAATCTCCGTGGTCCTTGTCCTGCTGTTCGCCTCGCTTGCAGGCTACGTCTTTGCGCGATACCGCTTCCCGGGAAGCGAGATTCTCTTTATGACGGTCATGCTCGTTATGATGGTGCCGGCGATCCTGAACATGCTCCCGGTCTTCGTGACCCTCCGCGATCTCAGGCTGCTCGACACGCATCTCGCGCTCGTCGTCGTCTACGTGAGCCAGGGGCAGGTGCTCGGGGTCTACATCTTCCGGAACTTCTTCGTCTCCATCCCGGACGAGCTGCTTGACGCGGCGGAGATCGACGGTGCCGGCGATCTTCGCAGCCTGTGGCACGTCATTGTACCGCTGTCGAAACCCATCATCTTCACCGTCGCGGTCATGAGCACGCTCACCTTCTGGAACGAGTATATCTGGCCGCTGATCCTGCTCTCGTCGCAGCGCCTGTGGACGATAACCCTGGGGCTCGTCGTTTTCGAGGCCCGCTATGCCGGGATGGCCGCGTGGGGCCCGCTCTTCTCCGGGTACGTTATCGCGTCGGTCCCGCTGATCGTGTTGTTCGCATTCAGCATGAAATACTTCGTCGCCGGCCTCACCGCGGGCGCCGTGAAGGGGTAGGGCGAGCCGCCTGCGGTACTCGTACCGCAGTGCGCTACGAGTACCGCAGGCTGATCCCGGGGGCATGGAGCTCGAAGAGCCTGCGCCGTCCCTGGCCGCGGATGAGCACCTCTCCAATGAACCGCAGCACCGCGACGTCTTCATCGCCGCCGGCCGCCGCCGCGGGGCCGTAGTCGGCGGCGGTCTGGCCGTCCGCCGGAGCCTCGACAGAGAAGCGCGACTGGGCCTCCGCGACCGCGGCGGAGACGATGAGCGGACTGTGGCGGTCCTTCGTGAGCGTCTGGAAGCGGCTTGCGCCGTTGACGGCGCTTCCGATGATGTCGAACTGCACCCTGCGGCGACCGCCTATGCGCATGAACCGCACCATACCGCAGTCAATGCCCACGCCTATTCCGTCAATGAGCGGCAGATCCGTGAGGCTCCACTCCGCGCGCAGCACGATGACCTTCTCGAGCATCGCGTGGGCGGCGGCGACCGCCCGGGAGGCGGGTGCGGACTCGTCGCGCGGGAACCCGAACACCGCGACGATCTCGTCGCCTATGTACTTGTTGATGTACCCGCCGTGCGCCTCGATGACCTCCTCCATCTCGTGCATATAGCGGCTCATGACCGCGAAGACCTGCGCCGAATCGTTGTCACTGACGAGCTGGGTATAGCCGCGGACGTCCGCGCAGAGGATGCTCGCCTCGCGCTCGATTCCCGCCTCGCCGAACCCCACCTCGCGCGAGCGGCGCTCGATCAGCTGCGGGTCAAAACCAAGACTCTCGCGGTACCCGCGGGCGAGCTCGATCCGCCGCGTACCGGTCGCGAGCACGAGTGCCGCGACGGAGGCGATGATCAGATCACCCTGCGGGAGCCAGACCCGCGAGGCCGCGAAAGAGACGACCGGGGCGACCATCGCTGCCGCAACGAGCAGCACCGGTGCGAGCGCGCGCAGGGCGCGAATGCGCGAGGTGGCGAAGAGGAGAACCGCCGCGGCCACGGCAAAGGCGAGGAGGGCGCCCATCCAGGGCCTGGCGCGGCTGATGGCACCGAGCGCGCCGGGAGCGGCGCGCGCACCGTAGGTCCGGTAGGACGCTATGTGCGCGTAGACCCCGGCTGCCTGATGGGCGGCGCCCGGAAGACGAAACCGGTCCACGCCCTCCATGTCCAGCCCCACGAAGACGACCCTTCCGCTGAAGACGGAGAGCGGCGTGCGCGCCTCATCGGCCAGTCGCTCTCCGGAGGCGTCAAGGAGGTCGGCAAGATCAAAGGCCGCGACGTCGAGCGGATCCCGCGAGTAGTCGATCCATCGTTCTTCGGTGAGGGCCGACGCGATGTCCCCCTGCGCTGCCGCGATCGCGAGCGCCCCGAGCGGCGGCCTGCCGGGCGCACCGAGCGCGCGCCGCGGCACGCCGTCCACGGTGAGGAGCTCCATCCACCCGATCGCCGCGAAGTACCGGGCGAGCGTCACGGTAGTTCTCCGGTCCGTCTGCTCCGCGGCTATCACCGGAACCCTCGTGAGCGACGCTGCGAACGGCTCGTCGGCTTCATTCCCGGCAACGAAGGCCGCGTCCCACACGACGGCAAGCGCGCCGGCGTCCGCAAGACGCTCGATCACAGCGGGGTATCTCGCACGCCAGGCCGGACCGAACCGGGTGCCCACACGCTCCTCGGTCTGCTCGGTGATCCGCAGGAGGACGGCCGGCCGGGGTGCGGCCGGACCTGCGGTGTCCGTCCGTAACTGACGGGTGACCCAGAATCGAAGGTCGAGCAGGCCGTACTCGAATCGTCCGGTGCGCGTCGCGCCGATCGTTACGATGAGTGCGAGGAGGAGCAGTGAGACAAGACGCGCGGCTCTGCGGGGGCTCGGTTGGAGTCGCATCCTACCATGCGGCGAGAAGCGCGTCCCAGTCGGTGCCGGGAAGCTGCGCCCGTGCGTTGGCTTCAAGCGAAGCCGCCTCCTGCGTGTAGCCGAGCACGCGAAGCGAGCGGATCGCGAAGGCAAGGTGCGCGGGCGTGGAGAGGTCGGTTGCGGGTTCAGCCGCCGCGAGCGCGAGCTCGGCTTCGCCGGCGCGGTCCGCGGCGAGCGCGACGAGGAATCTGAGTCGCGGTGAGAGGCGGTCCACGACCTTGGGGCTTGGCAGAGCCATGATGAAGTCGAAGGCGTGGTAGAGCGCTTCCTGCGGATCGCCCATGCCCATGAGCGCGAGCGTGGTATAGACGTAGTGCTCTTCCACCGTGAAGTCGTAGACCCACGGCCAGATGTCCACGTCCACCCGCTCGAGCGAACCGATCGCCTCGTCGAACCGACCGTCCGCGACAAAGGCCTTGCCGTCGTTGAAGTCCGCGCTTCCGGTTCTCTGTTCCGGGATCGATGCCCGATCCGTTCCGGCCGCGACGGGAGACTCCCGCGGCGGGGCGATCGCATCCGAGATGCCCTGAATCAGCCGATGCAGAAACCCGCGGTCAGCGCGTCGGTCCTCTGGAAGAAGCGTGGCGATCGCGATCGTCGTCCGCGGAGGCAGCTCATGGCGCGCCTCACCAACAAGCAAGGTGGCTCTCCCGTCGGCGCCCGTCCGTACGACCGTCTCCTCGTAGAGGCGGTCACCCTCCTGGGCGCGGATGAACCGGTCCGCGCCAAAGGCGTCGATCTCAACGAGCCCCGTGATCGTTTCAACGGTGCCCACGGGCGTTTGCGCGGCGAGTCCCGCGACAAGAAGCAGGCCGGTGGCGAGGAGGAGCGCGGACCGGGGTGGGCGCCGGGTGCTCATGTCCCAAGTATAGCACGGGACCGGCGGCGCTGCACCCGCCGGGCGCGTGGTGGCAGGAGAATTCCACGGATAACGTCGAGCTTTCTTCCAGACGGTCCTCTTCCGAGGGTTGACGTGGGCGCGAATCGGGTCTGCAATGAGGAGGACAGTGCCGACGCGTCTTCTCTTCTTCGTCTCTGGTCTTCCTGCAAGCCGGGCCGGCACGGGAGATGACGATGAACGCGAAGAGATGGGCCCGCGCGACAGGATTCGCAGCCGCGCTGGCGGTCACCGGCGCCGCATTCGCGCAGGAGTCTCCCAACACCTACTACGCCTACCCGGCGTCGCGCTCGGCCTGGCAGATCCATTTCCGCAGCGACTCCCGGGAGCAGCCGACCTTCTCAGCGATCGAGTTGATCGCCGCCCACTGCGAGCCGTACTCGCCTTGCTGATCGAACACGAGCCTGACCGCTCGCTCCCGTACCTCAGCAGGATACTTTCCTTGCTTTCCCATAGCACCATCCTCTCACAGGTTTTGGTCTCCGGGAAAGGCGGGGCGGTTCAC
>SKZO01000036.1 GCA_007127335.1 Spirochaetales bacterium | reverse complement strand
GGAGCGTACCGAGGCGAACCATCTCGCACATGTCGTGCTTCTCAATGACCGGGTCGTACCCGAGGACCCTGCAGCCGAAGGCAGCGACGAGTGAGGCGACCGCGCTCCCGATCCGGCCGCAGCCAACGACGCCCACCGTTCTGCCGCCAAGGAGGTTGCCGGCAGGTTTGGGCCATCCGCCGGCGCGGATTGCCGCGTCGGTCTGCGGGATCCGGCGAAGCGCGGCGAGCATCAGCGCGACGGAGAGCTCCGCGACCGACGGCACCGGCGCCTCCGGCGTCGTGCATACCGTGATCCCGAGCTCCCGCGCCGCTTCGAGGTCGATGCTGTCGACCCCCACACCGCACCGCGAGATCACCCTGAGTCCGGGGGTCGACTCGAGGACGCGGCGGGTGAGCGGCTCGACGCCGGCGATCAGTCCCGCCGGACGGTGCTCCTCTATGAGCGCCGCGACCTCGGGCTCGGTCAGACGTCGGCCGTACGGGTTCATCACTGTTCTGAGCTCCGCCGGCAGCGGCTCGTCGAAGGTCGAAGTGGTGCAGAGGATCGTCACGTGGGCCTCCAGTCCTTCTCCGTGTGTCCGGTGGCGGCGCGGGCGTCGAAGTAGGCGATCGCGTTCTCGAGCGGCACCGAATCGTGGAGCCCTCCCGGGGTCGACATGATGAACCCGGGAAGATGGGCCGTACGGTCGTGGACCTCGAGCACGTGGTCGCGGATCTCTTCCGGGGTCTCTGAGTGCAGGAGCCCCGTGTCGATCCCGCCGATGATGATCCGGTCCGAGAATGCGTCTATGACGAGGTCGAAGTCGGTCGCGGGGTTCTCGAGCATGACACCGTCGACGCCGACTGCGAGGAGCCGTTCGAGGAAGACGTCCATGTTTCCGTCGGCGACGAAAATGACCGGCTTCCCCGCGGCCTTCGCAGGGGCGAAGAGCTCTTTGTAGCGAGAGAAAACGTAGCGGTCGTACCACTCGGGCGGGAAGACCGGCCCGCGCCTGTCCGCGAGGTCGTCGTGGCAGAAGACGAAGGGCGACTCGCACGCGGCGAGCTCCGCGGTCAGGGCCTGCGAGACGCGGGAGGCGGGGGCGAGGAGGAGCCGGTCGAGCGCCTCCGGGTCGAGCGCTCCGGCGAGGAGGAAGACCTCCCACCCAAGGTACTCGACGCCCCACATGAAGAGCGTCGTATAGAGCTGACAGTAGTAGAGGCCCGCCTCGCCGAGCAGCCGCTGTCGACGGGCGACGTCCTTGCGGTCGAGCGGGTGCGGCACCGGGGTGAGGAGCTTCGCGTAGTCGAGATCGATCTCCGTGGGGTCCGCCGCGAGGAACTCCTCGACCGTGTCAAAAGGGAAGCGCACGCGGCTCACCGTGTCGTAGACGCCAAGGTGGGCGGCGACGTAATCGTGGGCGTAGTCGTCGACGTGGTCGGCGGCGCGGACCGGACGCGTGGTCCCCGGCGGCGCAGGGGGCGGGGCGGGGCGATCCGGGACGCGGTTGACGACGTCGATTCCAAGCCGCTCGTAGGCGAGTCGGAACGCCCGTGGGGCCTCGGCCACCGGGTCGAGACCGGTGACGAGTGCGATGAGCATCGTGTGGTTGAGCGTCTCCTTGCTCGGGCCTTTCGCCGGCCGACGGCCGGCGAGCATGGACAGCACGTCGGCTTTCAAGGGAGCTCTCCAAGCCGACGGTAGACCGCGCGGATATTCGCGATCGGGATGTCCGGCCCGTAGAGCTGGCTGCCGCAGCCAATCCAGCCTCCGTGCGAACCGAGCGTCGCCGCGACCGCCTCCACGTGCGCCTCCACCTCGTCCGGCGTGCCGGTGGGAAGGACGTGCTGCGTGTCGATGCCGCCGTGAAAGACGATCCGGCCGCCGAACCGTTCGGCGAGCGACTGCGGTTCCATGCCGACCGCGCTCGTCTGGACGGGGTCGAGGATGTCCACTCCCGCCTCGATGAAGGCGTCGATCAGCTCTGAGACCGCGCCGCACGAGTGCATCATCACCGCGAGGCCGTGGGCGTGCGCGAGATCGCAGAGGCGCTTCACGTTCTCGAAGTAGAAGTCGCGCCACATCGCCGCGCTCATGAGGAGTCCGGCCTGCGAGCCGAAGTCGTTGCCAAAGAAGTAGACGTCGAGCCTCCCCTTGAGAAGGGTGAAGAGGCTTTCGTTGAGCTCGAGGTAGACGTCGGTCAGGGTGTCGACGAGCGTGTGGATGAGCTGCGGGCGCAGCGCGAGGTCCGTGAGAAACCTCTGGAACCCGTAGAGCCGTACCGCGTCGCCAAGGATACCGCTCCAGAGCCCTCCCACGCGGATCCGGTGCTCCTGCGCCTCGGCCTCGCCGGTGAGCGCGCTGAAGTCGAAGTCGGCGGGACGCGGCCACCGGTGCGCGAGGATCTCTGCCTCGGTCTCAGCCGTTTCGAGCGGACCTTCGATCGCGTGGTCGACGGTGAACTTGCTCGCGCCGGCGCCGCGGGTGAAGCGGATGCCGAAGGGGCAGACCCGCTCGCTCTGCGTCTCCTCGAGCTCCCTGCCGCGGTAGTACGGGACGAACCCCTCGTTCTGCGAGATGTCCCGGCCGGGCAGGTAGAAGAAGTCGACTGCGAGCGCGTCGAGGAGCTCCGCCTCGCTGCCGCACCCCAGGGTGTCACGAAGCCTGCGGTCGGTCTCGCGCTCGGCCATGTAGTCGATGAGCGGTTTTCCCGCCGCGCGATGGTCGAGTGTCGCCTGCAGCCGGGCCCGCCGGTCGCCCCCGGCCCGGTCCTGCTCTGCGCTCCTGCTCATGCGTCGCTCCCTCCGTAGCGGCTCAGTATCTCCTGCGCCTCGTCCACCGACTCCACCGCGACCTGGACCGCGAGACCTTCCGGCGGAAGCTTCGTGAAGACCCAGTCGAGGTCGTCGCGGTCGAGCGCCCCCCATATGAGAAGCGGGGCTGCGGCGAGTATCTCTCTGTGCCGCGGGAAGAGCTCCTGCGCCGACGGCCCGCCGGAGTCGCGGTGGAGCTCGACCGCCGTTGGCTTCATCCCGAGCACCGGAGCTACCGGCAGGTAGCCGCCCGTTGAGTGGAAGTGCATGATGTTGTGCCTGAAGGCGGCGAAGATCCGTTCGACCCGCGGGCGGATGAACTCGTCGTAGAGATCCGGAGAGAGGAGCATCGACGAGTCTTCCTGGTGCCAGACCGTGCCGGCCGGCGCCCACATGCTGTAGTAGAACGAGCCGACGCCGTCGTGAAAGTCGGGGATGCGCTCGAGCTGGTAGCGGGCAAAGGCGACCGAAAGGTCGGCGAGCGCGTCGGCCTTCTCGTGCACCTCATCCGGTGCCTCGATCATCGCGGTGATGAGGTGCTCGGTCCCGTAGAGCGTGACGAGGAGGTCCGCTACACCGCGCATCCGGGTCGTCGCGAGCGGAAAGCGGCCGGCGGCGGTGCGCGCGAGGGCGTCGAGCATCGCACCGGCCTTCGCAACCCAGGGGGCGCCTTCGTCGAACACCGGGATCTCGCGGTCACCGCCTATCGTCTCCGCGTAGAGCGACCCCGTCTCATGGCTCGCCCGGATCCCTGCGCCCAGGATTGCTTCGCACCACGGGACTCCCCAGTAGGCGCTCCCGGCGTGGATGAAGTCTCCGCCACACGCCTCATGCGCTCCAAAGAGCGCCGCCTCGTCGCGGGCGTGCGCCTGCGGGTCGAGATCGTCCGGGACGACCGGCCGGTCGTCCGGCAGCGCCGCGGCGTGGGCGTAGCGCGGGATGGGGTACTCGCTGCCCAGGAAAAAACCCAGAAGCGGTCTCTTGTTCTCGCGCCGGTAGAAGCGCTTCCACGCCGCAACACGGTCTTCGACCGGGGGGCAGGAGCGCGGCGTCGTGCTGGCCACGCTCACCTCGCGGCGCGGCTGTTGCCGATCGCCTCGGTGACCATCAGCGCCCGGTCGTAGACGCGAAGCGCGTGGACCGTCCCCTGAAGGCCGACGCCGATCCGAGCCTCTTCCGCGCCGTGCACGTCCTGTGTCACGGGACTGAAACGGCTCCATCCGAACTGCCGTTCGGTCCCGCCGTCGTTGACCGTCCCGTCAATCACGAAGACGATGACCTTGGGCCCTCCGTCGACGATGACCGAGACATGGTGCTTCGTGCTTGCGGTGATCCTGCCGGTGTCGCTCGAGGCGAGGCTCGTCGTCTGGCCGTCGCAGAGCGAGAGCGTCAGGCGACCGTTCTCACCCGTCGCGAGGACGACGCCGCGACCGTCAGAGGTGCGGGTGTCGTAGAG
>SKZO01000313.1 GCA_007127335.1 Spirochaetales bacterium | reverse complement strand
GTGATCGAGGCTCCCGAAGTACCGCTGGAGAAGGCGGGCCCGAGTCGAGGGATGATCTCGATCATCGTGACAATCACGGCCTTCTTTCTCTCGGTATTTCTCGCGTTCGTCCTCGAATACTCCTCGAGGGCAAAGAGCGATCCTCTCGAGTCGCCCAAGCTCGAGATGATCAGGGACCAGCTCCGCATACGAAAAGGCACATGAGCTACTACGTCGTCAGCGTGGAACCCCGCAGAGAGGATCGCTTCATGGCGATGGCCGCGAAGCACCTCTCTCCCGAGGTGGCCCGATTCCACTGGCCACGACGCAAACTGACGATCCGGCGACGGGGCAGGCGCGAGGAAGCCCTCGCGCCCGTCTTCCCCGGGTACGTCTTCGTCGAGGCCGACGCCCTCACCGAAGAGGTCTACCGAACCACTAAGCGCCTGCCCGGTTTCTACCGATTCTTAGAGAGTAACGATCGCATCCGGGCACTGTCCGGAGACGATCTGGAGCTGGTGGCGCACTTCGTCCGGTTCGGGGACGTAATCGGGAAGAGCCTGGTCACCTTCGACGAGCACTCGCGTATCGAAGTCGCGGAGGGCCCGCTCGCGGGCCTGGAGGGTCGCATCGTCAAGGTAGACCGCCGCAAGCAGCGTGCGAAGGTTCGACTGGATCTGTACCAGGAGACCTTCCTCGTCGACTTCGGCTTCGAGGTCCTCCTGCCGTCCAGTTCGCCGCCCCCGGAGAACTGAGCGAGGCGATGAAAAAGAGAAACCGCATCTACATCATCGGCGCGGGCTTCGCCGGCGCGTCCATCGCGGCGGAGATTCGTCGAAAGGGAATCCTTGGCGAAGTAGTCGCGTTCCTCGACGACGACCGAGACAAAATCGGCACTCGTATCGACGAAATACCGGTACTCGGTCCCATCGACGATGTTATCGACCTTCTGCACCGGACGCCGGCCGACGAAGCGCTGATTGCGATGCCGGGCATCACCCGGGAACGGCTCAGGCAGATCTATCTCCTCCTGAGGCGTGCCGGGTTCACTCGAGTGCGTATCCTTCCCGGCGTCGCGCAGCTCGTCGACGGAGAGGCGCACCTCATCCAGACGCGCGAGATCGACCCGGAGGATCTGCTCGGCAGGAATCCCGTTCGTATCAACCTGCGCGAGAGCCTCTCGTACCTTCGCGACCGGCGCGTCGTCATCACCGGGGCCGGCGGAAGTATTGGCGGTGAGCTCGCCCGTCAGCTCCTTTCCGGAGGCGCCGAACGACTGTACCTGTTCGATCATTGCGAGAACTCGCTCTACGAGATCGAACGGGAGCTCAGACTGCTCCAGGACGAAGGCGTCGGTGAGCAGGCGACCATTGTGCCGGTCGTCGGCGAGCTCCAGGATGCCGACTATACGCGTTTCATCATAGGGAGGCTGCGGGCGGACGTTGTGTTCCATGCCGCGGCGCACAAGCACGTCCCGATGATGGAAGCCAATCCCGTCGAGGCGATCAAGAACAACGTGTTCGGTACCGAGCACCTCGTCCGTGCGGCGAAGGATGCCGGCGTGCCGCGATTCGTCATGATATCAACCGACAAGGTCGTGGAGCCAAGAAGCGTATACGGCGCGTCGAAACGCCTCGCCGAACAGATCGTCCTCAGCAGAAACGGTCACGGGGGCGCCTATATGGTCGTGCGCTTCGGGAACGTGCTCGGGTCCAGCGGCAGTATAATCCCGCTCTTCCGCAGGCAGATACTGCGAGGCGGACCCGTCACCCTCACTGATCCGCAGACCACGCGCTTTTTCATGACGATCAGCGAGGCGGCTTCGCTCGTCCTTCAGGCCGGAGGCGTCGGCAAGGCGGGTGAGCTCTACGTGCTCGACATGGGGGAGCCGGTGCGCATCCGCGATCTGGCCGAGCAGATGATCAGGTTCTACGGGTTTGAGCCGGAGCACGATATCAGGATCGATGTTGTCGGATTGCGCCCGGGCGAGAAGCGTCACGAATCGCTGTATGAGAACAGCGAAATCCCCGAGCCGACCGAGCATCCGCGGCTCAATCGGGTGACCGACCCGGGTCGGTTTGTGACCGATCTGCCGGACCTCATAGACAAGCTTCGTCCGATCTGCTTTCTCGACCCGGAACGACCGGCCGACTACCGGAATCGGCGCCGTCTTCGCGGGCTGCTGACCAGCCACGTGCGAAGCCTCGAGACGCCCGAATATGAGCCGGAATACTGAAGACCGGATCCCGTTCCACCGTCCGTCGCTCGGGAGCGAGGAGGAGGCAGCGGTGCTGCGCGTGCTGCGCAGCGGGTGGCTCACGACTGCCGGGGAGGCACGCGCCTTTGAGGCCGAGTTCGCCGCGGCGGTGGGCAGCGCCTACGCGATCAGCGTCAACTCCGCGACCTCGGGACTGCATCTCGCGCTCGAGGCCGCCGGCGTGGGCAACGGCGGACGAGTCGTCACGACCCCCTACACCTTCACCGCCTCCGCGGAGGTGATACGCTACCTTGGGGCCGACCCGGTGTTCGTCGACATCCGCGGCGATGACCTGAACATTGATCCGGACGGCATCGAGCAGGCGCTCGCACGCGCAGGCAACATTCAGGCGATCATGCCGGTCCACCTTGGCGGGCACCCATGCGAGATGGACCGGATCCTGTCGATCGCAAACGACTACTCGGTACCCGTGGTGGAGGACGCGGCGCACGCCTTCCCGGGTTCGTTCCGCGGCAAGCCGCTCGGTACGATCGGCGATTCGGGGGTGTTCAGTTTCTACGCAACAAAGACGATGACGACCGGCGAAGGCGGCATGGTCGTCACCGACGATCCGGATCGAGCGCGACGCATGTCGACGATGCGGCTGCACGGGATAGATCGCGAGGTGTGGGACCGGTATACCTCTGATCGGGCCTCCTGGGAGTACGAGGTCGTAGAGGCCGGTTTCAAGTACAACATGCCGGACATTCTGGCGGCAATCGGCAGGGAGCAACTGCGCAAGTCGCGCCGCTTCCTCGAGGCCCGTCGGCGTATCGCGGAGACCTACCGCACCCTCCTCGAGGACCGCGACTACCTTGAGCTGCCGCCGGACAGCCCGGAGAGCAGCTGTCATCTCTACGTAGTGCGGCTGCGCCTTGAGCGGCTGTCGATCGACCGCCGAGCATTCGTCGATCGGCTCGCGGCGCTCGGAATCGGTACGAGTGTGCACTACATTCCACTTCATCTGATGCCCTACTACCGCGACCGCTATGACTTGAAGCCGCACGATTTTCCGGTATCATTGGATGCATACTCGCGCTCGATCAGCCTGCCGATCTACCCCGAGCTGAGCGACGGGCAGATAGCCCGCATCGCGGAATCGGTCAGAAGAGTTGGTGACGGCGCGCTCGGATCATAGATGGCAAAGACCGTCAGGCAGGCGCTCAAAGGGCGCGGCGATTTCATCAGCGACATCTACACACGGGACATGCTCTATGGGGCGACTGTACGCTGTCCCTTCGCCAGAGCGTCCATCAGGTCGATCTCCCGGCACGCCCTGCCCGAGGACGCCTTCTGCATCACGGCGCGGGAGATACCGGGTCGAAACGCCCTCTGCGTCGACGGTGAAACGATGCCGTTGCTCGCCAGAGACGAGTGCCACTACCTCGGAGAGCCGGTCGCCGTCGTGGCCGGTCCGTCACAACGGGCGGTCATCTCGGCGATGAGAACCATCGACATCGACTACGAGGAACTCGCTCCGAACCTCTCCTTCGTGCCGCCGGCACCCTCACAGGTCATCGCACGGGAGACCGGAGAGCGCGGTGACGTCGAGGCCGCGCTCTCCGCGAGCGCGAATCGGGTAGAAGGCATCTATCGAACCGAGATCCAGGAGCACCTCTACAACGAGCCACAGGGCGCAGTCGCGCTCTTCGACGAAGGACGGCTCGTGATCAGATCGGCGACACAATGGCCGTTCCACGTCCGCGAGACGGTGGCCGCGTGTCTGGGCCGCCCTCTCGAGGACGTAGTCGTTCGACCGGGCGACCCCGGAATCGCGCTCGACGGAAAGCTGTGGTACCCGTCGATCGTCGCGGCCCATGCCGCAATGCTCGCGAGCGCTACCGGCAGACCGGTGAAGCTCGTCTACTCCAACATCGAAGATTTCCGGTTCACCCCGAAACGGGCGCCCTTCGTATTCCACTACGTCACCGGGGTCACCGAGGAGGGTCGACTGAGCGCTGTCGACATCGACGTGACGTTCAACGCCGGCGCGTACGGATTGTTCACTCGTGAGATCTGTGACCGTGTCATCGCGGCG
>SKZO01000407.1 GCA_007127335.1 Spirochaetales bacterium | reverse complement strand
CTCGTCGAACTCGCCTGCCTCGTCGAACTCGCCTGCCTCGTCGAACTCGCCTGCCTCGTCGAAGGTGAAATCCTCGTCTCCCAGGTCGGCCTCGACGAGACCGCCGTCGAGATCGGCCTCGAACGACAGATCTTCTTCGGGATGCTCGTCCGTTGCATGCTCATCCGTTGCATGCTCGTCCGGCGCTTCAAGGACCTCCTCGCCGAGCGAGTCGTCGAACGAAAACTCCTCGTCAGCGAGATCGACGAGGGTGTCGGACCGCTCATCCGACACGTCAAGCTCCTCAAGACTGTCCGGCTCCTCGCTCGTCACATCAAGCTCCTCGAGCGACTCGAGCTCCGACTCGCCTTCGAGATCGTCGAAGGAGAATGTATCGAGCTCGTCGCCGGGGCCTTCTTCCAGACTGAGCTCCTCTATGGCGAGCTCGTCATCCGAGAGCTGGAAGTCCGGGACGTCGTCTCCCTCATGGTCGAGCTGGGCGAGGTTGACGGAGAGCGACTGGTATTCGCCGGACCCGGTGTCGGTCGCGGTCGCGTTCAGGTTGCCCGTCTCATCGACGCCCAGGAGGACGGATATGTCGGGCGTCCCGCTCTGCGCGGGCTCGATATTCTCGATGAGCAGGCTCCCAACGTGGCGCGCGTCTGCCATGGAGGGATCGGAACCACGGAAGAGTGGTATCCTGACGTTGGACTGACTGTCCCGCACGGTGGTCACGACGAGCCGCCGACGCTTCCCGGCCGAGGTATCGAGCACAGGAACAAAGGTGCCGTTTGCAATCTGCACGGCAATCATGGAGCTCTCCACTGCATCCTCCCGACGCCTTCGAACCTATCACGAAGCGCCTTCTCCCACCATTATCGTCCGCTGAACGGCTTGGTTCAAGACGCTTTGGCATGCGGTTGACAACCGTGTTCCCTGGCAGAACAATGGCCCGGTGAGCCCCAGCGTGCTGATACCGCTCCTTGCGGTCGGGATACTCCTGCTTGGCAGCCTTCTCCTGGTTCTCTCGCGCACGGCGAAGCGTACGCGACGGCCGCGGAGACGGGACCGAAGCGCAGCGATTCGTGACGCCAACCGTGCGCTGGCACAGAACCCGAAGGACGCGCAGGCACTCGCGACGCTCGCCGACATCTACTACGCTGACCAGGAGTGGGAGAAGGCCGCCGGGACGTACGGCATGCTCATGGATCTCGTGCCAACGAACCCCTCGCTGGACGAGCACCTGGTGACCCTGCGCCACGGGCTCGCGGCGATGCAGACCGGCGACTATCCCAACGCGTACAAGAGCCTGACGCTTGCGCGCCGCGACCACGAGGACCAGTTCGACATCAGCTACAACCTGGGACGACTCGAAGCCCGGCGAAAGAACTATGACCGGGCAGTACAGCTCCTGCGGACGGCGCAGCAGGCGCGTCCGGACCACGTGGGGACGGCGAAGCACCTGGGGCAGGCGTACGTCCGGATGAAGCGCTTCCGCGAAGCGACGTCTCTGCTGCGCCGCGTCGTGGAGGCCGAACCCGATGACAAGGAGAGCACCTTCTACCTGGGCCAGGCGTACTACGAGGCCGGGCAGGCCGACGAGGCGGTGCGGGTCTTCGGGCATCTTCGGGCAGATCCGGTCTACGGCGCGCGTGCATCATTGATGGCGGGCTCGCTCCACCTGAAATCACGGCGATATGACGAGGCGGAGATGGACTTCCAGATCGGTCTGCGGCACGCAGATATGCCGCCGGAGGTCATGCTCGAGCTCAAGTACCGGCTCGCCGCAACCTATACCAGGAAGCAGCGTATTGACAGAGCGCTCCAGGAGCTCCAGGAGATCGCGCGCGTGAACCCCGGCTACAAGGACGTCGCGACGCAGATCGACCGAGCCCGCGAGCTTACGGGCAACCGGAACCTCCAGACCTACCTGATGGCGTCCACCTCCGAGTTCGTCGGGCTGTGCCGACGAGTCGCGACCGGCTATTTCCCGGGCTCCAAGACCAAGATCACGGACATCGCGGTGGGCCGATCGGATCACATTGATGTCCTCGCGGAGGTGAGCACGGCAAAATGGGAGGACACCGTGCTCTTTCGCTTTGTCCGCGGCAGCACGGCCGTGGGCGAGCTCGTGCTTCGCGACCTGCACTCGCGGATCAAGGAGGTGCATGCCGGACGCGGGCTGTGCGTCTGCGCCGGCGGCTTCTCCGAGGGCGCCATCGCCTTCGTTGAGGCGCGGCTGATCGACCTGATCGAGAAGGAGCAGCTGACGAAGCTCCTGAAGCGGCTGTAGCTACGCCGGGACGAGGAGGAGGTGGCGCTCCTCGTCGAGGAAGGGCACGTCAACGGGCACGATCAGCGGCTCGAGCATGCCGCCTGCGCCCGAGCGTCGCAGACCCTCGATCTCCGCCTCAATGCGCGAGCTGCGGCCCTTGTACGCGACGATCGTCCCGCCGTCGCGGACGATCCGCCGCAGCGAGACGAGGAGTCGCGGCGAGAGAGGCAGGAAGGCACGGAAGACGGCGAGATCCACCGTGTCCGCATACTGCTCGAGCGCGCACTCCCGCACCTCCGCGTTCGGCAGGCGAGTCGCGGCCACGGCGTTCCGGAGAAACCCTGCCCGGCGGCCGGAGCGTTCCACGAGGACGAACCGGCTGTCCGGCTCCATGATCGCGAGAGGGATTCCCGGGAAGCCGGCGCCGCTGCCGACATCGGCAACACGAGCGGCCTGCGGCCATGCGGGCTGAGCCGGTCGCGGGACCCGGCCGGACACCTCATACCGCCTGACCGCGGGCGGGCCGGAGACGCTGTCGAGCACGTGTCGAACGATCAGCTCGTCGCCGGAGGCGCCCACGAGCTTCAGTCGCGGGTTCCAGAGGTCGATCTCCCGGATGAACCGTGCGAGCTGCGCGAGCTGGTGCGTGCTCGGCTCGTACCCGAGCTCCGTGAGCCCCCGTTCGAGAAGCCCGCCGGGCGCCGCCCATGCGTGTTCACCCATCAGCAGGCGCTCCCGCGGACTCTCCGGCAGGGACGACGGGCTCCTGCCGTCGATCGAGTGAGACCATGAGCACCGCCACATCGGCGTTCCTCACTCCCGGTATGCGGGCGGCCTGTCCAAGGGAGAACGGTCTGATGTCCTTGAGCTTCTCACGACTCTCGGACGAGAGCCCGTGCACCGCGTCGTAGTCGAAATCGCAGGGGATCTGCATCGCCTCGAGCTTCGCAACGCGCGCGATCTGACGCTGTTGCCGCGCAACGTAGCCCTCGTACTTGACGTCGAGCTCCACCTGGCGCAGCCACTCCGTCGGGCACCCCCGACCCACCTCCGGGTCGATCGCAGCAAGATCGCCCAGGCCGATCTCGGGGTCCTTGAGCACCTGGTACCACGGCTTGCCCAGGTGGCGCCGAAGGCGTCCGTCCCCGCCTGCCTCGTGGTCGCTCAGCCGACGCCGACGCAGGAGCGCCTTGACCGCCGCTATACCTTCGCGTTTCGCGTGATACCGACCGAGCGCTTCGTCCGAATGCAGGCCGACGCGGTACCCAGCTTCGAAGAGCCGCTCGTCGCTCGAGTCGTGCCGCAGGGAGATCCGGTGCTCGGCGCGGGAGGTGAACATCCGGTACGGCTCGCGCGTCCCGAGCGTAACCAGATCGTCGATCAACACCCCGATGTACGCCTCGGACCTGGAGAGCACGAGCGGCGGCTCACCGGATATCGCGAGCGCGGCGTTGATCCCCGCCATGAGCCCCTGCGCGGCAGCCTCCTCGTACCCGCTCGATCCGTTCGTCTGCCCGGCAACGTAGAGTCCGCGGGCCGGCTTGGATTCGAGCGTGGGAAAGAGCTGCGAGGGGTCAAGGTAGTCGTACTCGACCGCGTACCCCGGCCGCATGACGTGCACGTGCTCGAGCCCGGGAATCGTACGAAGGAACCGCTCCTGGACATCCTCCGGCAGCGAGCTCGAAAGCCCGTTCAGGTACATCTCCTTCGTCGAAAGCCCTTCCGGTTCGACGAAGATCTGGTGGCGATCGCGGTCGGGGAACTTCACCACCTTGTCCTCGATCGAGGGGCAGTAGCGTGGCCCGGTGCCGACGATCCCTCCGGAGTAGAGCGGCGAGCGATCCATATTGTCGCGAATGACCCGGTGCGTCGCCTCGTTCGTGAAGGTGATGTAGCACGACAGATGCGGCCGTTCGACCCGCTGCGGCGAGAACGAGAATGCGAGCATCTCATCGTCACCGAACTGCTCCTCCATCCGCGGCAGATCGAGCGAGTCGCGGTGAACGCGGGCCGGCGTGCCGGTCT
>SKZO01000246.1 GCA_007127335.1 Spirochaetales bacterium | reverse complement strand
GCCCGAGCGTCAGCGCGTCGTTGATCACGTCCTTGTACGACCGATTCTGCTCCCGCGCGATGTGGCGCAGACGGGAATCCGTCGTGTCCCCAATAGTGAGGGTGGTTCTCATACGGTACATGGTACCTCGGGTTCTGGTTGATGTCAAGACATCATCGGGTAGATGTTCCCAGCATCATTATATGAGCTTACATTTGTGATAGCATGCGAACCGTGAGTCGCTTGCTGTTCCCGCATACTTTCGTCGCAGGGCGCTTCGCGTTTCGGCACCGCCGGCGAAGGGCTCCATCCTGAGGTTGCCGACTCGCCGCTGGAAACGGTGACCTGAAATGGCCCATGGGGGGGTGGCTTCACCCCCAGGAAACCTTTGGAGAGGAAGGTTGAGTTCACCCGCTCTGCGAGGCCAAGATGCGACAGGAGGTTCCTGCAGCACCCGTCGTGACCTCGGGCTATTGGGAGATCGTCAACCTCGGCGACACCAAAGCGTGCGCGACGGCCGTTGCGCGCTCGCTGTATGGCGATCCGGCTCTCCCTCCTCACTGTGATATCTGCTATGATCGTCTCCTGGAGGAACGTCATGGCGCATTCGCGTACGTCCCACGATGCTCTCTCGGATCCAGTGATCGCTACCTTTGTTCGCAGCCTTCAAGAGGCCTTGGGAACGAACCTTCGCGAAGTCTGGCTGTTTGGCTCCCGAGCCAGGGGCGAGAGTAACGCTGAGTCGGATTACGACGTATGTGTCATCGTGAACGCGGACGCCGAAGCGGCAGAGCGTGTTGTCAGCACGCAGAGCTACGAGATACTCGATCGGTACGAGGACCTGATTGGTGGCCCGGTATACGATCAGAAAGAGTGGAGACACTCGATGAACACCCCACTTGCCTGGAATATCCGCAGAGAAGGTGTGCGTCTGCTATGAGCGAGTTCGAGCCGACCGCGCAAGCGGCCCAGGATCTTGAGGCGCATGCAACAGAGCGCTTGCGGGCTGCCCGTGAGCTTCTGAAGTTGGATCTCCACGCGGATGCCGTGACTCGCGCGTACTACGCGGCTTTTTCCGCTGTTACTCTTCTCCACTACCTCGCGGGCGACTCGTTTTCCAGCCATCGACAGGTTCTTGGGCAGTTCAACAAGAACTACATTCGCTCGGGTGTCTTCGAGAAGCAGATTGGCGTGAAGCTACAGGACCTTCTGTTGAAGCGACAGAAGGCGGACTACGATGCGTCCGCGAGATTCACGCACGATGGCGCCGAACAGACGCTTCGCGATGCCGAGTGGATGTGCGAGCAGATCCTGACACACTGTCGAAGGACATATCCGGATTTCTTCCGGAGTGCACCGTAGCCGGAGGCTGCTGAACTGCCATCGAAGACTCGGAACTCGAACACGTCCGGATCGTCTGCCCGGGCGCCAGCGACTCCAGGCGAGCACTCGAACCGGTCGGAGCCGGCGAGATCGGAGGCGCTCGATCCTCCTACAGGTCCGCGACCTCCTCCGGCGAAAGCCCTGTAGCCTTCGCGATGACGGCGGCATCGACGCCCTGTTCCTTTAGGGCCCGGGCCGTTTCGCGCTTCCCTTCCTGTCTGCCTTCCTGCAACGCCTCTTCGCGGGCCTCTTCTTTGAGACGCTCTCCGTATTCCTTCAACTTCGTCGCGAACATGGTCTTCGCCTCCCGCGCGCTTCGGATCGGTTCGATGACCGCGGCTTCACCGGTGGTACCGGCCAGATAGTTTGCCAACCACCGCCCGAATACCTGGAACAGCTCCGGGGCTTCATCAGATAGTATAGCCACAAGCTCATCGAGCGTCTCTGCGAGCTTCTGTGGATCGGCGTTCTCGACGTAGAAGACCGCCGCGACCGCGTTGTGGATGCGAAGGAGGGTTTCGGTGGAGATCTCGTTCACCAGGATCGGGTAATAGGTGAGCTGTGGGATGAAGGCTTCGGGGATCTCAGGCCGGATCATCTCGCCCGTTGATCGGGCCGCGCTCCACCGTGAATCACCGGTATAGAGGAGCAGCGGAAAGACCGGGGGAAGCGGAGGTTCCTGGCCTTCAGCAACCAACGACGCGTACAACTCGGCCAGGTAGCGCAGGAAGCGAAGCGCCATCAGTGGATCCACCGACGACTGGAGCTCGATCAGGAGATACAGGTAGACCGGTCGCCCCCGGAACGAAAGCTTCCAGATGACGTCGGACTCTTGCCGCGCGAACTCCTCGGAGACGAAGGTCGAGTTCACCCGCTCGAGCGTGGAGAAGTCCAGTTCCTTCACGAACGGCTCGTCGACGAACGACGTGAGAAGACGCTCCACGAAGCCGGGGTGGGAGAAGAGGTACTTGTAGCGCCGGTCGTGATCGTCTGCGATACGGTCTCCGCTTAGTAAACGCGGATAATCGATGTGCTGCTTCATTACTGGTGCGCACCGTCTACAAGAGATCGCTGATCCTCCGCACGGGTGAGTAGAATCCGGCGTCTATCATACGGGCGAGGATCGCATCGGCCTCTTCCGATGTGATGTTCTTGTCCGTGCAGAGCGCCTTGAGGATTCCGATCGTCCCGGTCACCGGGATTTCCCGCTCGACGCAGGATTCCGTAGCCAGGGCCGCTCGTTACAGGATTGCCCGGACCCGGAACTGGAACGAGGACGATGTCGTTCTGGGAGAAACAACTGCGATCACCTATGCTAATACGAGTGCTGAGAATGGAACAAGCTATCAGTACCAGATCACCCCGTTTCAGGACCTGGACCCGGCCCATCAAGGAGAAACCAGCTTCTCTCCGTTTGGAGAGAGGCCTTGATGATTCCATCACACAGAGTCTGATCGATCCGTAGCAGAGAAACGGCAGTAGAGCTCAACCGATTGCGACGGGTGCTACCGCGATCTGTTTCGCGGTTGTCGTCGGAGCCTTGGCCCACCAGCAAACCACAAGCTCACCGCCCGCGCCGTCGAACCCGTACGTGTTCGATCGTGCTACAGCGCCTCGATCTCCTCAGTTGAAAGCCCGGTGACCTCGGCGATCACAGCAATGTCTATCCCCCGCTCAATCATAGCCCTGGCCGTCTCGCGCTTCCCTTCCTGCCGTCCTTGCTGCAACGCTTCTTCGCGGGCCTCTTCTTTGAGACGCTCTCCGTATTCCTTGAGCTTGGTCGCAAACATGCTCTTGACCTCCCGGACGCTCCGGATCGGTTCGATGACCGCGGCTTCGCCGGCGGTACCGGCCAGGTAGTTACTCAACCACCGCCCGAACACTTCGAACAGCTCCGGAGCTTCATCAGATAGTATAGCCATAAGCTCGTCGAGCGTCTCTGCGAGCTTCTGTGGGTCGGCGTTCTCGACGTAGAAGACCGCCGCGACCGCGTTGTGGATTCGAAGAAGCGTTTCGGTGGGGATCTCGTTCACCACGATCGGGTAATACGTGAGCTGAGGGATGAATGCTTCGGGAATCTCCGGCCGGATCATCTCGGCCGTTGATCGGGCCGCGCTCCACCGTGAATCACCGGTATAGAGCAGCAGCGGAAAGACCGCAGGAAGCGGCGGTTCCTGGCCTTCGGCAACCAACGACGCGTACAACTCGGCCAGGTAGCGCAGGAAGCGAAGCGCCATCAGGGGATCCACCGACGACTGGAACTCGATGAGGAGATACAGGTAGATCGGTCGGCCCCGAACCAGGAGCTTCCAGATGACGTCGGACTCTTGCCGCGCGAACTCCTCGGAGACGAACGTCGAGTTCACCCGCTCGAGCGTGGAGAAGTCCAGTTCCTTCACGAACGGCTCGTCGACGAACGAGGTGAGAAGACGCTCGACGAAGCCGGGATGGGAGAAGAGGTACTTGTAGCGCCGGTCGTGGTCGTCTGCGATTGGGGTCTCCAACCTGTGCTACGCGGGGAATCGGCGTGTTGCTTCAACTATGGTCAAAACGTGCAGCCGGGTCACGGCCCGCCCCGCAGGTCGGCAAGTCGTGACCGATCGAACTGCTGACCGGGAAGAAGGTTACTTCCGGGAGGAACGACCCGACTTCCGGGTCATCGGCGCTGGGTTGCTCATGCAGACGTTTCGTCGCGACCTTGGCAGATTCGCTTCCCGGGCGAAGCAACCATATCTGGAGAAGGTCTTCACATCGGTTCCCGCGCTGGTCGGAAAACGGATCAAGTACGTGAACATCGATCCGGACGCCCGTTCGCGGGAGCTGAAGGCCACCATCGAACTGCTCGCCACCGCGGGGCGGATCCAGAGAATCCACCGGTCCGCCGCGCCCCTCAGCGCGTATCCGCCTGCAGCGGGTTCACGCGCCTGAG
>SKZO01000040.1 GCA_007127335.1 Spirochaetales bacterium | reverse complement strand
CCTACGTCGCTCGTGAGTTCCTTCTCAGCTTCGTCGTCGCCTTCCTCTTCTTCTTTTTCATCTTCTTCGTAAACCAGATTCTCCTGCTCGCTGAACAGATCCTGACCCGTCGCGTTCCTCCTCTGGATGTTGCGAGGCTGATCTTCTATTCGCTGCCGTCGATCGTCGCGTTGTCGTTTCCTTTTGGTGCGCTCGTTGGCGCCCTGATGGCCATTGGTCGGTTCTCGTCAGACAATGAAGTCATAGCGTTTCAGGCGTCCGGAGTTCCGAACCGACGCCTGTTCGCGCCGTTGCTCATCCTCGGAGTTGTACTGTCGTTGGGATCGTTCATCATGAACGACTACTTCCTTCCGCTCGGTACGATCAACTTCGGCCAGCTGTACCGGCAGCTCCTGTTCGCGAATCCCGAGCTCGAGCTCGAGCCGTACAGTGTGAAGTACTACCAGCAGTCGACGCTGATCACAGGTGGGGTCGAGGGGCGGAACATCAGCGATCTGCTCATTCTCGACCGTACGGAGGAGGGAGAACAACGGATCATCTCCGCCTCCCGGGCGAGACTGACCGAGTCGGGCGGTGACGCGGGGATCGTCTCTCTGTTACTGGACGGCGTGTTCACGCATACGACGAGGCCTGACAGAGCAGGCGATTTCGCGTACAGCGAGGCGGACGGAATGGAGTACAACATTCTGCTGCAGGAGATCACCTTCAGCCTGAGGAGCCCCGGACCGCGCGAGATGGCATCGTATGACGTGTGGCAGATCATCCTTGACCGCAGGGAATCGCTCGACGCGCGCAGGGCCGAGCAGCTGCGGCTCGTGACGTCGCTGAGGCAGGGGGTTGCAGCGGACTATGTCACCCTGGTTGAGAGGGCTCAGTCAGGCGACGCGACGTTCCAGCGCGTGACAAGGGACCTCGACTCCGCGGCGCGCCGCGCGCGCGATGAGGCACAACGACCGATCGTCGATCGGACCCTCAGCAACTACGAGCTGGAGTTCCACAAGAAGTTCTCGATCCCGTTTGCCTGTCTGACCTTTGTGCTCTTCGCCTTTCCCGTGGGCCTTCTCACGAGACGAGCCGGGAGGGCGGTGGGTTTCGGCGTTGGATTGCTCGTATCAACGCTGTACTGGAGCCTGCTCATTGGTGGCCAGACCGTTGGAGTGAACAACCCGGCTATCTCGCCGGCACTCGCCATGTGGTTTCCCAATGGAGTCATACTCGTCCTCGGCATCGCCGCGTACGGATGGAGGGCGAGCAGATGAGGCGCCGCACGACGCTGCACCTGATGCTTCTGGTGAGGTTCTTCCCGGTCTTTCTCATCGCGATCGCGTTTTTCGTCTCCATACTGCAGCTCATCGACCTGTTCGAGAACATCACCTCGTACATCGACAGGGAGGTTCCCTTCGTGCAGGTGCTCCGCGTGCACATGCTGTACCTGCCGAGGAGTCTGCATTTCGCCGTACCAATGAGCCTGTTGTTCGCCGGTGCGTTCACCCTGGGCACGATGTACAGCCGGAATGAACTGATTGCGGTCTTCGGTTCCGGTGTCTCGCTGAGCAGTTTCGTCACGCCGGTGATCCTGGTCGGACTGGTTCTGAGCGTCGGATCGTTTCTGTTCGAGGAGCATGTTGTCATCTCGACGATCACTGCGAAGGAGGCGCTCGAACGAGAGCTCCTGCGGGTATCGGCAAGCCGAAGCGCAAGCAACGTCACCAGACTCGGCGAAGCGGGACGATTACTGTACCATGCTGACTTCTACAACGATGAGACGCGCACGCTGTCCGGCGTGCTGCTTGTTGAGCGAGACGAGGAGGGGAGTATCGTCCGTATCGTGAGCGCGCGTTCCGCGCGCTGGGCCGGCACGAGCTGGGAGGCACGGTCTGCCCGGGTTTTCGAGCGCTCCGGAGAGGAGTTCACCGAGCGGTACGCCGACTCGGAGGCGCTGCCGCGGTACACCCTGGCACCGGAAGCGTTCAGGAGGATCGGGCGAGACATCGATCAGATGCGTCTGGAAGAGGCCGCGGCCTGGATCGAGTCGCAACGAGCCGCAGGCCTTCCATACCGGCAGGATCTGACGAAGTACCATGAGCGGTACTCGTTCTCGCTCACCCCGCTGATCGTCGTAATGATTGCGACTGCTGTAGGAGGAAGATTCCGCAAGAACATTCTGCTGATGAGCCTGCTGGTCGCCCTCTGCGTGGCGGTCGTGTATTACGTGACTCAGATGATTTCCGGACTGCTGGCGTACTCGGGTTTCATGAGCCCGATACTCGGAGCATGGTCGGGTGTGCTGCTGTTCGTCGTTCTAGGCCTCGCACTGCTGCGGCTTTCGAGGACGTAGATGAACACCGTATTCCGCGTCACATCCGGCGACCCGTCGTCGGCGAGAACCGGTGAGCTGGTTCTGCCGCACGGGGTGATCGAGACCCCGGTCTTCATGCCGGTGGGTACGGCAGCGACGGTGAAGGCCATCCTGCACCAGCGGTTGAAGGAGCTCGGGTTTCATCTCATACTCGGGAACACCTATCACCTCTACCTGCGGCCCGGAACGCGCACGATCAGATCGCTCGGCGGGCTTCACGGGTTCGTCGGTTGGCAGGGGAATGTGCTCACGGACTCAGGCGGGTACCAGGTCTTCTCGCTCGCCGCGTTGCGAAAGATATCGGACGACGGTGTGCTCTTCCAGTCGCACCTCGACGGCTCGCGCCACATGTTCACGCCGGAGAGCGTCGTGGCGGCGCAAGTCGCGTTCAACAGCGACATCCAGATGCCGCTCGATGTCTGTACCGCACATGGAGTGACCGAGCGTGAGGCCGAGGAGGCGGTTCTGCGAACGAGCGCCTGGGCGCGCCGGGCACGCGATGCCTGGCTCATTGAGCGGGATCGGGGGTACCGGGGGCTGCTTTTCGGTATCGTACAGGGCAACTTTTTTCCTTCGTTGCGGCGTCGGAGCGCCGACGAGATCTCCGTCCTCGATCTGCCGGGGATAGCGATCGGCGGACTCTCCGTAGGCGAGGAGCGAGGGCTCTTCCGGGAGATGCTCTTTGAGACGGCGCGTCACCTTCCAACCGGGAAGCCCAGATACCTGATGGGAATCGGTACGCCGGACTACATCTTCGACGCAGTCGAAGCGGGCATGGACATGTTCGACTGCGTCTTCCCTACGAGGATCGCCAGAAACGGCACCGTCCTGACGCCGGATGGGCGCCTGATCCTGCGTCACGAGGTGCATCGGAACGACGACACTCCCATAGACCCGACCTGCGGCTGCACGACCTGCCAAAGGTATTCGCGCGCCTATCTGCGTCATCTGTTCAAGAGCAACGAGATGCTCGGGCCCATGCTCACGACAGAGCACAACCTTTACTACATCTCGGATCTTCTCGCAGGCATCCGCGAAGCCGTGAGAGCCGATTCGTTCCCCGCGCATCGTCTCGCCGTCCTTGATCGTTTCGAGGAGGGTGAACGTGCGCGGCGGGATCGCCGATAGTGTAGCCGTGGACAAGCCGCTAGCGAGCAGCGCCCGGTCGACGGCGATGCTCATGGGGATCACGACCGCATCGCGACTGCTCGGGTTTGTGCGGCAGGCTGCCGTAAACGCGGTGTTCGGGGCCTCCGGAAATGCCGACGTGCTGAACGCGGTGTTCAACATCCCGAACAACCTCAGGAAGCTGCTCGCCGAAGGAGCACTCTCGTCGGCCTTCATTCCCGTTCTCTCCCAGTCGAGTGCGGATCCCGCGCAGCGGGAGTCGGGCACGCCGCAGACGATCGTGCGCAGCCTGCTCACCTTTCAGCTGATAGTGCTCGTACCGGTGATGCTGCTGTCGGTGATCTTTGCCGGGCAGGTGACGGGGTTCATTCTGGACTTCCCCGAGATCGAACGGACCGAGCTCGCCGCCGATCTGTTCCGGTGGTTCATCCACTACACGCTGTTAATCAGCGTGAGCGCGGTGCTCATGGGGACGCTCAACAGCAACGGGCGATTCCTGGTGCCCGCGGTCACCCCTCTTGTGTTTTCTGTCTGCGTGATTGGTTCGGTCCTTCTCCTGCACCGGCGGCTCGGTCTCTACGCGATGGCGGTTGGTGTGCTCGCCGGCGGAGTTGCGCAGATCGCGGCCCAGATACCTCAATTCATCCGGTCCGGTTTTGGCTTCCGGCCTTCGTTCGATTTCCGGAACGAGCATTTCCGGACCATCATGCGGCGCTGGCTTCCGGTCGTCGCGGCGAGCAGCGTTTTCGCCATCAACCAGCAGATATCGCTCTACTTCGCCAGCGGTCTCGAAGACGGAAGCAGCTCTGCTCTGGCGAACGCAGTGATATTCTGGCAGCTCCCCCAGGGGATTTTCGGAGTGAGCATCATGACCGTGCTCTTTCCGCGCATGAGTCGGGAGGCTGCCGTCGACGACCGACCTGCGCTGAAAAGGACCCTCGGCTTCGGGATCCGCGGCATCGTGGCCCTGCTCGTTCCCTCGTCGATCATACTGGGAATGCTCGGGCAGGAGATCGTGGCGATGGCGTTTCAGCGTGGTAACTTTGAGCTTGCCGACACGATTCGGACGGCCGAGGTCCTCGCGGCGTACTGCTTCGGTATGGCAGGAGTGAGCGCGTTCAGCTTTCTGCAGCGCTTCTACTATTCGCATGGCGACTATCGTACACCTACCGTCGCGGCAGTCGCAGTCGCTGCAGTGGACGTCGGACTCTCGCTCTGGCTCAAGGAGACTCCGCTGCGGGTGACAGGACTCGCCGTCGCCAACTCCACCGCGTTCACCGCCGGAGCCGTGGTCCTGCTGCTTCGGACGGGGTCGGTGGTCGGAGGTGTCGAGGGGCGAGCGATCGTTGCCACCCTTGCCAAGACCGCCGCTTCGGCGGTACCTGCCGTCGCGGTGATCCTGTTGCAGCGGCGGTTCCTGGGTCCCTGGTGGCAAGCGGGCAGCTCCCTGTCCGGTTTCGCGCTGCTCGCGCTCATCGGGATGGTGGCGCTTGCCGGAGTCGCGGCGGGCTTCGTGGCCTTCAGGGTCGAGATCGTGTCTCTGCTCTTGCGGTCACGCACACGTGGGAGGGGTGAATGACGCGAAACGAGGTGATTGGATACGCGCGAGGCACCCGGGGTCGCCATGGCGGGTCGCTGCGGGTCGTCGCGGCGGGACTGGTGTTCGTGCTGCTGGTGCTCTGCGGGAGGGGCTACGCCCGGGAGCGGGACATGTACGAGGCATGGGAGGAGACGCTCCTGTTCGGGATCGACTCTGAGGTCGGGTCCGTGCTGGACCAGATCGCTCAGTCGGGTGAAACAGGTCTGGACGACCTCATAGTCGAGCGCTTCCTGACGAGTCGCAGCGAGCGCCTGCGCGTATCAATCGTCGAGCACTTCCACGTCCGCGAGTCGACGAGGCTCCACGAAGCCGTTCATGCGCTCCTGCTCGACGACGAGGCCGTGCTCGGCGATGAGCTGACGCGCGTGTCAACGACCTACCTTTCGCAGGTCGTTGAGGACCATTCGCCGCAGCTGTTGGCTCGCTACGAGCAGATAGCCGAGCGCGGCAGCCTGCTCGCCTCGACGATCGCTATTGACGCGATCGGCAGAAACGGAAGTGAGGCTGCCGTGGGGCTCCTGCTCGACCTCTTCACACGGCTGCGCGGTACCGATCAGCGGGCGGCTGTCCTTCGGGCGCTCGGACGGACGGGAAGCGACGACGCGTTGCCGTTGCTCTCGCTGATCGCCGCGGATGAGTTCGAGGAGAGCGCACTGAGACACTACGCGGCGGAGAGCCTTGGTCGGATCGGCTCGCCGGAGAGCGTGACTCTGCTGACGTCGCTGCTCGGGTCGTCGGACAGTCTGCTTCGAGCCTATGCAACGCTTGCGCTCGGATTCTACGATGAGAACGAAACGGGCGCCTTGCTCGAGCAGGCGCTGCGCGACTCCTTCTGGCGGGTCCGCGTAGCGGCGCTTCAGGCGCTCGGTGAGCAGCAGCGGGGAGCCGCCGTACGCGCGATCGAGTACGTCGCCCGACGCGAT
Source organism: Spirochaetales bacterium (assembly GCA_007127335.1). Classification (GTDB taxonomy): domain Bacteria; phylum Spirochaetota; class Spirochaetia; order DSM-27196; family SLST01; genus SLST01. The sequence continues at coordinate 8,988 of SKZO01000040.1, read as the reverse complement.
CCCGAACGAACGGTACGGCAGGCTGCGATCAGATCACTCGGCAGCATCGGAAATGCCGACAGCACCACTCGACTCGGTGACCTTGCCCGAAACGAACGAACCGGGGAGGCAGAGCGCATTCTGGCGGTCGAGCAGCTGGCGCGATCGGGTGTCTTCGAGAGCCGTGAGGTACTCGAGGAGCTGATGGCAGCCGAATGGGATCGTGAGGGTTCACGTCTCCTGGACGCGATCGGACGATTTCTCAGCGACCACCCGGATGCCCGACTCGACGACCTGTACGGAAGGCTCATGGTGCATCCCAACTACATAATCCGGATATACGGGATGCGAGCGGTCGGGAGCGCCGGTCTCGAATCAAGAACCGACCAGCTGAAGGAGATCGCTCGTGAGAGCCCCGCGGGCATCGTTCGCAGAACCGCGCTCGCCTCGCTCAGCGCCATGGGCGTCGACTACGATCCTGAGATCGAGACGGAGGACGAGCGGGTTGATGATGCGGGCGAGGCGAGTGGCGGGCGGGGCGGCGAGTAGCATCCGGCGGATGCCACAAAGGCTCGCTCGCGAGCTATTGCGCAATCAGGAGAACTCAGCCGGCGCTACCTGTTCGACCTCGTACACGTGCTCTCTCTCGTTGATCGTGAACTCGAGGGTATCTCCCACCTTTGCATTCAGCAATTCGCGGCCGAGTGGGGAGAGGTACGAGATCACGCCGTTCTCGGGATCGCTCTCCCATGGACCAAGCAGCACGTACTCCTCAACGGAGTCGCTCGCGTCTCTCAGGCTGACCCTGGTACCGAAGGAGACCGACGAAGGGTCGACGTCGGACGGGCGCACAATGGTGGCCTTCTCCAGGTCTTCCTTCATTCGAGCGGCAGTCGTGTTCAGCATGTCCTGCCGCTCCTTGGCCGCCTTGTACTCGGCGTTCTCGCGCAGGTCGCCGTGCGCGAGGGCCTCGCTGATCTCCCTGGAGTTCTGGGGCACCTCGACCTCATGCAGGTGCTTGAGCGCCTTCTGTTTCTCGTTGTAGGAGTGCGGCGTCACCATGAACCCGCCCCGGCTCACGCTGTCCGGTTGTGCGCTCTCCCCGTAGAAATGGAATCCGGGATGGTCATCCATGATCTTCTGCTTGAGCTCGATCTTGATGGACGGATCGAGTTCCTTGACGTCGCGCACGAGCGTGTAGACGCGGTTGATCCCCCCTTCATCAGCCTCCGACAGATACCGCTCGAGATTTCCATCCTTGAACAGGTAGTTGTGGATCTGGCGGTTGATCTTGCGGTTCTGACTGACGTCCTTGCGGTTGTCGATGTCGCGGAACGTCAGGTCGAGCAGATGGATCATCGCGATCAGAATCCGCTCGTAGCTGAAATCAAGACGATGGAACCAGCGATCGTCGGTGACGTTGCGGGCGAGCCAGACGAACGCCTCGCGGTACTCGCGGTAGTTCTCATACGTTGCGAGGAAGAGCTCGGCGAGCTTGTTGTGATAGCCGCCACGTTCGAGCTCGCCGATGATGTCGCGGGAGAGAAAGAAGGGAAAGAGGCGAACGTACACGTCGGGCCAGTGTTCTATGTGCGTCTTGACTTCCTGGATGAAGGCCCGTTTGAGGTCAGAGGAGTCGATTCGGTCGAAGACCTCTTCCACGTTCTCGATCTGCTCGTAGAGCGTCTCGAAGTCGATGACGTTGCCGGTGTCCAGGTAGGGATGTCGAGCGACGATGCGGCCCACCAGGAGATTGGCCGCAACGACATGCTCATTTACGGCGTTCGCGCTCGCGAGGAACGACGTGAAGTACTCGAACATCTCACGGAAAAACTCGCGATCGGTGCCGGCATCCTCTTCCGACTCCATGAACTCCATGAACTCTTCGACGATCCGGATCTTCTCGAAGAAGTTTTTGGCGCTCTTGAACTTGTTGTGGCTTTTTTCTCCCAGTGTGATCGGTTGTTCGCGTACCACGAAGTGGTCGGCCTTGTCGGGGAGCATGCCGAAGATCTTGTCGGTCTTCAGCACGTTTCGTGCCTTGGTACTCCAGCTGCTCCACTCACTCGCAGTGAGAATCGCCGGGACGAGCTCGGCCTTGATCCGCTTCATGTCTGCACCGTTGTCGCAGCTCTTGATCGTGGTCTTCAGGGCCCAGACGATATCATTCTTGATCTTCGAACGCAGCTTTTCCCGTTTCCAGACGCTGCGAAGAACCCACAGATGGTCTTTCGGCAGGATATCGAGAGCACTTACCGCCATCTTCAGGGTCATGTTGTGGCCGCGTTTGCGTGCGAAGTCGATCGTGATCTCATCGCCCTTGATCGACCTGATGATGCCGACGCCCCAGGAGCGGTGGAACACGAAGTTCCCTTCGTCGAATGCTATGTGCTTTTCGAAGTCGGCTATCGCATCATGGATGTTGCGCCAGGTCTGGTTCAGGTTGGACAGGCGGATGTATTCGTCGAGCTGGCTGTGGTTGGCGTACTTGTTCCGGTAGCACTCCACGATCTCTTTCCGGGCCCAGGAGTTTTTCGCGTCATACTGCAGGATGCGCTTGAGCAGCTCGATCGCCGTGTCCCATTCCTCCTTCTCTCTGAAGTGAGGATAAAGGTCCTCGAGGAGTTGGACTGCGCGTTCCTCGCTGACCTGCTTCGCGATGCGGATTTCCGCGTGGTAGAAAAACTCCGTCTCGTCCGGTGCGTACTGGATGAGTCTGTGCCAGACTTCCTTGATGCTGTTGAACTGCCTCTTGTTGATGTAGCGGTGCAGCGCCTTCTTGTAATAGTCAACCGCCTCAGGCAGCGACTCCTCTTCCTCGCGCTTCTCGGCGAGGTGGCGCACGATATCAGCCTCGTCGTAGTCGATCCTGATCAGGCGCTCCCAGACGTCGAACTTCTTCTCCTGCTGGTTCTCGTTGTCATAGCACTCGGCCAGCGTTCGCAGCGCGAACTTGTTCTCGCCGAACTCGAGAATACGCCGGCACAGGTACTCGACGATGCCCCACTTGTGGTTGTCCGAGAATATCTCGATCAGCGAGACCAGGTTCGTGTCGTCAACTGCCTGCCTGCTCAGGTGAATCACACCGGAGAGGTAGAGCGCGATGATGCTGTTCTTCGTATGAACGAGATGCTCGTCGCACAGCTCGAGGATCTCGTTCTGGACGCCGGCCTCTCCGACCCTGTCAAGTACCTCATCGAGCTCTTCGAAGTTCCCGACGGTGTAGTTGTTGAGCGTTGCACGGGTCCACTTCTCTCCGTTCAGCGTTTCGGAGACCTGTGCAATGAGCTTGTCCGACATTCTTTACTCCTCTCAGTTGGTGTACTGTCTGTAGATCCGTTCATTCAGAGCGCGGAGCTTGAGCAGTACCTCGTCAACCTTTCCGGTAGCTTCTCCGGTGGCAACGTAGTGATCGATCAGCCAGAGATACCGGTTGATGAGCCGGGGCTCGATCACCTCGCGCTGTGAGCGCCCCTCGCGCAGTTCGCGCTCAAGGGCGTAGATGCTCTGCTTCAGCTTCCCGTATTCGATAGACCGGAGCTCTCGCTTTACCGTGAGCACCCCGAACAGCACACCGTAGACCGGCAGCCATTCGAGCAATTCAACCCCTTCCAGGCCTGTTTCGGCGACCTTGTCGATCAGCGCCCGGATCATCTGCGACTCCAGTACCTCTAAATGTACACGCTGTGGGTCCAGGAAGAAAGCCTCGCGGAAAAAAGCCTTGGCCGCTGCTACCTCGTTGATGAGTGCGTACGCATCGGCGAGCTCCGCGGTCACCTCCGCGTCACCGGGCCGCTCGGCGGCGGCCGCTTCGAGATAGCGGACCGCATGATCGTAGGCACCGAGTCCCTTGTGGCATCGTCCTATCCGCAGCAGCAGCTGGGGGTCCGCCTGTTCGGCGTCGCTCATCAGGGTGCTGAAAGACACGAGCGCCGAACCGAACACGTAGCGACGTACCGCCTGGAGGCACGGCTCGCACGTACTCCCGATCCGGCGCACAAAGCTGTCAAAGATCGGCCATTGGTCGAGCAGATACTGGCCGCGCTCGAAGGCGTGTCCAATGCCGGTGATCTGCCGCTCCCGCTCGCGCCAGAAGTTGACGTACTTCATCGCCGTCAACACATCCGGGCAGTCGAAATCTATCGCGAGCGCTTCCTCGAGCCTGCCGGCTGCACCGTCGAGGTCGTGATCTCGAATCGCATCGTATGCCCCGTCGAGCAGATGCTCCGTTCTCAGCTCATCCTTGTCTCTTCCGTGCATATCGTGCGCTTCTGACCATTATACGGGTGCAACTCCTTTCGTCAAACGGGCGCACTGGTTGGCCTGGTTGGCCTAGTTGGGACTCCTGCACGGGTTTGCACTGGTCTGGTCTCTGTCGTATAGTAATGGGTCATGACGCTGCACGATTAAGGAGCTCAATCAGGGTGGGAAGCGGTCGAGAATGAGAGAAAGGGGAGACCTGCCATGAAGGCCAGATTGATCACCTCTGTTCTGCTCCTCGTCGGGACCTTTGCGATCTGCGCTCAGAACGCTGTACCTGAGGAGCTCGTCGAAGGACTCGCGGCTTTTGAGTCGGAGGCTTTCGAACAGGCGCTCGAGCGGTTCGAGTCGGCGCGGGCGCGCGATGATATCGCTCCCTGGCGCGGCCATGTGCTGTTCTGGAGCGCGCGGACCATGATGGTACTCGGGCGGTATGAGTCGGCAGCCGAGACGCTCGACCGGTTCCTTGGCGAGTACGCCGGACACCCGTACGAAGAGGAGGTTCGCTACCAGCGCGCGCGGATCCTCTTCATGCAGGGACGCTACGAAGCCGCGGTCAGACGGTTCGCGGAGTTCCTCGAGGCCTACCCTCGGAGCGACTTCTCCGCCAACGCGCTGTACTGGGCCGCAGAGGCGCTGTTCGAGCTGGGGCGGCTCGACGAGGCAGAACGCCTGTTCGCGGAGGTCACCGATCGCCACCCGGGCAGTTTCCGGGTTGAGGCGGCTCGGTACCGGCTTGACATTCTCGAGTTCGCCCGGCGCGAGCAGGAGCTGCTCACCCTTCTGCAGTGGAGTCACGAGGAGTATCTCGCCGCCCTCGAGGGGTTTCGGGCCGCCGAGACCCGGTACCAGGAGGGGCTGCGCTCGTACAGGGAACGACTTGCCAGGCTCGCCGCCGACGACTTCCGGACGGAGATAGAGGAGCTGCACGCTCGCGTTGCAGAGCTCGAACAGATGGTCCGCGAACGGGACCGCCGGATCAATGACCTGCTTGCCGAGTTGCGGCAGTCGCGTCTACCGGCCGACGATGATGAGGCGATTGCCCGGGAGAATGACCGAGGCCGGACGGGCCCGCCGCCGGCGGCCTCCGATGTCGAGCTGCGAGAAGCGTTGCTGTCGCTCAAGGCCCGGGCGCTCGAGCTCCAGGGCGTTCTGCTCGAGTCGGAGAGGGACGGCGAATGAGGCGCGCGGTACCCGCCTTTCTGGTGCTGCTCGTGGCCGTCGGTGTCGGTGCCGTCGAGATCAGCCGTGGCGACATTCGGCTCACGCTCCACGAGAGCTCCGCCCGGTTCTCCGTCGATCTTCTGGTGAACGGTGAATGGGTCCCTCTGCTCTATCCGGATGACCCGCGTACCTCGGCGCTCGACGTGCGGGAGGACAATCGGGTCCATCGAATGGGTGACAGCGGCCGGTTTCGTCAGTTCGTCGTGCAGAGGGAAGAGGAGGTCGGGTTCGTCTGGACGAGTGCGACGATGCGGGTCGAGCAGCTCTTCCGCTTCACGCGTGGTACCACGGCCGACCGCACCGACGCGCTACAGATCAGTGTTACGGTCACCAATACCGGCGAGCGACCGATGAGCACTGCCGTGCGGCTGCTCCTCGACACCCACCTCGGCGAGCGCAGTAACGTGCATTTCGCCACTCCGTCGACGCCACGGTTCAACCGTGAGATCCGGCTCGACCCGGGACCTGCAGTGCCCTACATCAGGAGCATACCGGATGCCGGATCGGTCCATGGGCTCCAGGTGATGGTGTTCGGCAGCGACGTTACGCCCGCGAAGGCTGTCGTTCTGGCGAACTGGAAACGTCTTGCCGACTCCGTCTGGGACTACACGGTACACGAGAGCCGGAACTTCAACCGGCTGCCGTTCTCGATCAACGACTCGGCAATGCTGGTACTGTACGCAGAGGAACAGATCGGGCCGGGGCAGTCCTACTCGGTGGTGACCTACCTTGGCAATCTCTCATCGGATGGATACCTGACGCCGGAGACGGCCGCTCTCATCCCGGAAGAGGACCGGCTGCTTGCCCGTCTCGCACAGATCGTGCAGAGGATCAACATGCTGCTCGACGAGACCGATGTCGACCCCGGTGAGATCGAGCGATTGCAGGCCGAGCTCGACGCGATTTCGGGTCAGGTCCGCGGAAGGTAACCGTGCGGGGGTCAAAGACGCTGAGCCGTGCCGACCGGCTGCTGCGCTCCCGGAAGTATTCCCAGGTCATCTCTGTGCTCGAGTCACAGGTATTTCTCTACCGGGACAACTTCACGTTCTACCGGCTGCTCGGGACGGCATGCCTCTACGTCGGTGATTTCGGCGGCGCGTACTCGTATCTGCAGCGCGCGCACCAGATCAGAGGTGACGACACGCGTGTGGAGCTCGGGCTGGCGGCCGTGCATCTGCGCCGCCGCGAGATCCGGGACGCACTGTCCATGTGGCTCGCGGTGCTCGACCGCGACCCGAAGAACGCCGTCGCCAGGCGCGGGCTTGCCCTGGTTCGCCGAACCGACGATACCGCAGAGTTCGTGACGATGGCGGAGTCCGGTCGGCTTGCGCGTCTCTTTCCGCCGGTCGGCTTCGCCCTGCCGGCCTGGGTGCCGCTCGCCGTCGGGGCAGGTGCGGTCGCTGCGCTCGGGGTGGTGTTCCTGCCGGGGATGATTCGCAACGTGGTCCGACCTGAACAGCCGCTTCGCGACGGCGTGGACCCGATCAGTGCGACCGCGCTCCCGGACGAGCTGACGCAGGATACCGGAGAGTTCCGCTACGAGCTCAGTGACGACGAAGTCGTCGAGCTCGTCTCCCGGGTGGGCGAGCTGTTCAACGGGTTTCGCGACAACCTCGCCCGTCGCGAGGCCAATCGCCTCCTGCAGTCAAACGCGAGCCCGCTCGTCAAGGAGCGCATCCGGCTCGTCGCGAGATTCTTCCGCGAACCGACCTTCGTGGACTTCCGCGACAACTTCACCTACACGGAGGTTGCCTCCGAACCGTGGCTCTACGACGGAGTCTACGTCAGGTGGAGCGGACAGACGAGCAACATCCGCGTAGGGGAGGAGGCGATCACCTTCACGCTGCTCGTCGGGTACGAGACCGAGCGGGTTCTGGAAGGCACGGTCCCGGTTACGGTGCCTTTTGCCGCAGAGGTGCAGCCCGGTGCGGTGGAGCTGATCGGGCGGATCTCCTATCGTGACGGGCGGATCGATCTGACTGCCACCGGCATTCGCAGGATCGTGCCGAGGGTCGGCAGCTGATGCGGGCTGTGATCCAGCGCGTGCGTGCCGCGTCGGTACGGGTAGAGGGGCGATGTGTCGGTTCGGTCGACCGGGGGCTGCTCGTGTACATCGGGGTCGAGAAAGGTGATGACGAAGCCGACGTCGCCTACGTCGGGTCGAAATGCGCAGGCGCCCGGGTCTTCCCGGACGCTCACGGGCGGATGAACCTGCCGTTGTCGGACCTTTCCGGGCCGACCGACGAGAGGCGGGGCATTCTGGCCGTCAGCCAGTTCACGCTCCACGGAGACATGCGCAAAGGGCGACGGCCGAGCCTGGCAGCCGCGGCGGAGCCGCGTGCAGCAGAGGGCCTCTACGAGGCGCTGGTGCGATGGTGGCGAAACAACGGGCTTCTCGTGGAGACCGGCGTGTTCGGAGCTCACATGGACGTGGCTGCGATCAACGATGGCCCGGTAACGCTTCTCGTCGACTCGCGCAGGCTCTTCTGAATCCGGCGTCGGCCAGGGGTCCCTGCAGGGCTACAGAAAGAGTTTCATGCTCGAGAGGTACTTCGACGCGTTGAACTGATCGAAGAAGGGCGAGAGGCTGCCTTCCTCGTGCATCCGCATGATGACTTCGGCGCTCTGACGGGCCGACGACACAACGTGCAGGAAGGGCATCTCCTCCTTCATCGAATCAGGACACGGGATCGTGTCAACGACGACCACATTGTCGAGGAGCCCCTCCTCGCGGAGCTTGGTCAGTCTGCTCACCGCGGGAGGAGAGAAGACCGGATGGACGGCGGCGATGTTGATCCTCGCAACGTTCCGTTCGCGCAGCTCCCGTACGAGCGTGTACACCGATCCGGCCGTGTCGATCATGTCGTCGACGATCCAGATCTCCTTTCCCGTGATGTCCGTGGATGTGAGGATGTTGATCGAGGCCACCGTGTTCGTCCGGTCGTAGTCCCGTTGCTTGTGGGCGATGACCAGCTGCGTGCCGAACGCCTGGGCGAACCGTTTCGCGACGCTCTCCCCGCCGGCATCGACCGAACAGAAGAGCCAGTTCCTGCGTACCTCGTCTTCGAGCCGGTCGGTCGTCTTGATGAAGGTGTCGGTGATGTACTCCTTGAGGAGCACGATTGCCGGGACATCGTCGATCGAACAGATCGTCGGGTCGACGATCGTGCGCGACTTGTCCGAATGCAGGTTGTATGTGACGATGTGGTCGACGCCAAGGCTCACCAGCGTCTTGTAATGGACCCAGAACCCGACCGAGTTGCGTCTCGTCGTCCGGTCGGAACGCGAGGAGGAACAGTACGGCTCGAACAAGGTGATCCTGCCGGCCGCGGATCGACGCAGGGCGTCAACCGTATGGTAGAGCTCCTGTTTGTTCTCTTCGACGCTGAGTCCCTGCGTGTTGCGGCCGGCGTTCGCGAAGATGTAGACGTCCTTCCCTCGAAGGGTCGTGCCTACCTCCACCTCCATCTCGCCGTCGGCAAACTTGACCGTGCTCAATTGCCCGAGGAAGTCCTTCGACTGGTT
>SKZO01000164.1 GCA_007127335.1 Spirochaetales bacterium | reverse complement strand
GTCGCGGTCACTCCAGGTCCGGCAGGAGCTCGACTGTCTCGTCGGGCTCGCGACCCAGCTTCTCGTAGTGCCGGCGACGGTCCCGGCGGTCCTTCTGCTGGATGCGGTACGCACGCGTGCCAACCTCGTCGGCGATCGCCTGCGGGACGCAGATCACGCCGTCGTCATCTGCGATGATCATGTCTCCGGGGTTGACGCAGACGCCTGCACAGACGACTGATTCGTTGTCGCTTCGGATACGGATGCGACCCATCGGGTGAGTGTACGACCTGACAGTACAGAAGACCGGCGACTGCTGCATGATGCACTCGCGGCTGTCGCGACACGTGCCGTCAATGACGAAACCGACGACGCCCTTTGACATGAAGTCGAGTGTGTTGGCCGACCCGAGGATACCGGCTCGGGTGCCGTGTGCGGCGATGACGAGGACCTCGCCGGCGGCACCCGTGTAGTGCGGGACGCCCGGGCGTGCGTACGAACTGTACCCGCCCTCCTCGATCGGTGTGTACTGCAGGCGGTCGAACTCTTCGTAGCTCATCGCCGAGAGCTTCCTGTCGAACAGGTCGAACTCCTGCGTGTGGGCGATCCCCGCGAATCTGATTCCTTCGAACAGCGGTCGCATAGCGAGCGCAAGCTCGTAGCGATCCTGCAGTCCCATTGAGTCGAGCGCGTCGCACACGTCCGCGCACCGCAGGATCTTGTAGAGCTCTCTCGTCCTCGCCGATAACGACATGGTGCCTCCTCCTGTGCCGCCTGAGGCAATTCTGTCATGGATCGGTCGTCCGGACAACCGGGGCCATGGCGGGGAGATATGGCGGTACACTTGATCCACGCGCCATGCGTGATAGAATCCTGTATCGGAAGCATGGCACATAGGAACAAGCATCCCCACATCATCGTTATCATGGCTGACCAGTTGCGCTGGGACGCGCTCGGGGAGCACACACCCGTCATCAACCGGCTCGTCGAAGAGAGCACGCTGTTCGACCGCGCGTACTGTGCCTCGCCCATCTGCGTGCCCGCGCGCAGTGCCTTTTTCACCGGCTGCTATCCCAATCGCACCGGCAGCATCATCAACCCGTGGGAACCACTCGACCGTCGCCACGGCGATGTGCGGGCCGGAACCCCCAATCTCTACTCGATCTTCGAATCGGAGTGGGACAGCCACCACGAAAACCGACTGGAACTCGCTCGAGCGCGGTTACAAGGCATTCCTGAAGCGACAGGGCGTGCGCGCTCCCGGCGGAGATCGGTTCAGGGGGATCGTTCCGGAGATGGCCGGCGGGAGGATCACGCGGGCGCGCAAGTACTCGGTTCCGGCAGTCGGGCTGTACGAGCCCGGCTTTGATACCTTCTACGACGGGTACATCGCGAACACCGCGCTCGAGGCGATCCGGGGACGCGACCCGGACCGGCCGTTGATGCTCAAACGATGTTCGTCGCCCCGCACCCTCCATACGACATACCAGATCCCTGGTACTCCATGATTGACGACGTCGATCTTCCGGAGAGCGTTGGGCGCTGGTACGACGACCAGTCGCCGCTCCAGCTCTACAATCTGCCGGGAGCAATCGGCGTTCGTTACACACGAGACGAGTGGCACGGCGTCTGGCGGGTGTACCTGGGTCTGGTCGCGCTTCTCGACCACGCCGTAGGGATGATCATCGATGAGCTCAAGTCCCAGTCGATCTACGACGACTCGCTGATCGTCTTCTGCTCGGATCACGGCGAGATGCTCGGCTCGCACATGCTGTACCAGAAGATGTGCATGTACGAGCCGTCGGTTCGTACGCCAATCGCGCTCAAGCTTCCGGTCGGTACAGGTATCGAGCCCGGGGTGGTCGACCGGCTCGTGAGCAGCGTCGACGTTCTCCCCACGATCTGCGAGCTTGTCGGCACCGAACCGCCTGCCGGAATCGACGGGCGTTCGCTCGTGCCTATGATGAGGACGGGCGCACCCGGTCGCGATGCGGCCTTCATCCAGTTCGACGGCAACGGCGCACGCGGCAACTTCCAGCGCGCCGTGATTCATGGGGAGCACAAGCTGATCGTCGACATATTCAAGGACGAGACCTACCTCGAGCTCTACGACGTGGTCAACGACCCCGAAGAAACGACGAACCTTGCGTTCAATCCGGATCAGCGGGAGAGGCTTGAACGAATGGCCTTATTGCTCTCTGCGCACATGGCGGACACCGGTGATCTGCTCGCGATCGCGCCCGGCGTTGTCGCGACCTTCCTGGCCGACTACGCCGCGGTCCGGGCGTCTCGTCGCTGAACTGCACTCAGGCGATCTCGACTCCGCTCCGGGTGCCTCACTCCCGAAGCGCCCCCATCACGTCGTCAGCCGTGATCACTGTGTAATCGGCATTCCGTCGCGCGTGCCTGGTCGTAGCGGGGACGAAGAGCGCGTAGTCTATCTCTCGCCCGATCACGTTGACATCGCCAGGCACGCCCTTGGCGACCAGTCTCCGATAGGTGGTCTGAAGATCCTCAGCGGTTGCGGGAGTAGCGCTCCATTTCGCTTCGCCAAGCAGGAGCCGCGTGCCGTCGAGCGATTCGGCCACGACATCGAACTCCGGATCGTTGCCCCTCCAGTGGCGTTGTGCCGGACCCCACTCTCTGCCCGCAAAGGCGGTGGAAAGCCCGGGTACGCTTCTTCGACAGAGATCCTCCCACGTCTGCGACTCGAGAGACTGCCGGTGCCGCTCCCAGATCGCAAGGCGCGCCGCCCTGGGCGCAGTCGCGAGGAGTGATCGATGCGGGGCTACCACGCGGGCCCACATCCGGATGAACGGGTCGTCAATAGCGTACAGCGATCTCTTGCTCGACCGCTCCGGAAGCCCGAACGGAGTCTCTCTTCGTACCAGTCCGAGTTCCTGGAGCCGGGAGATCGAACGCGTGAGCGACGTTGCAGGCTGTCCGAGTCTGCCGGCGATCTCGCTCAACCGGTGCGCGCCCGAGCCAACGACGTCAAGGAGCGGGCGCAGAGTGGCCGCTGACGGCGTCTCTTCCAGCAGCAGACGGTCGGGCTCGTGGTGCAGTGGTCCCAGCGGATCGAGCACAAGGGCATCCACGGCGCCTTCAACGTCTGCGCCGAACGGCTCGGCCAGTTCCCAGTACCGCGGGGTGCCTCCCCAGGCGGCGTAGGCGCGGGCCATCTGTGGACCGCTCTTCAGACTCAGTGCTTCTGCGATGTGGCCCGCAGGAAGCGGGTCCACCCGAAACGACTCGGTCGCCCTGCCATAGAGCGGCGCTGTCGAATCCAGAACCAGACCTTGCATCATCCGCTGACTCGATCCCGACAGCACAACCTTCAGACCCGATTCCCTGGCCGGCTTGTCGATCCAGTTCTGTACGACGCTCGGGAGCGACGCATCCGACGCCACCAGGTAGGGGAACTCGTCGATCACGAGCGGGCCGTGCCATCCGCCGGCGCGGGCCTCGGCGGTCAGGCGATCCAGCGCGCTTCGCCAGTCGGGGTACGTCACCGCATCGAAGCCCGGGAACCGCGTGGCGACGGATGTCGCGAAGTATGAACGCTGCAGAGGTGCCGCGGATTGGTCCGCGACGAAATAAATGCCGTCCGTGCCCTCGAGCCACTCGAGCAGCAGTCGGCTCTTGCCGACTCGTCTGCGGCCCCACAACACGCCCAGCCACCCTCCGGACGTCTCGAGTCCTCGTTGAAGGCGCGCCAGTTCCCGTTGTCGACCAATGAATGTCATGTAAGAATTATACACTAAAACATAATGCTTACCAGCATTATGTCAAAGAGCAAGGCAAGCCCGATATCCTCGTAGGCCCGCTCCTCGCGACCGGTTCCACTCCGTCAGGGGCTTTCACGCCGCCTCCCCGTTGGGCTACGATGGCAGCACCGCCTGCCATGGTCACGTGCGGGACACGCCGCGGTTGAGGAGATGCCAAGATGACTGAGACCCTGATGAACGATGCCCGTGCACTTCTCGAACTATGGGCCACCTGGGCCGAGCGGCACGTGCACCCGCACCACAGTGAGCCTGTCCTCTCCGGGTACGGACCAGGGTACCTGCACTGGGGCGTGCAGTCGAACTGGAACTACCTCGCGGCGATGGCGACGCTTGCCGCTACCCCCGGTGTGCGCGACGGGGAACGGTGGCGCCGGCGCTCCCTCGGGGCGTTGAGGCTCGCGCTCGCGACGCACGTCACGGGGGACCGGACCTGCGGTGATGGAAGGCAGTGGGGCGACACGTGGATCAGCATGCTCGGGATAGAGCGCGCGATGCACGGGGTCGTCCACCTGGAGGAGGCGATGGAGGATACCGACCGCGACGCGTTGCGCCGGGTTCTCGTCGC
>SKZO01000324.1 GCA_007127335.1 Spirochaetales bacterium | reverse complement strand
TTGTCTCCCGGGTCGTCGACGGGCGTTTGCTCGTCGGCTTCATCCGGTCTCTCCCTGAACGCGTCCGGGCAGCCTGAGAGGAGCAGCATCACGGCAAGTGTCAGACTCACGAAACGTATCACGCACGGCATCATGACCTCCCTCGGGCGGATGCCCGTCGGACGATTGTACGGCCCGGCCGCGGAGCGCGCAAGCTGAAAGTCGGCAGGCGGACACGATTTCGCACTCGACGGGAGCAAGCAGTAGTTGCGCGTTCAGCGCGGTCGCATTACTATCACGCAAGGCCGTGAACCGGCCGAATCCCTGGTAACGGAGGTTTCCAATGAGCGAAGGTGTACAGAAGCGCACTGTCGAAGCGCGCGAGGACTTCCCGCTGAGCGAAGTGCCGCTGGAATCGCGCAAGAGTCTCTGGTCCACGTCCGTGGTACTGCTCGGGTTCACGTTCTTCACCGCGACCATGTGGGGTGGCGGAAGCCTGGGAGCGGCCTTCCCGTTCGGTCAGCTCATGGGTCTGATCGTGATCGGCAACCTGCTGCTCGGTATCTACGTGGCCATCCTCGGCTACGTCGCGTTCAAGACCGGGCTCAACTCGGTCCTGCTCGCCCGGTTCAGCTTTGGCGACATAGGCAGCAAGTGGCCCGACTTCGCGCTCGGCTTCACGCAGGTGGGCTGGTACGCGTGGGGAACGGCGACCGTCTCGATCATCTTCGTTCAGCTCCTGAACCTGCCCGAGTGGCTGCGGATCCCGTTCATGATCTTCTTCGGCTTCGCCTTCTGCTGGACCGCCTACGTCGGCTACCGCGGACTCGAGCGGCTTTCCATCGTTTCCGTCCCGGCGATGACGATCCTGATCGTCTGGAGCTTCGTGATCTCCTCGCGTGAGGCGGGCGAGATGGGAGGGATGCTCGGGATCGTGCCGGCGTCGACAATGACCGCGGGAGCCGCGATCACGATCGTCTTTGGCACCTTTGTCTCCGGCGGTACGCAGGCGACCAACTGGACCCGCTTCGCGAAGACCGGGAAGATCGCGATCATCGCGAGCCTAGTCGCTTTCTTCATAGGGAACGGGCTCATGGTATTCGCCGGCGCCTTTGGTGCGATGGTCTATCAGCAGCCGGATATCGTCGAGGTCCTCACCCTGCAGGGGCTGCTGCTCGCCGGTATCATCATGCTCTTCCTCAACATCTGGACGACGCAGGACAACACGGTCTACAACTTCTCGGTCGCCGGGTGCAACATGATCCGCACGGAGAACCGGAAGCTGCTCACCGTCGTCGGTGCGGCGATTGGTACCTTGCTCGCAATCCTTGGGTTCTATGACTGGCTCGTGCCGTGGCTGCTGCTGCTCGGCACCTTCATCCCGCCCATAGGTGGGGTGATCATGGCCGACTTCTTCTACAAGTACCGCGGCAAGTACCCGAAGCTGAGCGAAGCGAAGCTGCCCAAGATCAACATCGCGGGGGCAGTCGCCTACGTCGGTGCGTCGCTTATCGCCTACTTCAGTCCCGGCGTACCGCCCATAAACGGCATCGTCGCGGCGATCGTCATCTATATCATCGTCGATCTGATCATGACCGCTGCCGGGGTTGGCGTCGGCGCCGGTAAGGCAAAGTCGTAGACGGCAATCTCGGGCGTCCGGTTCGCCGGGCGCCCGTCTGCCGGAGGTTCCCATGCTCGATCTCGTAATCACGGGTGTCACCACGCCGCACCACAGCGACCCGATCAACGTCTCGGTCCGTGACGGTTCGATCGTCGCGATCGGACGCGGCCCTGCCGGTCCCGCGCGCGAGACGATCGACGGGCGCGGCTGCTGTCTCCTGCCGCCCTTTGTCGACGCTCACTTTCACCTCGATTCCGTCCTGACGCGGATCCCCAACGCGAGTGGAACCCTGCGGGAGGGGATCGACAACTGGGCGGCGTACAAGAAGGCCTCGCTCTCCGCGGAGGACGTCTACGCGCGCGCGAAGGCGTACTGCGAACAGGCCTTCGCGATGGGAATCCAGGCGATCCGGTCGCACGTGGACGTCTGCGACCCGGCGCTGCGAGGCGCGGAGGGGTTGCTCGAGCTCCGGCGTGAGCTCGACGGCAAGATGGACATCCAGCTCGTCGCCTTCCCCCAGGACGGGTACTACGGCGGGCCTGACGTGAATGCGCAGCTGCACCGCGCGCTCGACATGGGGGTCGACGTCGTGGGCGGTATCCCGCACAATGAGCCCACGTACGGCCACGGTACGGAGAGCCTGCGCGAACTGCTCGAACTCGCGGCCGACCGGGGCCTGCTCGCAGACATCCACTGCGACGAGACCGATGATCCGCACTCCCGCCACGTGGAGACGCTTGCCGCCCAGACCGTCAGGCTCGGGCTCCAGGGGCGCGTCTCAGCGTCGCACATCACCTCCACGGCCGTCATGGATCCCTACTATCTGAGCCGACGCCTCATTCCGCTGATGGCCGCGGCACAGCTGTCCGTTATCGTGAACCCGCTGATCAACGTCCACCTGGGCGGGCATTTCAGCCACCCCATGCACCGCGCGATGGCGCCCATCCGGGATTTCATGGACGCGGGACTCACCATCGCCTGCGGGCAGGACTGCATAGAAGACCCGTGGTACCCGCTCGGGTACGCCGAGATGTTCGAGGTGCTCAAGATGGCGGCGCATACGGGTCACATGATGGGGCTCGACGCGCTTCGCGCGATGCTTGACACGATCACGGTCAACCCCGCCCGCATCATGGGGCTGACCGACTACGGACTCGAGACAGGCAGGCGCGCGCATCTCGTGCTCCTTGACGCGCCCACCTGGTTCGACGCCATGCGGACCAACGCGAGACGCGTCGCCGTCATACGGGGCGGTGAAGTGTATCGCCCCGGGCGCAGCGCAGAGTGACGGTAGCGGTGCCGTGAGGCCTACCGACGCCTGACCTTGAGCGTGAACGTCGCGCCGGCTATCGTCATCTCAGCGACTCCGTCCGGCTCTCGCACCTCATCGAGATCCGCGAGCGCCCACGACGCCACCTCCTGTTTCCACTTCTCCGGCAGGTCTCCGTCAATCTCGAGCCGGATGCGGTCGGCGACCGCGTAGCCGGTCCGCTTGCGGAGCTCCTGCACGTGCCGGTTCACCTCGTTCGCCACACCCTCGGCCAGAAGGTCGTCCGTGAGCGCCGTGTCGATTGCTACGAGGATGCCCTCCTCCGACGCGATCTGCGCTCCTTCGCGTCCCTCGTAACCAACGTCGATCTCCTCTCGCGACAGGCTCCACTCCCGGGAGCCGCTCCAGACGACGACACAGTCGCCCGCGACGCGGACCTGACCGTCACGGGCGGCGCGGATGACCTCCTGCATGTCACGGCCGAGCCTTGGGCCCAGGATCCGGGCATTCGGTACGGCGCGAGCTCGCGCAACCCGTGCCGGATTGGCGAGCGTGTCGATGCGTTTGACGTTGAGCTCTTCCATAAGCGCCGTACGCTGTGACGGGGACAGAGCGCCGCCCGGGAGATGAACCGCCGCTGCGGCGAGCGGCTGGCGCACCCGAATCCCGGCCTGCTTGCGCAGCGAAAGTCCCATTCGGGCGATTCGCTGGACCGTTGCGACTTCCTGCACCAACGCCGCGTCTTCCGCCCGCACGGCGATCGCCGGCCAGTCGGTGAGATGTACGGACGCCGCGCCTTCGGGGTGGAGTCCGCGGTACACCGCTTCGGCGATGAACGGCGCGAGGGGAGCGAGTAGCTGTGAGAGCACCGTCAGAACGTAGGAGAGCGTGTCGTAGGCTTGGCGCTTTGCGACGTCGAGCCCGGGCGACCAGAACCGCCCGCGCGACCGGCGTATGTACCAGTTGGTGAGCTCGCCCACGAAGTCTGCTACCGCGCGGGTCGCTACACTGGTGGAGTATCCCGCGAGTCCCCGCTCGCATTCATCTGCGACCATCGCCAGGCGCGCCAGGACCCACCGGTCGAGCTCGTGCTCCGGTGAGGGCCGGTGGGGCTCCCCCTCGACGTGCCCTTCATACCCGTCGATATTCGCGTAGGTCACGAAGAATGAGTATGCGTTCCAGAACGGCAGGAGTACCCTGCGAACCTGCTCAGCGACCTCGGAGTCGCAGAAGCGCAGGTCCGCCATAACCGCGGCGGGCGAGCCAAGAAGGTAGAGGCGAAGCGCGTCGGCGCCGTGGTTGTCCAGCAGTGCCATGGGGTCGGTGTAGTTCTGAAGCGACTTGGACATCTTCGACCCGTCTTCGGTCAGCAGGGTTCCGTGCACGAGGCAGTTGCGGAAGGCGGGGCGATCCATGACTCCCACCGCGAGTACGTGCATGCAGTAGAACCAGCCGCGGATCTGCCCCGGGTACTC
>SKZO01000385.1 GCA_007127335.1 Spirochaetales bacterium | reverse complement strand
GCGCCGCGCGCTCGATCATGAGCGAGAGGCCCTCGAGCGCGAGGATGAACGAGTGCCACGCCTCCTGCTCTTCCTCCGTGCCGGAAGGAATTCGGCCGCGGATCGACTCGGACAGGGCGTCGGCCCCCAGCTCGAAGATCGGCCGCAGGTCGAGCTCGCAGTGGCCGGTCTGTCCGCCGGGCGACTGCGGGTACTGAACCGCCCACTCGCCTGCCCGGTCGAGCGCCTCGTCGGTCTCTTCCGCCGGCCGGGGTCCGAGCCTGCCGACAAGGAGCTCGAGGTCGTCGATCTCAAACCGTACGGAGGCGAGGATGTCGCGCGTGGCGCGGCCGCGACGGATCTGCCACGATGCCTCGTCGCTGCAGGCCGCGAGCGAGGCAGCGTACGGGATGAGCGTGTTCCGCCAGGCGCGGTGCTTGCGCTCGAAGCACCGGGATCGGAGGGCGGCGATACGGTCTGCGTCGGTCATGTGGGTCACGGTCATGTGGGTCACGGTGATGTGGGTCACTGCACACTCCCGGACATGTCATCGTGGGGGTGGGCGGTGTCCCGGGGGTTCTCGTTCCCGTATGTCCGAAAACGATCGCGGTAGAGCCCGATCCTCTCGAACGGAATGGGCCTGAACCCCGGCGCCTGCTCGTAGATCGGCGCATCCTTGGGTATGGCGAAATCGAGCCGCTCCGCGTCCGGGATGCCGAGCATCTCGTCACTGCTGAGGTTGCCCGTGTACTGGTTTCCGTGCTCCTCCATCGAGAAGTTGAAGTGCATGGGCACGTGCCCGATCAGGACATTGTTCCGGACCGAGCAGTAGTGCGGAATCCGCTGCTCCTCCGGCGCCCAGGCCGTATAGGTGCGCATCCGGGAGTACCGGGCGCGCCACACCGGACCGTCGTGGGGCACTTCGCGGAGATAGCGATAGTGCTGTCCCTTCTCCCGGTCGAAGGTGCGCGGATATCCGTAGAGAACGAACCGCACCGAGTGCTTCGAGCGGCCCCAGGACTCCACGATGAGGTTGTTCTCGAAGAGGATATCCTGCGCGCCGTGCGAGAGGTGGGCGTCCTGGACCTTGTAGTAGATGTTGCCGTAGATGGCGACACCGGCGCTGCAGTCATCGGTATAGGTCCCAAAGACCGAGACCCCGGTTTCCGCGTCGGACTTCAGGTGGTGGAAGAAATTGTACCGCACAACGTTGCCCTGGAGCGTGAAGTCGCGACCGCAGTAGAAGGCGCCTGCGTCGTCGGACTCCTGGACGCAGTTGTAGATCTCGTTGTACTCGATGACGTTGTCGTTTCCCTTGAGGAAGACCGCGGTGTGCGGAACATCGTGCAGCCGGTTGTTCGCCACGTGCGCGCCCACCGAATCGAGCGAGATCCCTCCGGTGTACATCTTGCACGTGCAGGAGAAGTGGTGGATGTCGTTGTTCACGATCTCCACGCCGCACGGCTCGAGCGTCCTGCGGTCGCCGGTGCCCACGTGGATCCCGCCGAATCCGCACCACGAGATATCGCAGCTCTCGACGCGGTGGTTGATGCCTCCGCCGGCCTTCGCCTCCGTCGAAAGGTCCGGGTATGAGCCGACGATCACCGCCTTCCCGCCGCAATTGCGGATGGTGCACCCTTCGAGCGCGACATCCCGACCGCCGCAGATCTTCACCGGGGTGGATCGGCAGTAGCCGATCGAAAGCGATGCGAAGGTCAGATACGACGCGCCCGCGGTCTCGATCAGGTGCTCCCGCACGAGCGGGAAGCGGATGTCGGCGTTGGTGAGGTCATCCTTCGGGTAGTAGTACAGCAGTTTCCGGTCCCGGTCCAAATACCATTCGCCGGGCGCATCGAGCTCTTCGAGAACGTTCAGATAGCAGTAGCGCATACCGGGCTTCATCCCGTAGGCGATCGGCTGCGAGAAGGTGATGGTCTTCTTCGCGGTGTCGAGCGCCTCGAGACGGACCGCGGCGTCCGCCCAGTCGAAGAACCAGTTGCCGTGTATCCAGACGTTGTCGGTCGACGCCCATCGCTCGGGTCGCGCGTCGGTGTACTCGAATACTCCGCCCTCCACGGGGCCGGGCTCGACCAGCCCCTCGCTCTCGAGAATCGCTCCGGTGCGGACGTACCCGTCGTCCACGTTCGGATAGCGGGCAAGCTGCTGGAGCTCACCATCGACGTAGAGCTGGTTCCAGGAGGTCCCTCCGGTGGGGGTGCGGTTCAGACTGTCGTCGCCGCGGTACGCGGACCCGAACCCGTGGAGCTCCATATCATCAGCGCTGATCGCGAGGCCCGAGAGGTCGGCGCAGCGCACGTGCTCGGCCGCCCGCGGGGCGAGGCGCTGCCTGGTCTCCTGCGGCGCCGGTCCGAACGAGGCGCCGTCGATCAGCGCCGCCCCATGGAGAATGGGTTTCTCGCCGGCGTAGGCGGCGTAGACGACCGGCTCCCCGGGTCTTCCCGAGTCGCGCTCGTCGAAACGCACGGTGCTTCCAATGAAGTAGTCTCCTCCGCGCAGGACGATGCGGGCGCCGCCGGCAGGCAGACCGGCTCCCGCCTTGATTGCGCGCACCCGATCGCGCGCCTCGACGATCGAGCCGAAGGGCCGTTCGACGCTGCCGTCACCGCTGGACGCTCCGGGCGCGACGTAGAGAGTGAGACCGGGCTCGGGAAGGGGGCGCTCGGGGCCGGTGACGGCTGCCCACGACTTGTGGAGGGCTGGTTCGCTGCTCATCGGCAGACCTTAGCCGGAGACTCGCGAGCCGTCAATGAGCCGCACTCTCAAGGAGCGCATGCGGCCGGCCCCACTGGACGAACCGGCACAGTCGGTCCATGATGGAGGCGTGCCTCCGCGCATGGGAGGTGGCGGATGATGAGCATTGAGACGGCACGGCTCGAATGTGAGTCGCGGGTGATGCAGCTGCCCAACGTGGTGGGGGTGGGCATTGGGATGCGCGGCGAGCGGAAGGTCATCAAGGTCTTCGTCCACCGGAAGCTGCCCGCACGGGACCTGACGCCCGACGCGACGATACCCCGCTCGATCGGCGGATGGGAGACCGACGTCGAAGAGGTTGGCAAGGTGACAACGACGTAACCGCCGCTCTGCGGCCCGGCATAGCGCCGGGGGGAGAATGCTATGCGATCAACGGAACAGAAGATGGTCCTCGGACAGGAGGCGCTGACGGAGGCGCGAACCGCATGTACCGCGGCGGCCGACTTCCTCGATCCAGCCACGCAACAGGCGAACGTTGTGGGGATGGGGGTCGGGGTGAAGTGGACCGGCGGCGAACCAACCGGAGAGCCTGCGCTGCTCGTACTCGTCACGCACAAGCTCGACCGGGACCAGCTGCGTGCTGCGGATCTCGTCCCCGCGCAGATCGCCGGGATGCAGACCGACGTTCTGGCCGTGGGCTACCCGTTCGCAGGCTCCGACGCGCCGCCTGACTCGTGCACGGAGAGCCTTGCGCAGCGCGTGCGCCCTGCGCGCGGTGGCTACAGCGTGGGACACTACCGGATCAGCGCGGGCACCATCGCCACGAGCGTCTACGACATCCTCCCGGGCGGCTCGGTAAGCCCGCCTTCCATGGGCATCGGCATTCCGCCTCGCTACTACCTACTGAGTAACAACCACGTGATCGCGAACAGCAACGATGCTAGTCCGGGAGACGCCGTGCTGCAGCCGGGCCCGTACGACGGGGGGAGCGACCCCCAGGACAGGATGGCGCGGCTGAGTCGATTCATTCCCATCGTCTTCGACCCTCCCACGCCACGCGACCGTCACGACAACCTCGTCGACGCAGCGGTTGCCGAAGGCGATTTCGCCGACCTCGACCGTGAGGTCTACTGGAGCGGCCCGGTCCGTGCATGGCGCCGAAGGGACGACGTGCAGGTTGGGACGGTCGTGCAGAAGACCGGCAGGTCGACACACTACACCGTCGGACGGATCACGACGACCGACGCCACGATCGACGTCGGTTTTGGCGGAGGCAGGGTCGCGCGGTTCCGCGACCAGATCGTCACAACCGCGATCTCGGCCGGAGGGGACTCCGGATCGCTGGTGACGACGCTCGACAACGTGGCAGTGGGACTGCTGTTCGCCGGCTCCACATCTGCGACGATCGCCAATCAGATCGAGAACGTGCGGTCGCTTCTGCGGGTGGAGGTGGCCGAACGGATGGGCTGAGCCGTTGCGTGCGCCTGGCCCGCGCGATCCAACTGCGCTTGAGGGGATGACTATGGAACGAGTGAGCTTTGGCAGGACGGGACTCGAGGTGTCGCGGCTGTGCGCCGGAACGGGCACCAACGGATGGGCCGGACGATCCGACCAGACCGCGCTCGGCGTGGACGGCCTTGCGAGGCTTCTTCGGCGTG
>SKZO01000238.1 GCA_007127335.1 Spirochaetales bacterium | reverse complement strand
GGCGCCAGCACCGGGATGTCGAGCCTCTGCGTCAGCCAGACGTATGAGGCGATGCTGTACTCGTTCATCGGCTCCTCGTACCATGCGAACTCGAGCTTCTCGAGCTCACGCCCCAGGTAGAGTGCCTCCTCCCGGTTGTAGTCGTGATACGGGTCGAGCATGAGTGCGATGTCCGGACCCACGCGTTCTCTGACGGCGCGGCAGATATCGGCGTCGAGGCGTGGATCCGGGGCTCCCGCCTTTGGCGGATAGAAGCTGTGGATCTTGATCGCCCTGTAGCCGCGCTTCACGCAGGTCTCGGCGAAGTCCGCGTATGCCTCCGGCGTGTTCAGACCGCCCTCGATGTCGTCGCCGACCATCGTGCTCGCGTACGCCTTGACCTTGTCGCGATACGCACCAATCAGCTTGTACACCGGCTGCCCGGTCACCTGACCCGCAAGGTCCCAGAGCGCCATGTCGACCGCCGCGAGCCCCCTGTCATCCATGTTCCAGCGTCGAGTTCGTTCCGCCAGGTCCTGCCAGATGAACTCGCGATGGAACGGGTCCCTCCCGACGATCCGCGGTTTGACGATCTGCTCGACGAAACCCTTGTTTCCGCCAAAGCAGCGGCCCTCCGCCCCGTCGTCGGTCACGACCGTGACGAGGCTCCCGGTCAGCTCGAGGTCTCCCGGATGCGCATGTCCTTCGGAATCCCTGCCGATCTTGCTCTGGTAGCGAAACTCCTGCACGGTGATGTCGGCGATCTTCATCTGCTCCTCCATCATCCATCGTGTCCGGGAACCGCCCTGCCGTCAAGCAGGCGGGCTCCTCTCTCGCGGGCTCCTCTCTCGCGGTCGGTTCCTCTATACTCAAGCCAAGGAGCCGACGGTGAAGATAACCGACATCACGATCTCGCCCTTTCGCTACACGACGGACCGCTTCAGTAACGGCGTCGCACGTCCGGGAACCGAGATCATCCAGACGGTGACGACCGTGCACACGGATGACGGCGTGCAGGGTCATTACTTTGGTGGGGGATCGCATGGGGACGAGGACGGGCTGACGCTCAGCGATCGGCAGTACCTGGACAGCCGCGTGAAGCCGCTGCTCGCAGGCCTGAACCCGCTCGATCGAGAGAAGTTCTGGCAATGGATGTGGGTCGCCAAAGTTCCGGAGAAGGTCGTCTCCGTCGTCGACATGGCGCTCTGGGATCTCGCCGGGCGGTTCGCGGGGCTGCCGGTCCACAAGCTGCTCGGCGGGTGCCGGGACCGGGTACGGGCGTACGCGAGCAGCTATCCGAACCTGGGCGCTCCGGAGGCTTACGCCGATCACGCCGTCGCGTGCAGGCAGCAGGGCTACCAGGCGTACAAGGTTCATCCCTATTACTTCTGGGATCCCCAGACGAGGGCTGCGGTCCCGGGGCGTCCGTCGCACGTAGCGTGGGACATCGCCTGCTGCCGGGCCGTGCGCGAGGCCGTTGGCGAGGAGATGGTGCTGATGTACGACCCCTGGGGTACCTACCACTCCTTCGAGGAAGCGCTCGAGGTGGGGCGAGTGCTCCAAGAGCTCGGCTACTACTGGTACGAGCATCCTATGCCGGAACACCGCGTGGAGTCATACGTCAGGCTTTGCCGGGAGCTCAGCATCCCCGTCTGCTCGCCGGAGCTCAACGAGGGGAGCGTCTTCACCAGGGCGGACTGGATCCTCCGCGGCGCCTCGGACATGAGCCGGACCGACGTCAACCAGGGCGGCATCACCGCGGCGAGGAAGACCGTTGCCGTCTGCGAGGCCTACGGCGTGAAGTGCGAGATCCACATGAGCGGCTTTGGAAACCTCCAGATCCTGGGGGCGACGAGCGAGGATGTGTGCGAGTACTACGAGAAGGGCCTGCTTGCCCCGGGGGTGAACCAGGATGCACAGCTTCCCTATCTGCGGGAGAACCCCGACCCGCTCGATCCGGACGGGTACGTGCGCGTACCGCAGAAGCCCGGGCTCGGGTACGATATCGTGTGGGACTACATCAACGAGCACGCCGTGTCCGCGGACAGGGCATCATCGGTGGGCGGAGCGCCGAACGAATAGGAGCCCGGCCCGTTCCGAACTCGGTTCTGTCGTGCAGAGAGTCATTGTTGCTCATCGCTACCGCCTCCCGCCGGTTTCTCCCAGACGGATACGTGAAACGTACTGTCGTCTGTGAATGGATCTCGTCGCCAGCTGCCCCAACGTTCCCGCAGACGCATCCCGGCGAGCTCCGCCATCAGATCGAGCTCGGCCGGCCAGACGTAACGAAACGGCATGGAGAACCGCTGAGTCCGTCCCTGGGTGATCTTGAGATGATGCGAGGTCACCCGCTGCGTAGCGACCTCGTACTCGTCGATCCCCCAGTGCGACTCGCTGAGCTCCCACACGTGACGAGTGTTGTCCGGCGCAAGCCCTCGGATCTCCGGTACCATCACCTCTATCACGAAGCAGCCGCCCGGCCGCAGATGCGCGGAAGCGTTACGGAAACAGGCAACTTGCCGCACCTGGCTGTCGAGATTCATGATCGTGTTGTAGACGAGGTAGACGAGGTCGAACTCACCGTCCACCCGAGTGGTTGCAAAGTCGCCTATCGTGACCGGGATAGACTCCCCGCCCGGCTTCGCTCGAAGCTTTGAGACCATCGCGTTCGAGAGGTCAATCCCGGCCACTGCCATGCCTCGCTCCAGAAGCGGAATCGCGATTCTCCCGGTGCCCACGCCAAACTCAAGGGACCTTCCCGCGCCCGTGAGACCGGCCAGAAAGTCGACGACCGGGTCCACGACGTCCGGCGCGGACATCGAGTGATCGTCGTCGTACGTGGAAGCGATCTCCTCGTCGAAGTACCCGTCACTCACGGCTTTGCCGCCTGGTCCACTCCGGGCGAGCAGAGCGCTCCGAACGCGTTGCCGTACAAGTCCTGTGAGTCGTGCTCGCCGTGCTCTGCGCCGCGATCACGCCCGGCGGCCTTCCCGCGGAGCTGCGAGTCGGCGCCGAGGCGTCCCCAGGGCATCCGCACGAGCTCGCGCGGGTCGGTCGGCAGGTCCGCGAGCATGGGCGGCAAGACGACGCGGGGGTCGCCGCCGGTAGCACTCTCATCGCCGCCGGATTCCTGCCAGCTCTTGAGATCGTGCAGGAGCGTCGGGCCGTTCTCAAAGACCCCTGCGTCGCGCCGTGACCAGAGGTGGTTGCCCTCGAAGACCGTCGTGGACAGCGGCCCGCTGATCACCGAGTCTTCGCTCACCAGGATGTTATGTCGCATCACGAGACCCGGGATATCGTGGGTTGCAGTGACCGCATGCCGGTCGTTCACGACGAGGTTGTTCGAGACCTCCGCGTCGGAAATGCCCTCGTCACCCGCCCAGAAGTGGATGCCCGCGTGATGGTTCGTGCGCCCGTCGTTGATACTGATGTTGAAGCGGCAGCGGTTGTGCTGCCAGCGTTCCGCGCCCGGGTACTGGCAGAGCAGATAGCCGCTGCCGTGGTTGTTGTACGAGAGGTTATACTGCAGGACCGACTCGGTGACTCCACCGTCGAAGTCGAAGCCGCCGCCGTCCATGCCCCCAGGCGACGTCTTGTTGTCGTGTGAAATGCAGTACTGAATCGTCAGCCTGTGCGCTGCGTACCCCCAGATACCCACCGGCCCGTTTCCGGTCCGGGGCATGTCGTAGCCGTTGTTCCAGGCGCGGCAGTACTCGATCAGGCACTCGTCGAGCCCGCCTACCACGATCCCGTTGCCGCTGTGGTTGTCCAGTCGCTTCGGGTCCCCGGCGTTGTCGTGAACCAGACAGTCGCGGATGACGATCCGCCGCGCGATATCGTTGCCGCGGTTCACCTGGATGCCCGCGGCCCCGTTGTGGTGAGCCGTCACGCGTTCTACGCGGATGTCGCTCCCGCCCCGAATCGCGATGCCGGCTACCCGGAATCCGCGCACGATCACGTCGTGAATGGAGAGGTCTGAACAGTCGACGGCCGTGATGCCCGTGCCGTCGCTTCCGGCGTTGCGGCCGCAACCGACGATCTCGAGGTTTTCGAGCGTGAGCCCGCCAATCCCCTGTAGCACGACCCCGTCCGCCGGCCCCGCGTAGAGCGTTGCGCGACCGTCGCCGTAGCTCCCGACGCACATCCCGCCGTCTTCAGTAGCGGAAGCTGAACCGCGAAGCTCGAGCGTACCCGAGAAGACATGCCCGCCGCGAAGCAGTACCCGGTCACCGGATGCCGGTCTCGCCGCGTTGAGCGCACCGATCGTCCGCAGAGGGTGCTGCGGATCGCGTCCGTCGTTCTCGTCCGAGCCTCGTACCGAATCGAGATAGTAAGACCGTTCTTTCGACGCTTGCATGAGCGTCAGTGTAGCATGAGCGCTCCCCTGCGCCAAAAGGGTGAATGCCCCGCTCACGTCTCGGCGGCCGCCTCCACTGAGAGCATGAAGAGCCTCTCCCGCACGGTGAGCCTTTTCCACCACTCCCGCTCATCGTACACCGCTCCGCCAAGATCGTCGCCGCCGTAGAGGAGCTGCGCGAAATCGATACCGCGGAACGCCGCGACCGCCGCCAGCGCTGAACATTCCATCTCAACGCAGAGGCAACCTTCCGCGCGTCGGCGTCTGACCATCTCCACCGTTTCGCGGTAGGGCGCATCGGTCGTCCAGGTCCTGCACTCCAGGCAGTCCACTCCGTGCCGGTGAAGTGTTCTCTTGATCGCTGCGATGCCGCTCGCCGAGAGCTCGACCAGTCTGGACGCCGGCAGGTAGTGGTAGGAGGTCCCTTCATCCCGGACCGCGGCCGTTGGTACCAGTGCGTGCCCGGCGGCGATGGAAGAGTCCAGCACTCCGCACCCACCGCAGGCGATCACCTTCTTCGCTCCGTAGGCGATCATGAACTCCAGGATGCCCGCCGCCACCGGGGCGCCAACGTGTACGTGGACAAAGCCGACCTCCTGTCCGCGATAGTCCATCGCGAAGAACTCTATGGCGCCGGTCTCCCACCGAGTGGTCGCGATGGGCCGTGTCCCGGGCATCTCCCGGAACTTGCGCGCGACCTCACCAAAGAAGGTCATGACGCAGCGATCGGGCATGACGATGTCGTGTTGCGACCGGCCGGGCTCTATGATGGCCGTTCTCGCAGGATCGAACTCGAGAATCGGGGCGTCGTTGATCCGGCCGTCCCTTTCCATCATCATCCTCCCGGTCGCCGTGCATTCACACCGGAGGCTTCCTCACCCGGCCCGTCTTCTCATACAGCTCGAACACCGGCAGGTGTCGTTCAACCGACTCCGTCAGCCACTCGGGTTCTTCCCGCGCGACCCAGTTCAGCGTCCACAGCAGACGGCCTATCTGAAACGGTTCTATCCTCTCGTCAGGCCACGCGAGATGAACCTCGTATCCGGCCCGAAACGCCCTGAGGAGCCTTTCGTACTGCTCCTCGTCGGTAGCCTCGAGAAGATCGAGCATGGCCATCGCGATGTCATGGGCGCGGTACCCGAGCACCGTGTCCTCGAAGTCGAACGGGCGGAGCGTGTTCCCGTGGAGCTTGATGTTGTCGTGCCACAGGTCACAGTGAATGACCCGCAGGTCCCGCTGGTCCGCCGCGGCATAGGCATCCTCCACCATGGTGTGCATCCTCTCGAGCGTCCGGCGAGCCTCGCCGGACCGAACGCGGGCCTCCCCGTCGCCGACGAGCAGGTTCGGCTCCCCGCGGGACAGCCAGTGCTCGAACCTGCGGCTCGTGAAACCCTGCGGCGGCGTCCACGTGATCCCATGGTGGTGCAGCTCCGCGAACAGCGCCCCCATCTTCTCGAGGTTCCGTGCATGCAGAAAGTGCCCGAGCAGTCGTCCCGGCACCCAGGTCATGAGCGTGGCGCACCATGGATCCGGAACGCCGGGTACCGACGCCTGGACGACGTACCGGCCGTCGCGGTTCGGGATGACTCGCGGGGCCCGAATCGCCGTATCGCGTGACAGTGCCTCGAGCCAGACGGCCTCAGACCACAGGTCCTCGAGCGTTCGCCAGCCGGGAGACGCGAGTCGCAGCATGTACCGCTGTCCCGATTCCGTCCGCACGCGGTACATGAGGTTCGTCTCGAACCCATGGTAGACGATTGAGGGGTTCTTCAGACCGTATCCGGCAAGAGCACTCTCGGCGAGCGTCCGCAGTCGTCGCAGCTTCGCAGTGTCAGAGAGCTCGAAGAATGGTACCACCGCGACATACTGACACAGGGAGCCTCGTTCAGCAAACAGGGGCGTACGCCGGACGCGATTCATGAATGCGATGCATGAACTTGACCGAATTGGTGATGCACGGTAGAATCCCGGACATTCCGCTGGAAGCTCTTGCTGCGCGTATTCGCCTTCCCTTCATCATCCATCCATCTGCAGCAAGCCGTCGGGGGGTACATGCAACGGTCTCTGGGAGTCTGCGTCGGTTCGAGCACGATCAAGGCTGTTGGTCTCGAGTGGACCGGCGAGCGCTATCGTGTCGTTGAGACAGTACAGGAACGCCACGATTCGGAGGCTGTGGCCTCGCTCGACCGGATCCTCTCACAGCTGAACCACGGACGCTACGACTTCCTGGCCATCACCGGACGGCGCCTGAAGGATCATCTGGATGCGCCTACGATAACCGAGCCGGAGGCCACCCAGTACGCGCTACTTGGCACCAACGGACACGACGCCATCGTCAGCGCCGGGAGCGAGAACCTGATTCTGTACCAGCTCAGCGACTCGGGCAAGATCATCCAGGTCCAGACCGGGAACAAATGCGCGTCCGGCACCGGCGAGTTCTTTCTCCAGCAGATCAGCCGAATGGGCGTCGACGTAGAGACGGCGACCCGACTCGCCGAAGGCTCAGAGCCCTATCGCGTCTCAGGCCGATGCTCCGTCTTCTGCAAGAGCGACTGCACCCATGCGCTGAACAAGGGAACGCCCATTGGTCGGGTCTGCGCCGGACTCGGCGACATGATCGCGGAGAAGATCAAGGAGCTCGTCAGGCGTGTACGCCGGGATCGACTCCTCGTCGTTGGCGGGCTGACGAGGAACGCCTATATCATGCAGCGGGTGCGCGAATCGGTGAGCAAGCTCACCATCCCGGAGCATGCGGATGTCTTCGAGGCGCTTGGTGCGGCCGTCTACGCCCGCACCCACCGCACGACTCACCGCGGTCCGGTGCAGAAAGTTGCCGCGGCCTCGGCATTTGCCCGCCTTGACCCACTCTCTCACGGCAGGGAACTCGTTACCTTCGAACAACAGCATCGAAGGACCGCACGCCCGGGAGAGGAATGCATCGTCGGGCTCGATGTGGGCTCCACGACAACCAAGGCCGTACTGCTGGCAACCGGGGACGATGCGGTGATCGGGTCGGTGTACCTCCGGACGGACGGCAATCCCGTGGCGGCCTCCCGCGCCTGTTACGGCAAACTCCTCGATGATCTCGGATCGACCGACGTGCGCGTGGTCGCGGCAGGCGTCACCGGGTCAGGGCGGAATATCGCCGGTCTCCACGCCCAGACGGACGCGGTGATAAACGAGATCATCGCGCATGCCACCGGTGCCGCGTTCTACGACCCTGATGTGGACACGATCCTCGAGATTGGCGGTCAGGATGCGAAGTACACCTACCTCCATAACGGCGTTCCATGCGACTACGCGATGAACGAGGCGTGCAGCGCGGGCACGGGGTCGTTCATCGAGGAGGCTGCGAAGGAGACCCTCCACATTCACTACCTCGACATCCAGGACATTGCTCTGAAGGGCGAAGCGCCGCCGAACTTCAACGACCAGTGCGCGGCGTTCATCAGTTCGGACATCAAGAATGCCACCCACGAGAACATCGCCAAGCCGGATATCGTAGCGGGACTCGTCTACTCGATCTGCATGAACTACATGAACCGGGTCAAAGGCCAGCGCAGGATAGGCGGACGCATCTTCATGCAGGGCGGAGTCTGCTACAACCAGGCGATCCCGCTTGCCATGGCGCTTCTTCTGAAGAAGCCCATCGTCGTCCCGCCGGACCCGGGGCTCGTCGGGGCGTTCGGTGTCGCCCTTGAGACGAAGGGCCGACTCGAGTCGGGCCTCCTGTCTGCCGGTGACTTTTCGCTCGCTCGGCTCCGTGACCGTGAGGTCAGCTACGGCAGCAGCTTCATCTGCGCCGGTGGGAAGGAGAAGTGTGACCGTGCCTGCAGCGTCGCCCGTATCAAGGTCAACGGCAGGACCTATCCGTTCGGCGGTGCCTGCGACCGCTACTACAATACACGCAGCGAGCGACGGATCGACGTCGGATCGCTCAATCTCGTCAGACAACGACAGGATCTCGTGTACGCCGGTCGCGAGCACGCTGCTCCCAGGGCCGAAGCAGACGTACAGACCGTCGGCATTCCGCGCAGCTTCCTCGTGAACTCGCTCCTGCCGCTCTACCACCGGTTCTTCACGGAGCTGGGATTCCATGTGGTGCTCTCCGACGGAGTCGACCCCGCGGGCGTGGAGGCGGCAACCGCCTCGTTCTGTTACCCCGCGCAGATCGCCCATGGCGCATTTCGCAACCTCCTGACCCGGGACCCCGACTACATCTTCGTGCCTCATGTGCAGAAGCAGCACGTTGAGAACAACCTCGATCCGAGTTACGAGGGCCGCTCATCGTGCATCATCGTCCAGGGCGAACCCTACTACCTCCAGAGCACCTTCCGCGATCTCAAGCCAACTGTTCTCTCGCCGGTTCTCAACTTCGAGGACGGGTGGGGCGCCCCGGTCAGGGAGTTCGTCGAGATCGCGCGACGGATGGGTGTCCGGGCTGCGCAGGCACGGCGGGCATTCACCGCCGCGGTGGCCGAGCTCGAGGAAACGCTGCGCGCGAGGCGAGAGCTCGGACGCCGGTTCATGGCGACACTCGAGGCGGACCAGTCGAGGTTTGGCGTCGTGCTCTTCGGGCGGTCCTACAACGCTTTCGCCGCAGAGGCGAACATGGGCATCCCGGAGAAGATCGCCTCGCGCGGGGTCATGGTGGTACCCTTCGACTGCCTCGATTTCGCGGATCTGGACACCACCAGGAACATGAACTGGGCTATAGGTCAGGACCTGATGAAGGCGTCTCGGCTCGTGAGCTCGCACCCGCAACTCTACGGCGTCTATGTCTCCAACTTCAGCTGCGGACCTGACGCATTCATGGTTGGTTACTTCCGCAACATCATGGGGTCAAAGCCGTCACTGACACTGGAGATAGACTCGCACAGCGCGGACGCGGGGGTGAACACCCGGATCGAGGCGTTTCTCGACATCATCGAGAGGGTTCGCATGATGGGGCCTGCGAAGCAGAAGGAAGAGCCCTTCCGGATGCCAACCGTGATCCCGAGCAAGCCGGTACCCGCAGTGAGGCTGCCCGACGGCAGGGAACTGTCACTTGCCGATCCGCGGGTCAGCCTGGTGATCCCGTCGATGAACACCCACACGGCTCGACTGGGAGCCGCGGTCTTTCGCAGCTCCGGCATCCGTGCTCGAGCGGTTCCACTGCCGTCCTTTGCGACGCTCATGGAAGGCCGCAAGCACTGCTCCGGCAAGGAGTGCCTGCCGCTCATTCTCACTACCGGATCGCTCGTCGAGCATCTGCGGCAGCGCGACCCTGACGAGATCACCGTCTATTTCATGCCGACTGCCTCGGGTGGCTGCCGCTTCAGCCAGTACTACGTATTCCTTGAAAATCTCATCACCAGACAGCGCATGCCCAACGTTGGCGTTCTCAGCCTGACGACGGAGAACAACTACGCCGGCTTCAACAGTCAGATGATGCTGAAGACCCTGAAGGCCGCGGCCCTGTCCGACGTGATGGACGACGTGAAGAACGCACTGCGCGTGCTCGCCGTCGACCGCGAATCGGCGCTGTCGGTCTTCAGCCGGCAGTTCGACCAGATCGAGGGCGCCATCGCCGCCGACCGGCCGCTCGAGCCGGTGCTCGACCGCGTGGTGGAGGCACTCTGCGACATCCCGCTGCGTTTCGGGATCGAGGATTCGGCCCGTGTCGTGATGGCGGGTGAGATCTATGTTCGCAAGGACGAGTTCTCTTCACAGGGGATCATCGACCGGCTTGCGCAGCGGGACATCGTCTGTACGCGCTCGCCCTTTCTCGAGTGGTTCTACTACGTTGACTACTTCGTCAAGCATCTCCTGGGAAAGCCTATTTCGCTGCGGGAGCGTATCGAGCTTTCTGCGAAGCAGCTCATCTTCCCCCGCTTCGAGCGGGACATCAAACGCAAATTCGCCCGCACCCGGCTCATCATGCCCCATCGGATCAACATAGAGGAGATGGTCAAGGCCGGGGCGAACTTCGTCAACGAGAACCTGGTGGGCGAGCCGATCCTGGTTGCCGGGTCCATGTTCAGCGGCATCCTGCATGAGCATCACGGTGTGGTGAGCGCCGGGCCCTTCGGCTGCATGCCGAGCACCATCATAGAGTCCATACTCTCCAACGAGACCCATGTCGTTGGGAATCGCCGGATCGACGCCCTGCCCAATGCGGATGAGCTCAGACGCTTTCCAACGCTGCCGTTTCTCTCCGTGGAGTGCGACGGGAATCCCTTTCCCTCGCTCATAGAATCGCGCCTCGAGGCATTTGCGCTTCAGGTCGAAGAGCTGAAGCGCGCCGGTTGAGCGCTCCGGTTCAGGGCGTCGGGACGCCCTGAGGCTGAGCCGCGACGATTCTTCGGACGATCGCCGCGTTTCGCTCCACCATCGCGTCGTCGTCGCCGCGGTGCATTCCCACGTTGACCAGATCTGTCGGCTTGATCGACTCGAAGGCGTACTCGAGGGCCATGCGCGCGTCGATCCTTCCGGCGCCCATGATCTTGTACGCGATACAGGGCCTGTGGATACGCCGCAGCGTGTCGACGGCCCCCGCGACGTCGGAGAGCCGGAACTTCTCGCCCTTTCCGTCGTGCAGGCTCCCGCAGTTGAAGAAGCACACCGCGTGGAAATCCACGATACCAAGGGCGTCCACCCACAGATGCGCCTCCGGTGCGTGGCCGGCAACACCCACCGGGACACCTCTGGAGCGGGCATGCCGGCACCACTCTGCAAGCGTGTCGGCGTCTCCCTCGGCGTACGCCGTGTCGACGAGCGCGCCGTGGAAGTAGAGTGCCGAACAACCGGTATCCACCACCTCATCCACAGCCTGTTTCATGTCCGGCTTCAGCCGGCAGTTCACCTGAGCTATCCAGTGCATGCGCGTTCCGGCCGCGAGATGCTCCTTCACCGCCTGCACGACGTGCTCGGACTCATTGTTCGTGACGAAGGTGTTGATGCCGGCGTCGAGGGCCTGGTCCCAGGTCTCCCGGATGCGCGCGACGGTGTAGTACGCGCGCATCTCCTCGTCGCGTTGCCTGCTCTGATGGCTGAAACCGCCAAACGGATTCGCGCCGATGATGAGGCGGCTCATGTCCGTCCCGCAGAACCTCACGAGAGGCAGGTTTTGTCCGGTCGTGCTCATCCAGTGAGGATATCCGATAACTGATTCGTCTCCAACCAGTCAGACGGTCCCTGTCAGACGGCCCAGGGCCTCAATGGGAATACTGCGGAAGCCCCGTCTCCTATTGACAAAGTACAGCGAATCTCCCATAGTATGCCTTGTCAAACTTACCCATGGGTTGCCGGGAGGCTTCATGACTACGTGCCGGCTGCGCGAGCTACCGATTGGAGGCATCGCGCGGATACTGGGTATTCGCGACACGCATCGATCGTACCGCTCGAAGCTGCTTTCGATGGGGCTCACTCGCGGAACCCCGATTCTCATCCGCAACGTCGCCCCGCTCGGCGACCCGATTCTCGTCTCGGTCCGCGGCTTTGACCTCTCGCTCCGACGCGACGAAGCGGACGCACTCATTCTCGAGCCGTTGGACGGTGAACCCGAGGAGCATGGCTTTCGCCCGCGGCGTCGCAGACGCCGTCACGGTCGCCACGGAGTGGACGCATGAACGGATCAACACGGGAGACAACGATCGCCATCATCGGCAATCCAAACAGCGGCAAGACGACTGTCTTCAACGGACTGACGGGGAGCCGGCAGCAGATCGGGAACTGGCCGGGCGTTACCGTCGAACGCAAGGAGGGAACGTTCACTCCTCGCGGACTCGAGAAGGTGCTCGTGCAGCCCTTCGCCGAAGGTGCCGATCACACGACAGGTGCGACGGCCACCGCCACGATCGACGCTCCCGGGACGGTCCGAGTAGTGGATCTGCCCGGTATATACTCGCTTTCGGCAAGCTCCCAGGACGAAGCGATCGCACGCGATTATCTCCTTTCCGGCGAGCCGGATCTCGTCGTGAACGTTGTAGATGCCTCGAACATCGAGCGCAACCTCTTCCTGACGCTTCAGCTGATCGAAATGCGCGTACCCGTGCTCGTTGTCCTGAACATGATAGACGTCGCGGAGAAGGAGGGGATCGCGATCAAGGTGGATCACCTTGCCGAGCACCTCGACTGTCCCGTTGTTGCCGGGGCCGGCATCAGGCAGGCTGACATCGCGCGTATCAAGGAGGCCATTCTCGGCGCGGCTCAGAAGCGACACGTCTCGTCTCTCTCAGTCGCCTACCCCGAACCGGTCAAACGCGCCGTCGCGGAGCTCGCACCGAAAGCGGAGACCGTCTCAGCGCTCCTCGGGACCGACTC
This sequence comes from Spirochaetales bacterium, assembly GCA_007127335.1. Taxonomy (GTDB): domain Bacteria; phylum Spirochaetota; class Spirochaetia; order DSM-27196; family SLST01; genus SLST01. The sequence goes on along the minus strand of SKZO01000238.1, from coordinate 2,472 downwards.
TCGCTGGACGGCTCTCGCCCTTCTCGACGGCGACCCATGGGTCCGTAAGCGCACGCTGGAGGCGACCTCGATCACGGCGCTCGAGCTCGATGCAACGATCGGGGCGACGCGGGAGCGACTCGGAGAGGAGATCGACGTGACGCTTGCAGACGCGATGTACGGGACGATTCACGGTCTCTCGCGGCACGTCACGAGAAGCACGCTCTCGCGCACGTCGCTCACCGAGCGGGTCGATCGCGTCGTGCTCAACCGTATCGTCGCGCTCCCCATCTTCTTCGGGGTCATGTACGCGGTTTTCTGGTTCACGATGTACGTGGGCGGCGCCTTCATCGACTTCTTCGACATTCTGTTTGGTACTGTTTTCGTGGACGGGCTCGGCGCTGTGATGGGCGCGCTCGGATCACCGCAGTGGCTCGTCTCGCTCGTTGCGGGCGGGATTGGCTCGGGCATTCAGACGGTGGCGACTTTCGTCCCCATCATCTTCGCGATGTTCATCGCACTCTCGATTCTCGAGGACTCCGGCTACATGGCACGCGCCGCCTACGTCATGGACCGTTTCATGCGGACGATCGGGCTTCCGGGCCGTTCATTTGTGCCGATGATGGTGGGCTTCGGCTGCACCGTGCCGGCGATCATGGCGACGCGAACGCTCGCCACGCCGCGTGACCGCTTCATGACGAGCTTCATGTCGCCGTTCATGTCGTGCGGCGCCCGCCTCCCGGTCTACGCCCTGTTTGCCGCCGCCTTCTTCGCCGGGAGCTCCGGGGCGATTGTTTTCAGCCTCTACGTCGCGGGGATCATCGTTGCAATCCTCACCGGCTTCGTCCTCAAGCTTACCCTCTTCCGCGGGACCGCTTCGCACTTCGTCATGGAGCTTCCGCCCTACCACGCGCCTCGAGTGAGGTTCGTCCTCTCGCAGGCGTGGACCCGGCTCGCGGCGTTCGTCAAGCGTGCGGGAATCACGATCACGATCATCGTTACCGTGCTCGCTTTTCTCAACAGCATCGGGACAGACGGATCGTTCGGAAACGAGGATCAGGCCGACTCGGTACTCGCCGGCATTGGCAGGGCGATCACGCCGGCCTTCGAGCCCATGGGAATCGCTCCGGAGAACTGGCCGGCGACGGTGGGCATCTTCACCGGGATCTTCGCCAAGGAGGTCGTCGTCGGCACTCTGAGCTCACTCTACGCGCAGGCGGAACCCGAGGCGGGCCCGGACGAGTTCAGCTTCTTCGAAGGCGTGCGCGAAGCGTTCGCCAGTATTCCGGAGGCGTTCGCCGGGGCGTTGGAGGGCTTTGGCGACCCGCTCGGTACGGGTCTTCTACGTAGCGACGAGGTGGAGCTCGGAGAGGAGGTTGGAGCGGGACCGGTCGTCTTCGCCCGGATGCGAGAGCAGTTCACCCCCACGGCGGCGTACGCCTACCTGCTCTTCGTGCTGCTCTATATCCCGTGCGTCGCCGCGATGGCCGCGGCGATCAGGGAGATGGGAGCCGGACTCGGTTGGTTGCTCGCGGCCTACACCGTCGTCGTCGCCTGGTCCGCCGCGACGCTCTTCTACCAGCTCGCCTCCGGCCCGGCCTTCGCACCGGTGCTCATCGCGCTCGGGCTTCTCGCCGGACTCGTCGTGCTTCTGTACGTGCTCGGGCGCACGGTCTACCGCCCGGCGGTTTTCGCGGAGGAGACATGACGCTGAGAGACGTTGCCTCCGCGCTCGAGCGGATGAAGGCCGCGACGCTCACGCAGCTTTCCGCCGAGCTCGAGACAACCCCGCGGGAGCTCGAGCCGCTCCTCGACTTCTGGGAGCATCGTGGGGATATCAGGCGATGCCCGGATTCCCGTACCGGCGGGTGCGGCTCCACATGCCGTGCGTGCGCGTTTGGGCAGCGCCGCTCCGCGCGCTCCGCGGAGAGAGGAACGCGGCGTCACGAATCTCCCGAAGTCTACGAGTGGGTCGACCGGTAGCTTCCGGCCTACGGCGCCTCGCATTCCAGTTATTCTGAACCCTCGAGATCGCCGAGCTGAAGCTCGAGCGCCTGCACGGAGATACTGACCTCGACGATCAGCAGTGCGAGCGAGACGAGCATCGCGACCAGGGCCAGCGCAAAGAGCACCTCTGCAAGCAGCATGAGCTCAAAGAAGAGCACGATCATCGACACCACGCAGAACAGCAGTGAGATTGCGCCGAGTGCCTGCATATTGCGGATCAGGAATATCCTCCGCCGGAGGTTGCGGATCTGCATGCCAAGGGTCTCCCTCGGCGGGCCGGTGCCGGCCGGCGAGCCGGCCGCGGTGCCGTGGGCCTGCCATTGGTCGTGAAGGCGCCGCACGAGATCCGCGTAGGACAGAAAGCGGTTCGTGTAGGAGAGGAACAGAAGCGATACCGCCGGAAACAGCAGCGCGGGCGTCGCGAAGGTGAGTTCCATGGACCAAGCCTACCGGGAGCCGGCTCTGCGGGTCAAACGGTGCGCGGCG
>SKZO01000337.1 GCA_007127335.1 Spirochaetales bacterium | reverse complement strand
GACGCTGCGGCTTCGCGTTCGGACGCTTCGGCGGCTGCCGCACGATCGGCGACGGCGGCCTCGAGCTCGGCTCGTCGCCTCGTGAGCTCGTCACGCTCTGCGGTCAGCGTGTTGATCTGCCCGCGTAGCTCGCCTGCAACCCGCGTGCGCTCCTGTAGCTCCGCCTCGAGCTCCGCCACACGAGCGACGAGCGGAGCCGTCCTCTCCTCGAGCTCGCGGGCGGCCTCCGCGCGTTCGGCCTCGAGCAGGCGGGTCGCCGCGTGCCCGGTCGCATCGATCACTCCGAGCGCCGTGCGGTAGAGCGACGCTGCGCGATCGGGCTCGTCAGCGGCGGCCCTCGCGTCGGCCTCACGAACGATCCGCTCGATCTCGTCGAACCGGGACGAGAGAAGCGCGAGCTGTCCGGACTCTTCGGCCGCGAGCGGGATGACATCGGCGATCACCTGGTTCGAGGCGGCGATAGCCGTCGCGACAGTGGCGAGTGTCGGTTCGTCCGCAATGGCCGCGGAGCGCAGCAGCGCCGACGCGTCCTCGAGGTGGGTCCGCGCACGGTCGTACGCCTGGTCGCGGATGGCTTCACGGACTCGCTCGTATACCGTCGTCAGCTGACCGGTGAGGAAGGCGACCTGTTCGCGGTTGCCCTGGAGTGCCTGGAGCCGTTCGGCCGTGGTTGCCTGAAGCGCGACGAGAGCGGCGCTCAGTTCCGCTTCGCGGTCGGAGGCTCCCGGGTCTCCGGGCGCCCGCTGCCGCTCGCGGCGCAGCGCGGCAAGCTCTCGCTCGATCTGCGCGATCTGTACCTCACGCTCGGAGAGCTCGCGCCGGGTCTGCTCCTGAACTTCGGCGAGAATCGCGGATTCCGCCGTGGTGACCGCGCCTGAGAAAGGGTTCACATCGGGCGCGGACCGAGGCGCGAAGGTGATGTAGAGGAAGACCGACCCGACGAGCGTCGACAGAGCGAGCAGATTGACCAGGGCTACCATGCCCAGGCCCGAGCGTCGGCGGACGGTCGGTTCGATCTGCTCAGGCGCCCGGACGCGCTCGGTCAGGATCGAGTCGACGGCGGTGACGATCGCGTGATGCTCGCTCTCCGTGATACCTTCCGGGCGAGGCCCGGCTGTCTGCACGCGCGTATCATCCACACCTCTATAGTACGCTCTGCTGTCATACCGTTCAAATGGCTTTCTTTTTTTGTCTCGTTGACCCCGCTATGGGGCCGGTCTATAGTTGAGGTGCATGCGAATCGGGTCTCGGATCAGCGCGCTCTTCCTTCCGCTTCTCATCGTGCCGATCGCGTTCGTGGGGTTCGCCTCGTGGTTTGCCGCCCGTGACGGGATAACAGCGATAGCGCGAGATCTGCTTACGTTCAAAATCGAGGAGTTCGTGCAGTTCGCCTCAACGCAGTATTCGCTCCTCGAGAACAATGACCTCGTCGACGATCCGGCCTTCCGCGCGGCTGCGATCGACGCGATAGACAACTACGCGTGGCGTCTCGTCCGACGCGACACCGAGCTCATCGCGGCGATCGATCGGGACGGCGTCGTGGTGTTCGCCACCGGTGAGGTGGGACGGGCGGATGCGGCCCGGCTCCTCGCCACCTTTTCGGCCTCCGGGTGGAACCGGTTCGAGATCTCCGGAGTTCCACGCGTCGGAGTAGTCGCGGACTTCGTGCCGTTCGGCTGGCTGCTGCTGGTTTCAAACGAGGAGGCTGCGTTCTTCGCGCCGGTTGAGCGCATCGCCCGGCAGACGGTCGTTGCCGCAGCGATCAGTATCCTCGTCATGCTCGCGGTCGTCGTGATCGTCAGCCGGTTCATCACTCATCCGCTTCGCGCCACGGTAGTCGCCATGCGGGGCGTCATTGAGACGGGAGACTTCGGCGCGAGGGTATCGGCGCCGCTCAATGACGAGACCGGCGAGCTGGCCGACTCGTTCAACTACATGATCGCATCGCTCGACTCCGCCTACCGCGACATCAAGCAGTTCGCACTGAACGCCGCGTACAGTGAGCGGCGGGAGTCGAAGATCCGGACCGTGTTCCAGCGGTATGTCCCGCAGCATGTACTGGGTCAGTTCTTCGAGGCGCCGGAGTCCATGCTCATAGGCGAGGAACGGGCGCTGACCGTGCTCTACTCCGACATACGGGGCTTCACCACTTTCAGCGAAGGACTCGCCTCGAGCGAGGTCGTCGAGTCGTTGAACCGGTATTTCGGCCTGATGGTCGACGTCATAGACCAGAACTCCGGTATAGTGGACAAGTACATTGGTGACGCGCTGATGGCGTTCTTTGGCGCCCCGGTCGCCAACCAGCAGAGTCCTCACGACGCGGTTATGGCGGCCTTTCACATGCAGTCGGCGCTCGAAGACTTCAACGAGTGGCAGGAGGCGCGAGGCCGATCGCCTTTCGAGATCGGGATCGCGATCAACTACGGGCCGGTGACGATAGGGAACATCGGTTCCGACCGGAAGATGGACTATACCGTGATAGGCGACATGGTCAACGTCGTCTCAAGGGTGGAGGGCCTGACGAAGGTGTACCGGCAGCCGCTGCTGATCACCGAGTCGGTGCGTCGCTCGATTCGCGGGAGTTTTCCCGTCCGAATGGTCGATCGGGTGCAGGTGAAGGGGCGTGAGCGCGGGCTCGGGATCTGGACCGCCAGACCGGGAATCGGCGCCGCCGAGGAACGCGGCTGGAAGGCCTACCATGCGGCGCTGCTCGCCTACTACCGGCGTGAGTTTCACGCGGCGATTTCCCATCTCACCCGCGCGCAGCGAGACCTGCCCGACGACTATCTGTGCGAGCTCTTCGCCGAACGTGCACGACGATATCTGCGGGAGCCGCCGCCGCCGTCGTGGCGCGGCCTGGTCAGGCTCGAGGCGAAGTGATCCCGCGGTCTTCGCCTCCTCTCATCCGAAGAACCGACGCGCGATCTCACCCATCACGCCATCGTCTGCACTGGAGGCGAGCACCTCATCCGCGGCGGCCCGCGCCGCGTCGTGCGCGTTCGCTACCGCCACGCCCGTGCCGGCCGCGCGGATCATCTCGGCGTCGTTCTCCCCGTCTCCCACCGCGAGCGTCTCCTCATGCCTGATCCCGAGAATACCAGCCAGTCTCACGAGCGCGTTGCCCTTGTGCACGCCGGTCGCGACGATCTCGAGATAGTGTGGCTTGGAGAACATTGTGACGAACCGGTGTTCGGCGGGCAGCGTCTCGTTGAGGGAGGCGATCGCTGCCCGATGCCTGGTCAGGTGAGCGTTTTCGCCTATGAAGAGCAGCTTGGGCGAGCCCTCAGGGAGGGCCGCCGTCAGGTCGTCGCTCACCTGGTACCGTGTCTTCGTCGCTTCTGCGTAGCGATCCGCAACGACAGAGCCGGCGTTTACGACGAAGTCATCTCCTGAATAGCCCTGGAGATGGAGTCCGTGATCCCGCGCATAGTCGGCGAGTACGCCGATTGCGGTCATCGTGACGAAGCGCCGTGCAACGGTGGTGCGTGTTCCCGCCGTCACGATGAGCGCGCCGTTGAACGCGATGTAGTACTCGTCGTCGTCGGGCTCGAGGATGCCTTGGGCGATTGTCCGTATACTGAGATCCGAGCGTCCGGAGCAGAAGACGATCGTGATTCCCTCTTCGTGAAGCTTTCTGAGAGCCTCACGGTTGGCCTTTGGGAGCGAGCCGTCGTGGGCGAGGAGCGTGTCGTCTATGTCGGTGGCGAGCAGGCGAAACATGCGCCTACTCTACCCGGAAGGGGCACGGGACAAAAGGGGCTGCCTCATCGAGGCAGCCCCGGGGAGAGCGGAGAGCAACTACTCGTCGTCCACCACTTCGTAATCAACATCCTGTGCGTCTGCCGCATCGCTTCCCTGTGTGCGCCCCGTCGTGCGAGCGCCTGCATGCTGCGGATCGCCACGGTCGTCTCCGGGCGATCCTCCCGGCGCCTGGTTCTGCGCCTCGTACATCTGCCCGGCGAGCGCGTGGCTCGCCTGGTTGAGCTCGTCGATCCTCTCACGAATCGCCTGCGCGTCTCCGTTCTCGAGTACGCTGCGAAGCGCCTCGATCTTTCCGGTGATGGCGGTCCGGTCGCTTTCGGAGACCTTGTCACCGTGCTCCGCAAGCGCCTTCTCCATCTGGTAGGCGAGCTGGTCGCCCTCATTGCGGGCTTCCGCCGCCTCTCTCGCCTTCCGGTCCGACTCTGCGTTCGCTTCCGCGTCGTTGACCATCCGCTTGATCTCGTCTTCGTTCAGACCGGAGCTCGACTCGATGCGAATCTTCTGCTCCTTGCCGGTTCCCAGGTCCTTCGCCGAGACGTGAACGATCCCGTTCGCGTCAATGTCGAAGGCCACCTCGATCTGCGGGACCCCCCGCGGCG
>SKZO01000249.1 GCA_007127335.1 Spirochaetales bacterium | reverse complement strand
CGTCCACCTGCTCGTATGCTATGTTCTCCCGTTCGATCTCCGGTATGGAGTCGGGCTCTGACCGCCGGCTCCACACGGTGATCCGGTGTCCGTCTGCGATCAGCCGTCGTGTCGTCGCGAGGCCTATCCCACTCGTTCCGCCTACTATCAGATAGGTCATGCCCTGAATATAGCCTTTGGAGCTTTGGGAGTTAAGTGAAAAACCTCGCGGCGATCTCCTATCCCTTCACCGATCCGAGCATCGCACCTTTGACGAAGTGCTTCTGCAGGAAGGGGTAGAGCAACAGAATGGGCACGGTCGCGACGATTGTTGTCGCGTACTTGATGGTGTCCGCGATACGCTCGTGATCGCCGATGTCGCCTGCAGCCTCGCCTCCCATCATCGTGTCCGCCATGTTGCCAATGAGAATCTCGCGCAGGATGAGCGACATCGGGAACCTGAGCCGGTCACGCAGGAAGATCATCACGAAGAACCAGCCGTTCCACCGTGCGACCCCGTAGAAGAGCACCATCGTCGCAACGACCGGCTTGGCGACCGGGAGGATGATCCGGAAGAGGATGGTAAAATCGTTCGCGCCGTCCATCTTCGCCGACTCTTCCAGGCTGTCCGGGATCGTGAGGAAGTAGGTGCGCATGATGATCATGTTGAAGGTGGAGATTGCAAACCCCAGGATGACCGACCAGTAGGTGTTCATCAGGCCGATCGCGCGAACCGTCAGAAAGAAGGGAACGAGCCCGCGGTCGAAGAGCATCGTCACGATCGCCATGATCATGAGTGCCTTCTTCCAGTAGAGGTTCTTCCGTGACAGGACATAGGCGGCGAACGAGGTCATGATGAGATTCACCGTCGTGCCGACCGCGACGAGGTAGACCGAGTTGAAGAAACTGCGGACGATCATCGGGTTGTTGAAGACCATCCGGTACGCTGCGGTGCTGAGCCCGAGCGGCAGGATGATAGGCCCGGTGTGCCGCATGAGCTCGAATCCGTCGCTCACGGATGCTGCCGCGACGTAGTAGAGCGGATAGAGCATGATGATGCAAAGGAAAGAGAGAAAGAGCGTGTTCGATACGTCGAATACGTTTTCCCCAATCGTCTTCTTGCCGACTGTCATAAGATGGCTCCCTCCGCCTACCAGAGGCTCGTGTCGTTCACGCGGCGGCTGATGGCGTTCGCGGTGACGATGAGCATCAGGTTGATTACTGAGTTGAACAGCCCAACGGCCGTAGCGTAGCTCCAGGCGAACTCCTGGAGCCCTTTCCGGTACACGAAGGACGCGATAACGTCCGCGGTCTCGTAGATCGCCGGGTTGTACAGGAGGATGATCTTCTCGAAGCCAACATTCATCATCTGACCCATGCGCAGGATCAGGAGTACCACGATAGTGGGTATGATAGACGGAAGCGTGATGGAGATGAGCTTCCGGAACCGGCCGGCTCCATCAATCGTTGCAGCCTCGTACAGTTCAGGATCAATTGCCGATAGAGCGGCCAGGTAGATGATCGACCCCCAGCCTGCCTGTTGCCAGATCTCGCTGGCGATGTAGATTGGCCGGAAGTACCGCGGGTCCTGGAAGAACGCGATCCGCGTTCCTCCGGCCATTGCGATCAGGTCGTTGAAGAAGCCGCGTGACGCGGAGAAGTTGAGGATGAGCCCGGCGACGACGACCAGCGAGATGAAATGGGGCAGGTAGGTGAGGCTCTGCACGGTGCGTTTGAACGCGCCGCTTCTGATCTCGTTCAAGAGCAGGGCGAGGATGATGGGCGCCGGAAATCCCCATATGAGGTTGAGCACGCTGATCGTGATCGTGTTCCGGATGAGGCGGACGAAGTAGAACGACGAGAAGAACTGCTGGAAGTACTGGAAGCCGACCCAGGGACTGCCCGCAATTCCACGGCCCGGCGAGTACCGCTGGAACGATATGACGAGGCCGTACATGGGAACGTAGTAGAAGGTGATGTAGAAGACGATCACCGGGATCGCCATGAGGTAGACGTAGCGGTTGCGGAGCAGATCCTTGAGCAGCATCGCACCGTACCCGCGCTGTCCCATGCGGGGTCTCACCTGCAGGAGTGCGACGCCATCCGTGCGCTGCGAACTGGTCGATTTCATACTTCCCTCGTCGTCATTTTTCCGGCCCTGCCTGAGGCGTGAAGCAACGCCGCACGCAGGATGCGTGCGGCGTGCCTCGATGCAGCTGAAGCTTCAGCTACCGTGCGTTGAAGCGGTCGAGTGCCGCCTGCTGGATCTCTATAGCCCGTTCGATCCCCATGCGCCTGAGCTGGTTCTGGAACGACTCAAAGTTCCCAATGGGCTCCTGCCCCAGGATGAAGCGGATTACCATCTCGTCGCGGTAGGTGTTGATCTCCGACATGATCGCGCCAAGCTCTTCCGACTCCTCGGGTGTCGCAGAGACGTTCGGCATCATGTGCTGCGCCGCATCCGTCTGCGCCCAGATCTGGATCGCCTCGCGCTGCGTGGGCCGGTGTGCGTACTGCCAGATGTAGCGACGGTCCTGGATGATCGGTCCGCTGTAGAACGACCGGGTGTAGAGGCCCCCCATCTGCGCGAGGGTGCGTCCGTCCGGGTCGCTGGTCATCAGGTCGGTGAACTCCGGAACTCGCTCGCCTTCAAAGCCGGGATACTCGGTGGTCCACTCGTAGCTCTCGCCCTCGATCCCGAAGTTGAACAGGATGTGTCCTTCCTCGCTGTAGGCGAAGTCCGCCCACTCGGCGGCGAGCTGCGGGTCGCGAGCCTGCGTGGACATCGCCATGCCGGCTCCCGGAAGCGGATTGTCCCGTTGACCCATGAACGGCGTGTCGCCCCGGTTGAGAACCGGGTAGGCGGCCGGTGCAATCTCAAAGGCGTCCGGTCTGCCGCGAAGGGCGTCCAGATACGCGCCTATTCCTGAGCCCGTGTAGTTCGTCCACGCGCCGACGACGCCGTTGAGGACCTTTGCGTCCATAGCGGCGCGGTCCTGGCTCACGAACTCCGGATCCACCAGACCGCGGTCGAACCAGTCCTTGAAAAAGACGAGGAAGTCGCGGAACTCGTCGCGATACGGGCCAAAGTAGACCCGGCCGTCTTCCTGGTGGAACGCCCAGGTCGTGCCGAACGGCTGGATGAAGGCGTTGCCAGGTGCATTGATTCCGCGCCCGCCCTGCGTGAGGCTCGTGAAGGTCAGCGGGTGCTCGCTCAAGCCGTTGTCCTGGAATGCGACGAGCACCTCTTCCCAGTCGTCGAGCGTCACCGGTACGTCGAGTCCCAGTTGTTCAAGCCAGTCGCCCCGCACCTGCGGTCCGTAGAACACCATGAGGTCCTCGTGACCACGGATGAACGGAATCTGGAACATCGAGCCTTCGTCGGTTACGGCGGATTTGGCCCAGACCGGGTTTCTGTCAAGGTGCCCGGAGAGGTTGGGCATGTGCTGTTCGACGATCTCGTTCAGCCGGATGATGACGTCGTCTCCAATAGCCCGTTCCGGACCGCCGGGGTAGTTGAGCCAGTTGTGGTAGATCAGGTCGGGGAAGTCGTGGGACGCAACCATCAGGTTGAATGCCTCCGTCTCCTGACCGGCCGCCGGGTGGATCCACGTCACCTTGATTCCCGTGCGCCGTTCCACCTCCTGGTAGAGCGGCGTCTCGTGCAACGCTCCTACCGACACCGCGGCGTTGAACCAGAGCCCCTCCCATACGGTGAGCTCGCGCGGCGCGGCGGCCTCTTCGGTCGTGCCGCTTGCGAACACGCCCGTCGCTGCTATGCACAGCACGAGCAGAATCGCCATAGCGATCTTCATGGTCTTCACTGATGACCTCCTGAAATGGTTTGGCCCAACACAGTGCCGGAATTCTCACGGCCATGCCGTTCGCGCGCGCCGACTCTGCGTCCGACCGTTGATCTATTGTGAAACGGTTCTCCGGATCTGGATATCGCCGATCTCTGCGAACGGTCGCCGTATCCGGACCGTCGCGTCGCTGAAAACGGACATCCGTGGACGAAAGCGATCTACTGGCCGCTAGCGATGTGGAGCTCGTCGGCCTCTGTGGTCCGGGCCTCCGTGCCGTGGGTCTCAGTCGCTGCCGGGGCAGGATCGGCTAGACAGGAGCGAAACTTCCCCGGGGTCACTCCCTCGATCTCCTTGAAGGCGCGGATCAGGGCATTGCTGCTCGTGAAACCAACGAGATCCGCGGTCTCCCGTATCGTCCGGTGCGTATCCGCAAGGAGGTCGCGCGCGTGGCCCACACGCAGGCGTTTGATGTACGTGCTCAGGCCGACGTGCATCCGGGAGCGGAAGATCCGCGAGAGGTAGTCCGGGCTGCGGCGCAGGTACTGGGCAACCGAGTCCGGTGAGAGGTTCTTGTCGT
>SKZO01000085.1 GCA_007127335.1 Spirochaetales bacterium | reverse complement strand
GAGAACCGGGAGGTTCCCACCGGTGAGGTGGGCGAGATCTGCATCCGAAGCGATACGGTGAGTCCCGGCTACTGGAACAACGACGAGGCGACACGGGAGTCGTTCAGCGAAGACGGGTGGTTCCACACCGGCGACCTGGGGTACGTGGACGAAGACGGCGTGTTCTTCATCACCGACCGCAAAAAGGACCTCATCATCCGCGGCGGATTCAACATCTCTCCGCGCGAAGTGGAAGAGGTCATCATGCTCCATCCAAAGATCCAGGAAGCAGCGGTCATCGCCGCCCACGACAAGCGCGGCGAGGAGATCGTGAAGGCCTTCGTCGTGATGACCGAGGGCGAAGACATGACCGAGCGCGAGGTGATCGACCACTGCGAAACGAACATGGCGCCGTACAAGCGTCCCAAGATTGTCGAGTTCGTCGACACCCTGCCCAAGAGCGCGACCGGCAAGATCCTCAGGAACGAGCTTCGCGGCGAAACGACAGACAGGCGACTGATCGAGCGGGAGGAATGATGTTTGGACGAGCAAAGAACGACGGTCCCCTGCCCATGGGACTCGCGCATACGCTCGAAGAGATCACGCGGCGTTACCGCAAGCGGGAGGCGATTCGTTACGAGAGCCAGACCATCACCTACCAGGAGCTCGAGGAGAACTCCAATCGCGTGGCCACTGGGCTCGCGACCCTTGGCATAGGGAAGGGAGATCGAGTTGCGATCATGCTGCCGAACGTCCCTGAGTTCGCCTACAGCCTCTTCGGGATCCAGAAGCTCGGTGGCGTCGCCGTTCCCTTCAACACGATGTACAAGGGCCGTGAGATCAGCTTCATCCTGAAAGATTCGGGGGCAAAGGCGATCATCTGTCTGACGAACTTCGCGAACCTCATCAACGAGATCAAGGAGGAGTGCCCCGATCTCGAGCACGTGATCGTGACCGGGCAGCGGACGCTCGTCTTCATTGACCCGGATGCGACGGTGAACGTCCAGATGGTCTTCGAGAAGGCACAGCTCCCCGATCCCGACGAGGCGTTCCGCGCGATTGGCGCGGTGCTCGTCGAAACCTTTCAGGAGCTCGGTGTGAAGGACGCGTGGTACAAGCACCAGGGCGCCGTCAGGGCGGGAGGCGGGCGCAAGCTCGCGACGATTCTCCTGAGCGAAATCGAGAATCTCTACGTCTCCAATATCGTCGCCTTTCTCAAGGAGATGGACACCGAGCCCCTGTTCAAGGTGCTCTACGTGCCCCCTGAGGTGAAGGACAAGGCGCTCGAACCGCTGACGAGTGTCGAGCAGGAGGCAGGTGAAACGGCAACGCTCGAGCGGTTCCGCGACGTCCTTCTGGAGAAGCTCTCGCGTCGGCTCGAGATCACGATCAAGCCCGGCAAGCTCACCCGCGACGAGCTCATGGCCTACGAGAAGAACAGGGCGCTCTCTCACAAAGTGTGAGCGGCTCACAAGGTGTGAGCGGCTCACAAAGTGTGAGTGCGCGCATCGCTGATAGCGGTGATGTTCGCGTCGGATTCCCTCGCTCGCCGCAAACCGGTACAATGGCCGCGAGGAAACCATGAGCAGCGATACAACCAGGCAACAGACCGCGACGGCCGACGACCAGATCACGCGCATCATCCTGGAGGCGAGAGAGCAGGCCTACCAGGAGACCGACCACGAACCCGAGCCGGGCCTGACGGCAAAGGTCGAATGGCCCGTCACCTGCACCGTCGGTCCCGGACTCGAGGGAGCGATCGCGTGCGAGTCGAAGATCGGCTACGTCAACGGCTCAAAGGGCTGGCTCATCTACCGCGGCTACGACATTTTCGACCTGTGCGCCTACTCGAGTTACGAGGAGGTTGCGTTTCTCCTGCTGCACGGGCGACTGCCGAAGGCACGGGAGTTTGACGCTTTCAAGACGACGCTCTTCCGGCGCATGTACATACCGGAGACGCAGCGGCTGCTACTGAGCTTCCCGGTCCAGGACATGAACCCGATGGCGGCGCTACGGCTGGGGACCAACCTGATGCGGCAGAAGCAGACCTATCGCGACCGCCAACTCGAGGAAGAGCGCGGCCGGCTCATTGCGACCGACGAGGACTCCATCCCCATGGAGACGCGGCCGACCGGCAAGCGCCGGCCGGTATTTCAGTTCATCTCGTCGATGCTCCGAAGAGGGGCCGCACCTGAGCCCGACGTGCTGGTCGGTTCGGACGAGATCGCGAGCTGCTACAACCTGATCGCCGGTGTGGCGAGCATCGCGGCGACGATCGGCCGCGTGCGGGAAGGGAGAATTCCCATAGAGCCCGCTCCTGACCTGAGCTTTGCCGGAAACTACCTCTACATGCTCACCGGACGCAGGCCCACGCCGCTCGAGGAGCGGGTGATGGATGTCTGTCTCATCCTGCACGCCGACCACGGGATGAACGCGAGCACCTTCGCCTCCATGGTTGTCGCCTCCACCCTCTCGGATATCTACCTGGCGATCGGATCAGGGATCTCCGCGCTGAGCGGCCCCTTGCACGGCGGGGCGAACGTCGAGGTAATCAAGATGCTCGACGAGATCGGCTCACCGGGGGCGGTGAGTAAGTGGTACCGCGCCGCGCAGGAAGAGAAGAAGAAGGTGATGGGATTCGGTCATCGCGTCTACAAGGCCTATGATCCGCGTGCCCGGATCCTCGGGCCCCTCGCGAAGCTGCTTGCCGCAGAATCCGGACACGCCTCGAAGCTCTACGCGACGGCCGTAGCGCTCGAGAAGGAGGTGGTTGCGTCGCTCGGCGAGAAGAAAAAGATCTTCCCCAACGTCGATTTCTACTCCGGGATCGTCTACGAGTGCATGCAGATCCCTGCTGAGCTCTACACGACGATTTTTGCCGTGTCGCGTGTCGCCGGCTGGTGCGCTCGCGTGATCGAGTACCTTGCGAACAACCGGATTTTCCGCCCCCGGGCGATCTACACCGGCAGCTTCAACGAGGAGTACGTGCCGGTTGAAAAACGGTAGAGGCGTACGCGGCAGGCGGCTGGCCGATTGCAGCGCGTCCTCCCGGCATAGTACCTTGAACGCAGATGGGTAAGAGCAAGAGCAAGAGCGGCTGGGAGGAGTTCTCCACCGGCCTGGTCATCGCGGCGGTCTTTGGCATTCTCTGGTTGCGAGGCGGGAGCTGGATCTGGATCTTCCCCGCGGCCTTCGCCGGAGTCATCCCCATGATGCACGGTCTGCGGAAGGCGCTCGAGGAACGCAGCGGCAGGCGCGAGCGCGTGGAGTCTCGCACGCGACGTCCCGAGGACAGCGAACGGGAGGTGCTTCGCCTCGCGCGCAATCACGGCGGCGTTCTCACTCCCTCGCTAGTCGCGCTCGAGTCTGAGCTCTCTATAGCCGAAGCCGAGAAGGTTCTTGAGAGTCTCGCCTCGCGCGGTCATTCGAGCGTCGAGGTCCGGTCGAACGGACGGATCGAGTACGAGTTCGCCGAGTTCAAGCCCCGTCTCGAATCACCCCACCATCCACCAGGAGAGCAATCATGAGAATCGAGCACGTCGCCTTCAACGTGGCGGACCCTGCCGCCTTTGCACAGTGGTACGTAGCGCACCTCGGGTACACGATCCGCCGCACGGGCGGACCCCCGGTCCACATGCACTTCATCGCAGACGAGAACGGGATGATGATCGAGGTGTACCACAACGAGAAGGCGAGCGTTCCGGACTATCCCCGGCAGGACCCGCTCGTCGCGCACATCGCCTACACCTGCGACGACCTCGCCGGAGAGCGCACCCGGCTTCTCGAGGCGGGCGCGACGGTTGCGGAGGACACAACCGTCACGCCGGCCGGGGACACCCTCTGCATGCTGCGCGATCCCTGGGGCTTCCCTATCCAGCTCGTCCAGCGCGCCGAGCCGATGGCGTAGGGGCGCGACCGTCCGCGGGCGGCCGCCCCGGCACGTGACATCCGTCACCCCGGAATCCTGACACATTACACGGTACCAGACTCGTGATCCTCACGGTATCCTTGGCTTCGAAGCGCAGGGAGAACCTGCAGGGGAGGAGCCATGGTTGTACAGGGTGAGGGACTCGTCAAGCGGTACCGCGACGTCGTGGCCGTTGATAACGTCGATCTTGCGATAGAGGACCGCGAGATCCTGGGGCTGCTCGGTCCGAACGGAGCCGGAAAGACGACGGCGATAAACGGGATCATTGGGCTCACCGCCTTCGATTCGGGTGAGGTTTCGCTCTTCGGCCAAAGGATGAAGCGGGTCGGAACCGAGGTGAAACGTCGCATCGGGCTCGTGCCGCAGGAGATCGCGGTCTACGACGACCTGACGGCGGCGGAGAACGTCGCCTACTTCGGGAGGCTGTACGGCTTGTCCGGGAGACGGCTCTCCGAGGG
>SKZO01000106.1 GCA_007127335.1 Spirochaetales bacterium | reverse complement strand
TCGGCATCGGTGTTGCCAAGGTACGCCATGGTCAGTCGTCGAGGCCCCTGGTGAACTCCTCGTACTCGCTCGCGCTCATCAGCGAGTCGAGCTCGGACGCATCGCTCGGCTTGATGCGGACCAGCCAGCCGGCTCCAAAGGGGGCCTCGTTGACCGTGGAAGGCTCATCCTCCAGAGCGCTGTTGATCTCGACGACCTCGCCGGAGACCGGCAGATAGACGTCGCTCGCAGCCTTGACGCTTTCAACGACGCCAAAGGCGTCGCCTTTCTTGTGCGTCGTCCCCACCTCGGGCAGCTCCACGTAGACAACGTCGCCAAGACTGTCCTGGGCGTAGTCGGAAATCCCGACGACTACGACGTCACCGTCTTTGCGCGCCCACTCGTGCGACTCCTGATACCTGACACTTTCGTCGAAGGTCATGATCCGCTCCTTATCGTCGATACGCAGGGGTATACAACGGCCGTTTCACGACGACCGCGGGTCGGGGTCGGCCCCGGATCTCAATGGTAACATCTGTGCCTGCTTTTGCAAGGGCACGGGGGACGAAGACGTTCGCGCAGGAGGCGTCGACGGTTGGGCAGTACATGCCCGAGGCAACGAATCCAACCTCCTGTCCGTCGCTGAGCACCGCGAAGCCTTCGCGGGGAACGCTGCGCTCGGCCATTCTTACCGTGGCCAGCCGACGCTCTACTCCCCGCTCGCGCTGACGCGCGAGCGCGTCCCTCCCAATGAACTCCTTCTCAAGATCGCACGCCCAGGCGAGCCGGGCTTCCATTGGGCTGATCTCGGTGGAGAGCTCGTGTCCGTACAGGGGAAATCCCGGTTCGAACCGGAGGCTGTCGCGTGCAGCGAGGCCGATCGGTCCGGCCTCTATACCGGCCCGACCGGCCTCGGCGAGCAGGAGCTCCCAGAGGTCAGGCGCCGCACCGTTGGGCACGAACAGCTCAACACCGTCCTCGCCCGTGTAGCCGGTCCGCCCCACGGTCACGGAGCAACCCGCGAGCGTGAGCTCCGCCGCCGCAAACCGGGATATCCGGCTCGCCGCTCCGTCACTGAGACGATCCATCACCGCGAGCGCGGAAGGCCCCTGGAATGCGAACATGGAGGTGGCGTTGGAGACGTCGGCAAACTCAACACCGGATGGAGGCAGATGGTCGCGGAACCAGTTCGCATCGCGCTCGCGATTCGCAGCGTTCGCCACGACGAACCAGGCATCCGGAAGCCGGTAGAGGAAGAGGTCGTCGAGCACGCCGCCGTCGTCGCGACAGAGCAGCGCATAGGTTGAGCCCCACTCAGCGAGCGTTGACAGCCGCGCGCTCACGAGCCGTTCAAGGTACTCGAGCGATCCCGCGCCTCTGACACGGTACTGCGCCATATGGCTCGTGTCGAAGAGCCCGGCGGACCGGCGGACCAGGCGGTGCTCCTCGATCGCGCCGCGCTCATAGGAGACCGGCATGTCCCACCCGGCGAACTCGGTCATGCGTGCGCCCGCGGATTGGTGCCATTGGTGGAGGGCGGTGGTGCGTGCCATTGATGGGAGTATAGCCCGTTTCAGCTCACTCGTACAGTGACCAACTTGTGTTGCGCTATGGATTTACGTTGGACTTTCGCGATGTTATCCACAGCTTGTGCACACTGGCGCGGGCGGGATGAGACGGGGCGCGAGTCCGGACGCAGCGCGAAAAGCCCACCTTTGGCCCAAAACCTCGCTGATTTCGTTCTCAGACACGAGGGTCGAGCACGGAACACGACCGTTTCGCGCGCAAACCGCCCCTCACGTCAGAAAAGACCTGCTGCTGTTCAGAGATTGTCCACAGATTATCCACAGGAGGCGCGGCAACCGGGATCACCGCGCCGCCCCGGAGGGCCTGGATCTACTCGTCCGCGCCCCGGTACATGACCCGAACCTGCTTGTAGAGGCCGTCGCCTTCGCTCTTGGTGGTGATTCCGGCCACGTCATTGAGCGTTGTGTGGATGAGCCGACGCTCAAAAGGGTTCATGGGCTCGAGCAGTTTGCTGCGGCGAGTGCGCATGACCTGGTCCCCCACCTGCTGCGCGAGACGAATGAGGCTCTCCTCCCGCCGCTGCCGATAGTTCTCCGTATCCACGATGACGCGAGTCTCATGGTCGTCGAGCCTGCCGGCGATCACGTTTGCGAGCAGCTGGATCGCGTCGAGATTCTTGCCCTTCTTGCCGATGAGAATGCTCGAGTGGGGCGAGTCGAGACGAAGCCCGATCTTGCCCGGCTCCCGGTACTTGACCCGCACCTCTGCGGGATATCCCATCTTGTCGGCGAGGCCGCGCACGAAGTCCACGACACCGTGCTCGAGATCGTTTTCCGGCGCATCGCTTCCCGCGGAGACGATCTCATCGTTGAGATGGACGCGAATCCTGACCTTCTTGTGCAGGCTCAGGAACCCGCCCTTTTCGGTTTCCAGGATCTCCACGTCAAACTCGTCACGCTCGAGCCCGAGCGCTTCGATGGCGATGTCGATCGCCTCCTTCTCCGTCTTTCCTTCGAACTCCTGATACATATCTCTCCCTCTTCTACGGGCGTTTCTTGCGAGGTTTCGTCGCGGGAGGCGGCTCGTTCTTCTTCATCTTGTTGTACCAGTACTGCTGTCCGGCGGTGAGGACGTTCTGGAAGATCCAGTAGACCAGGAGTCCGGAAGGCACGTTGTAGAGGATGAAGAAGAAGATGATCGGCAACCCGAGCTGCATGAACTTCATCTGACCGCTCGACTGACTTGTCGAGGGCGTCTGCATCAGCTTGGATGAGATGAGCTGCGTGCCGACGAATAGCATGGGAAGGCCGCGAATCGCGGTCCACCCGATCAGCGGAATGGTGAAATCACCAAAGCCGAATACCACGTCCGGAGCGGAGAGGTCGTCAATCCATCCGGGGATGAACATCGCACCGCGCAGGTCGAAGTGGTTGTTGAACAGACCGTACATGGCGAGGAAGAAGGGGAACTGCGCAAGCATGGGCAGGCACCCTCCCAACGGGTTCACGCCTTCCTTCTTGTACAGCTTCGCCATCTCCTCGTTCTGTTTCTGCTGGTTGTCCTTGTGCTTCTCGCGGATCTCAGCCATCTTGGGCTGCACCAGCTGCATCCGCGCGTTCGACTCGTAACTCTTGCGGGTCAACGGCCACAGCAGCAGCTTCACGAGTACCGTCAGGATGATGATCGCAATGCCGTAATTCGGCACGACCTGCACGATGAGCTGGAGCACCCACTTGAGAATGTTCTCGAGCCACCCGAACAGGACGCGCGTCTCCTGGATCTCACGGAAATTGAGCTCGCTGTGACCCCAGGCATTCTGGTCGCGTGCATCGTAGCGATTCAGGGCAGCCGGAATCTTGGGCCCAGCGTAGTAGTAATAGGTGTCTACCATCGCTGAGGCACGAATGACCGGGCGGGAGATGTAGAGCTGCGAGCCCTCGGGCACTCCCTCGCGATCCTTGCGTGCGAGCACGGTCGTGAGGTCGGCGTTGACCTGCGGAACGGCAACGACGGCGAAGTACTTCCCCGCGACCGACGCCCAGCGTACGCGCTGGGGGATGACTTCAGCGCCGCCCTGGCTTATGCGGTTGAAGTTCTGCCGTCTGCCGTCCTGGTACGTCATGTAACGGCGGAACTCAGTTCGCTGATCGAGCTGCTCAAAGTAAGGACCGATCTGAGGACCGTAACCAATGGTGTAGGCGATCCCGTCGAAGTTGAGCGGTACAAACGCCGCGGTGTCCACGTTACGGATCTCGATCTCGTGGCGGAACATGTGCTCGCCGGGGGCGTAGGAGTAGCGACGGACGAGCCTGAAGTCGGAACCCTCCCGGCCCACGACGGTGAAGGCGCGGCTGAACTCGAAGGTGGTCTGGTCGACCAGTCGGAACTCGAAGAGGTCAGTCACCGGCCGGGTGGTGTGGTCGCCAAAGTGGAGCGTCATGGCTGCCTGATCGTCGGTTCCCCGGAACACCATGTTCACCGGTTCGTCCCCGTCCATGTGCTCGAGGAGCTCGAACGAGGTGATGGTACCGCCCTCCGGGCTCATCGTGACCCGAATGAGCTCGTTCTCGTAGACTCGCTCCTGTCTGCTGATACCCGGTTGTTCGACCGCCACGACGGCCCCGGTCGGTTGAGCGGGCGCGACGGGGTCTGTCACCTCGTCCGGGGCGGGATCCACGGGACGGGTGATCTGGGGGCGGTCTGCGGGGTCCGACGGAATCGGTTCGGCCGGTGGGAACAGGAGACTCTGAATCGAGAACCCGATCGTAATGACAATAACCGAAAGGACGACCGCGAGCAGCGTTCTGCGATCCATCACATCTCCTTTGAAGAACGATCACACAAGAGACATGCCTTCCCAAGAAGGCGGGACAACTGGTT
>SKZO01000209.1 GCA_007127335.1 Spirochaetales bacterium | reverse complement strand
GAGATGCGCTCGCGCGGGCTGATGATGGTTGATATGGGCTTTGACGAAGCGGCCGAGCGCTACCACGCGGTCTGGCACGAGGATCTGCCGGGCGAACGCCAATGGCAGGCGCACTGGGATCTTTCGCTCGCCGAGATGAACAGCCTGGAGGACGAATTGTCGGAGGCGGGCTACCGTCTGGTCAACCAGGCGACCTACCTCAAGGGTGGTCAGCGCCTGTGGGCTGGTATCTGGTACGAGAACAGGGAAGACCTCGAGTGGCGCGCGTTCCGCGCGGTCACGACCGGCGAGTATAGCAATCGCTACTCGACGTACAAGGATGAAGGGTTCATGCCGGTTGACGTGGAAGCGTACATGGAAGACGGCGACACGCGATACGCCGGCGTGTGGGTAGAGAACGTCGACGACTTCGAGTGGACGCACATCATCAACATGACGCCGGATGCCTACGGCGACGCCTTTGACCACCATTTCGCCGCGAACGACAGACTCATTGACCTGGTCTCGTACATGCGCGGTGAGACCCAGAACTTCGCGGCCATCTGGGTCGACAACCGGAACAGGAACGCCTTCCAGGGAAGGCAGGAAGGTCCCGAAGGACACGGTGGACGGGCGTGGGGAGCATACCGGAACATGACGCCTACATCGTACGGCGACCGTATTCGCGAAATGACCGATCGGGGATACCGGCCCCTGCGTCTTTCCATCTACGAGACGACCAGCGGCACCCGGGTCGCGGCGGTATGGCGGCAGAATGCGATGCGTGCCACCTGGGAGCACCGCAACGACGTCGATGCCGATCTCGAGGCCCACATGGATAGCGAGGGCCTGCCGAGCATCAGCGCAGCGATCATGAAAGATGGGGTCTTCGTCTACCGCCGCGGATTCGGGTACCGCGACGTTGAGAACCAGCGACCGGCCGACGCGCGCACGCTCTACCGTCTCGCGTCCGTGAGCAAGGCCGTGGGCGGAATCATCGGCATGCGGCTGCACGAGCGGGACGAGCTCGACATCGTCGGAGACCTGACCAGGACTCACGTGCCCGACATGGGACCGCAGCACGGCGACCACACCCTCGCGCATCTGTTCGCCCATCAGGGCTGCATCCCGCATTACGCGGAATCCGTCGTCACGTCCCGCGAATACGACTTCTACGGTACCGCTTTCGATGCGGCCGCAGAGTTCGACTTCTGGGACAACGAGCTGTTAACTGATGACGACAGTTCGGACAACCTCACGCTCGCCTCGGGTGTGGATATATGTGGCCCCGGAGAAGGGTACCGCTACAGCACCCCGGGCTACACGCTGCTGGGCGCCGCGTTCGAGAGCGTGACCGGGATGTCGATTGCCGACCTCGTTGAGGCGGAGCTCAGCACCCCCTTCGGCCTCACTTCTCTGCGCGCCGAAGACCGCACGGTAGCCGACGAGCACCGCGCGCGCATCTACAATGATTCGGGGACGCTCATGACGGAACCGGCAAGCGGTTCCGGCTCCGTGGACGATCTGAGCTGGAAGGTTCTTGGCGGCGGTATGGAGGCCCACGTCTACGACATGGCTCGACTGGGGCAGTTGCTGATCGACGGCGAACTGCTCGAACCCGCGACCAGGGATCTCATGTGGACGGCGGTCACACCAAGTCTCGCGAACGACCGAACAATCGGCTGGCGGCGCGGCACGCATCTTTGGAGAGCCGTCCGGTGGCATACAGGTCGCCAGTTGGGCGGCAATGCAAGCTGGTTGGTCTACCCGGACGCAGACATCGTGGTCGTAGTACTGTCAAACCGACGATCGCCTTCCAACGGCGCGCACGTCAGCGACGTCGCCTGGACGATCGCCGGCTACGCCATGTAGACGAGAGCGGCGAGGCGGCCGTCTGCGCATGCAGGCGGCCGCAGCTCGGCTCTTCCGTTCTCTCAACCTCTCGTCCGAACGGGGTCGGACCCGATCGCCATGGAGCGGACAAATCCCATGATGAGGTGGCGCCCCTCCCGAAGGACCCGGAACTGCACCTCGTCCTGTCTTGATTCATTCAAGGCACGATAGAAGTCACGGGTGTTCTCCACGGCGACGCCGTTGATCGCCGTTACAACATCACCGGGACGCAGGCCACTCGCGCCTGCCGGGGTGCCCGACGGGACGGCAGCGATGAGTGCTCCGCGCAGCTCGTCGTCAAGATTGAGCTGCTCGCGCGCCTGGTCGGAGATGGGCGCGACGGTGATGCCGGGCCACAGCGAAGAGAGATCCTGCCCGCTCTCGGCGGTGCGCGGAGCGGTACGCACGCCAAGGCTCAGGCGCTCGCCGTCACGTATGATCCGGAACGTTGCCGACCGGCCGGGCTCAATCGCGGAGATAGCCCGCACGAGCGCCGTCGAGTCGGGAACGGCACGATCGCCTATATGGGTGACGACATCACCGGGGAGGAGCCCCGCCGCTGCCGCCGGGGATTCCTCGTAGATGCCTGTGATGAGCGCGCCTGAGTCATCCGCTCCAAGCTCCTCTGCGAGTACTCCGGAAGCGTTTGCGACCTGGACGCCAAGCCAGGAGTAGGCGACCTCGCCCGACGTGATGATGTCGGAGATGGCCCGCTTCGCCGAATTGATGGGAATCGCGAAACCAAGGCCGATGCTGCCGCCGGTCTGCGAGGCAATCCAGGTGTTGATGCCGACGATCTCACCCTCGAGATTCACGAGCGCGCCGCCGGAATTGCCCCGGTTGATTGCCGCGTCGGTCTGGATATAATCGGTTACCCCGCTCAGTCCGGAACCGGCAGACGGAAGGCGGCCTTTCGCGCTGACGATGCCGGCGGTCACCGTGGACTCGAATCCCAGGGGATTCCCCACGGCGAAGACCCAGTCCCCAACGAACAGATCATCCGAATCGCCAAGGCTTGCGAGCGGAACCTCGTCCCGGGTGGTGAAGCTGACGACCGCGATATCCATCCGGTCGTCACCGCCAATGAGCTCGGCGTCGAATCGGCGGCCGTCCGCGAGGACCACTTCGATCTCCGTCGCGGACTGGATAACGTGGTCGTTGGTGACGACGTGGACCGTCTCGCCGTCTCGAGCAACGATGACGCCGGAGCCGAGTCCGCGCTGGGTGAACTCGCGTTCTTCCGGCTCCTGTCCGCGGGGCGTTCCAAAGAAGAACTCAAACGGTGAGGATTGGACCCGGCGCCGCACCGTATTCACAACGTTGATTTCGACCACCACTGGAATCGTCATCTCGGACACGGCTCGAAACTGCTCCTGGAATGCACGCGCAACTCCGTGCCGCTCCGCCGGATCGATCGCTGCGACCCGCTCGACCGGCGCAGCAGGCGTCCGCGCGAAGAGCTCCGGAGCCTCAATCACATCAACGTGCGACGCGTAGTGATTCGCGCGCTGAGCCTGCTGCTCCGCCGTCTGCACCGCATCGGGTGCCCGCGCGGGCAGCTGCGCCCCGAACCATCCTCCGGCGACGGCGATCGCGGTGAGCGCGACCACCGACACCATCGATCGAAACACTTGTTCTCGCCTCATGGCTACTCCTCCATGCCGTACTTGTCTGGACAGATAGTAGATATCCTGCCTTACCGGCACATTGCGGGAGGATTACAGATTTGTAAGGCAGGGCACGCCGTGGCATGCGGCCCTCTGTGCCAGTTTGGCGGGCACCTGCCTGATCGGACTTGACGTGGCTACCCGATGGGCTATGCTACGAACTACAGCGAGTGCTGAATCTTCGTGGAGGATGATCAATGTGTAGAGGAACCAGGATGAAGAAGGCGTGCGTGACGGCAACCGCGTTGATGGTAGGAGTGCTGCTCATTTCGGCGGGGTGCGCAACAATTGCCGAGACCCTCGACGTTTCGGTCACGCCGGCGGCAGCCGAAGACCCGCAGGGCATTGCCGACGTCATACCAATCTTTGGCGACAGCGAAGTCCGCTACGACGACGAGATCGGCTTTGAGGAGTACTACGTCGTCGTGAGCGAGGAAGAGGTAGTAACGGCCATGGGGACCATTCGCCGTCTCTGGTGCCGCCCGGAAGAAGGCAGCTCACCCCTTGAGATCATGCTCTTCTACCAGGAGGCTATTGAGGACCTTGGCGGTACGATCCTCTTTCAGACCCGGGACGCACAGTCGATCCAGATCGATGGCGAGGATCTCAGAACGTACTTCACCAAGGAGCGTCTGGATCGGGGAATGAGCACTTACGTCTGGGACTTCTACACCTTCCCCGGGGCGATGAGCGAGTATCTGTCGGCGATCGTGCCCTTCGGCGATAGCGAGGCCTACGTGGTAGTCGCCGCCGGGCGCGATGCACGGAAGATGCAGCTCAGGGCATCCAGATTCGAGATCGTCACAGTCGACATGTAGGGTACCGGCGACGGGACCGGCACAGGCGGGTC
>SKZO01000061.1 GCA_007127335.1 Spirochaetales bacterium | reverse complement strand
GTTCGGCTTCGTCGTCACCGGCGAGGCCGGCTGCCGCTCGCCCGGTGACAGCCACGCGATGGAGCGGCGTCGGCCGCCGGGGAACGCGAGCCGGTAGTCCTCACGGATGGAACCGGAAGTCGGTCTCCGGCCGCCGCATGATGTCACGCCACCGCAGCGACAACCGGTCGTCGCGGGACTCCGGGCGCCAGATCAGGAGCACGTGGTTGTTGCCCCGCTCGAGCGCGACGTCGCTCAGCGTACCGCTTCCGTCGACGAGCGCGACCGGGTCGAGGCGTCGGGCATTGATCACCGGCTCGACCGTGCCGGACCCGGCGAGATCGAGGAAAGTCAGCGCCTGCGGATTCGGTACGCCAATGTCCATCTCGAGGTTCTTGCGCGCCACGTGCGACGAGAGCACGAAGCAGATGCACACCGTCTCTGCGCACGCCTGCCAGGCCCCCTCCGCGGATTCTTCGGTCTCCCACGGTGCGAGGTCGAGTATGGGCATGGTGACCATCCGCTCGTTGCTGAAGGCCGTCGCGGAGACAAGCCGCGAGAGCCGCGCATCGTCCGGCACTGCCCTGAGAATCGCCGCCTTCCGCGGGTAGCCGGTGCCGCCGCCCTGGTGTGGCACGGCGTCTCCTTGGAGCGGGTCTGCCGGGCTCTCGAGCCCCAGGTTCACGAGAAGCCGGCTGCGGTACCGGTTGAGCGCAACGGAGTCCGTCGGCCGGATGAGGCTGAAGACGATCCGCCCGGATCCCACCGCGACGGTCCCGAGCGCGACCAACCGCTGCGGCGCCTCGGGGCCGAGAAAACGCGTGAGCGTGTGCGCCCGCAGAGGCTCGGTCTTCCCGCCGTGCACGAAAAGCTCGGCGAGACAGCTCTGCGTGGGCGTCTCGAGGAGCGGCACGAGACCGTCTGCGGGAGCGAGAAACCATGAACCGATCGCGACATTGCCCTCGGGTGAGGGGCCGTAGGTCCACGAGACGATTCCGCTCGTGTCCTCGTTACTGATCCCGTCAAGGAGCGGGTCAGGGCGTACCCGCACCGCCTGGTAGATTTCGCCGCTGCTCACCGGAGCCAACTCAACGGGCAGGTGCCGGTTCCACGCCTCGAGCTCGTCCGGCGTCGCGGGCTCGACGAGCACCGTCGCCCCGGCACGCGCGGCTTCCACGAACTGATCGACCGATGATCGGTCGGCAAGGCGGTTCGCCGGCGTTCGGTCGCCGCCGGCGGCCGCGGCGGCGGACCGTCCTGCCTCATCGAAGCCACAGGCCGCCTCCACGAGGTTCACGAGCATCCTTCGCGCCGCCGGAATCTCCTCGAGGCGATCGGCGAGCGTCAGCTGGCACGCCCATACGGTTCCGGCTCCAACCGGTATCTCGAGCAGCGGACTGTGCGCGAGCGATCCGGTGCCGAACCCGCCCTCGCCGCCTTCGAGGAGCGCGAGCGCGGAGCCGGACCCCGGCTTCGCGTAGCACTTCCGCGCGACGAAGGCGTCGTTATCAAGGTCGCTGTACGCGCTGTCGCCCCAGAACTGCAGCCGTTCTTCGGTCAGATGCAGGAGCGCCGGATGTGGCGAGAAGACCCGCACGAACGCCTTCTGAATGGGCATCTCCCGCAGCTCGATCCCGGGGAAGAGCGACGCCCGCTGCTCGAGCACGATGACACGGCCCCCGGTCAGGCAGAACTCCCTGATCCGCCTGTTCTGCTCCGTACCCGCCTCCACGGTGAACGGCTCGACCACGAGGACCTTCGAGCGGCCGGGGTCCAGCTCATCGAGCGACGAAAGGTAGACCGCCTCAACTCCCAGGTCGACCCAGACCTCCTTCAGCCTCCCGGGCCCGTACACCAGGATAACCGGCGCCGGTGAGGCCATCGCGGCCGCAGCGGGCCCGACCGTCGCCGGCTCGTCGACCCGGAAGGTACGCGTCCAGGAGTCGATCTCGCCCTCCTCAGACACGACGCGCACGGTATACTGCGGTTCGCCGGGGCTCACGACCGCGCCGGGCACCCGTACCCGCAGTCGCGCGGTGCCTCCAGGTTCGAGCGAGACGGTTTCCTCGTGCGACCAGCGACCCGATCCGCTCTCGCCAAAGCCGATCTGCACCCGCGCGAGAACCGCGCCCCCGGTGTCGTTCACGCAGTGGACGATCCGCTCGATCTCCGTCCCGGCGTAGTACTCGGTCCGTCTGCTCGTGTCGATTGCCGCGAAGGGCCGGAACGCGGCCCGCTGGATCGCAAAACTCGGCTGCGGCCGGTAGCCGGGACCGTCCTTCGTCCAGAACGAGAACTCGGCGCTCCATGCGCGCAGGCGCAGCGGCTTCGCGCCGGGCGCCGTCCAGTCGTCGTAGGCGAGCGCGACGTCATCGTCGTTCGTCCGCAGGTTCTCGAGGCACGAGATATTCCAGGGACCAAAGCAGCAGACGCCGGAGACACGGCCGTCTTCGACGATCGCCCTGGTGTCCGCGGCGGCCGCGGTATCGAGCGCGGCAAACGAAGCCCAGACCGAGTCGCCGCCAAGATGACACGTATTGTTGGGTCCGGAGTAGTGGTAGAGCGACATCTCGCCGCTGTGAAGCGGACGCAGGCGGTCCCACCAGCCGAGCCCGGAGCACTCCTTGCCGTAGTGGCGACTCATGATCTCCAGCTCGCGCTCGTCCCACAGCGACGTATCTCCCTCGTGGTACGCGGGGCGGGTGGGATCGATCTCGCCGAAGAACCGGCCGATGTCGCGAAGCCCGGTCTTGTACAGATCGGTCCTGTTGCGGTTCCACCGCATCTCGTTCTCAACGCTCCACAGAACGATGCAGGGATGGTTCTTGTCGCGCGCGACGAAGCGCCGAACGTGATCCGCGGCCGCCTCCCAGTACGCCGGGTCGTCTGCGCCCTGGGCGCCGCCGGCTCCGTGCATACCGGTCTCGCCGGTGATGAGGATACCCTCTTCGTCTGCGAAATCCATGATGAGCACCGGATGCGGATGGGTGTGCAGCCTCGAGTGGTTCATGTTCCCGTCGCGGATCATGGCGAACCAGCGTCGGATCCAGCCCTCATGGTGGTGAGCGAGCGTAGGCTTGTGACCCCAGTCGCTGAACATGCGGATTGGCCGGCCGTTCAGAATGATGTCACGCCCTTCGATCCATACCTCGCGAAACCCGAACCGTTCGCGGTACTCGTCGAGCACCGGTTCACCATCACCGGACGCGACGCTCTGCAGCGATACGTGGAGCATGCACAACTGCGGGTCTGCCGGTGACCACAGCGGCGCCTGCGGCCAGTCTGCAACGGTCTCTACGGTCGCACTCCTGCCCGCGGCGACGCGCACGCGCCGGGACGGCAGCTCGAACAGGACGTCGGTCTGCTTCCACCTCTTCACCTGCGCCGCCACATCAATCTCTACGTCGCGGGCTGAATCGTTGCGCAAGACGACAACGCAGCTGATCGTCATGTCCCGGACCGACGTTCGAACCGTCGCATCGTCCACCCGAACGGAGGGACGCTCCAGGAGGAACACATCCTGCCAGATGCCGCACACGGATTCCGGGATCCAGTTTCCCGTGGGAACCTTCGCCCGCCCGTGCTCGTCGCGCTCGTAGTCCTCCACGAGCACGGCAATCTCGTTCCTTCCGGGCGCGAGGTGATCGGTCACGTCTACGAGCCAGGGCAGGCAGGGGTGGACGTGCGATGAGATCTCGCTCCCGTTCCAGAAGAGGCGGCCCCGGGGACAGACCGCGGCGAAGTGAACGAAGACGCGCCTGCCGTTTGCAGGCGGGTCAATATCCACGAAGCGGCGTATCCAGCCCCGACGGGTCGTACTCCACTCCTTCGGGTATCCGTAGATGTCAAAGAGGCAGTCGAGCTCCTCATCCCACTCTTCGTCACCGGGTCGCCGGGTGCTGGTGTAGTACCGCTCGCCGGGTCGCCGGGTGCCGTCCACGGGTATCGTCCAGGTGGACGGGGCGAGAAAGGCTTCCGGCAGCCAGCCCGACGCGGGTACCGAGTCGGGCGTCGCGCCGTCCGCGGCATCGTAGAGCGGGAGAAAGTCCCACCAGCCGTTGAGACATCGCGCGTGCGCGCCGTGAAGCATCGTGGTGTTGCCGGTCATGGGAGCTCCTCGAGACGGGCCTCCACGCGGGTCTCCCCCGCGGCGCCCGCGGTACGGATGCGGATCTGCTGGTGGGAGTCGTCGCCGTACAGCGGCAGGGTGACGACGTCGACGGATGAGTCGCGAGGCACGGCGAGGCGGACCAGGCCGGCGGCGCCCCGGATGATGACCTGCCCGTCGGCCTGCTCGACCGGCAGGCGGGTGTTCCACAGGAAGTCGACGCCGTCGCCGGCGACGAGCTCGTACTCGTCGGTGATGACGAGCAGCGACGGGTCCGGCGACTCGAAGCGTCGGGTCCAGCGCGC